>JADILV010000085.1 GCA_017695115.1 Candidatus Cryptobacteroides avicola | reverse complement strand
ATTCATATCCTTTGCAGAAAGGGCAATATGGGATTTGCTTTCCAGGACACCCATTATAACATTTCTTCCGGGGATTATGTCATTCTGCCTAATGCGACACTTGCTTCGGACTTCTCCGCCTCAGATGATTTCCAAGGCATCTTGATGAACCTTTCGGAATCCTTCGTTACTTCGATTGCCATCCGCAGCAATTATGGCATCATAGGGCATCTGTCTCTTTTGCGGAATCCGGTCATGAAATTGTCCGAACGGGACTTCCGGATATGCGAGGAGGCTTTGCAGTATCTGCGGATGCGCATGGAAGACGAGAAGCACTTTTTCCGCGAAGAATTATTGGGCAGCCTGCTGACCGCGCATATTCTTGACCTGTACGACATTCACGCACGCAGCCGCAAGGAACTGCAAGTGTCGGAGCGCATCACCTCCCTGTTGCGGAATTTCATAGAATTGCTGTATAACGGTGAATATATCCGGAACAGAGACCTTGAATTTTATGCTTCACACCTTTGCATTACGCCCCATTATCTGTCGGAAATATGCAAAAAGGTAAGCGGGAAACCAGCCTCATACTGGATTGACCGCTTCACCATGCAGGAAATCACCCGCCTGCTCCGGCAAAAGGAACTTCCGTTGACGGAAATCGCAGAGCGTATGAATTTCTCTTCCGTGTCTTATTTCAGCCGGTATATCCAGAAACGGCTGGGTGTTTGTCCTACTGAATACAGGGACAATTTTTTGAGGAATAATAATGTCTGATTATCCGCAAAGATACCCCTGACATATCATCCCGAGCGGAGGGCGTTGCCCGCAGCCGGGGATCTGCGGAGTTCTCCAGGCAGATTTCTCCACTCCCTCCGGTCGGTCGAAATGACAGTAAAGGGCATGGACCTTACGCTGTTTTCCGTCTTCCCTGTGCGCGGTGGTCACGGAAACATTCCCTCCTCGTACACACTCGCCGCATTTCTGTACCAAGTGGACATTCCACAGTCCCACCTCGCATGGTTTTCCTGCTTCTCCGCACACGGTGGTCACGAAAGCATTCCCACTGCGCACACACTCGCCGCATTTCTGTACCAAGTGGACATCCTGCCGGACCACCAGGCATAGTTTTCCCGGTTCATTGTTCCCGGTGGACATGAAAGCATTCCCACTGCGCACGGTGGGGGCATGACGGCGGCATGAAAACAAACTGTCCGGACTCAGTTTAAAGGCTTGATATATACATGCACAGAAGTTCTATAGCAGAGATATTCCGTGCCTGAGACATTCCGCACGCATTTCTTCAGGCCATATCGCACTCTGTATCTCGCCTATGTGGGCCTTGCGCAACAGGAACATGCAAAGACGTGACTGGCCGATTCCCCCGCCGACCGTACACGGGAGTTCCCCGGAAAGAAGCAGACGATGGAAATACAGGTCGGACTTCCATTCTTCATGCCTCAGTACCAGCTGTCTGCGCAGCGATTCTGGATTCACCCGGATTCCCATGCTAGAAAGCTCGAAAGAATCTTCAAGGACCGGATTCCATACCAGTATGTCCCCGTTGAGTCCCCGGTAAGGAGCCTCCTCCGGTCCGTCTCCGTTCAATGAACTCCAGTCGTCATAATCCGAAGCCCTGCCGTCATGAACCGAGCCATCGGACAACTCACCGCCTATCCCGATGATGAATACCGCACCATATTTCCGCACTATCTTCCTTTCCCTTTCTTTTGCAGGAAGATCCGGATACAGGCGCAGAAGCTCCTCTGAATGCACGAACTTTATCTCTTCAGGCAATACGGGTTCTATCTGCGGGAACTCGACATATATCCTGTTTTCCGTGACTTTAAGTGCCTCATATATCCTCCGTACGGTCTTTTTCAGAAAATCGAGGGTCCTCTGCTCCGGCGTGATGACCCTCTCCCAATCCCACTGGTCTACATAGATGGAATGGATATTGTCCAGGTCTTCATCCGGTCTGAGGGCATTCATGTCGGTATATATCCCGCGTCCCGGAGGGACAGCCATTTCCCACAGTTTAAGACGTTTCCATTTCGCCAGCGAATGTACCACCTCGGCCGCAGCATCCCCCATTCCCTTGACCGGGAACCTTACGGGCCTTTCGACCCCATTAAGATCATCGTTCAGGCCGGTTCCGGAGAGGACAACCATAGGTGCCGTAACCCTCAACAGCGCAAGCTGCGCCGAAAGGTTTGCCTGAAACATGTCCTTGACATATTTTATGGCCTTCTCGGTACTTTCCGCACTGCCAAGAAGATCCTTGTAGTCTGTAGGATAAATCATAACAGGGCTCTCTTTTAGAAAACGGATAAAGATAGTGCATTTTCCGGAAAAGCCATTTATCTTTTGTCTTCCGCCCAGTCCCGGAGCATGTCTATCGCAGTGACCAGCACACCGGCTTCACCCCTGAATGTGCCGGACCCCATAGGTTCGCCGGCAGGAGTGTACCACTCATTAAAGCCGTTGTTTTCTATGACGCGGGCAAGCATCGGCTTCAGTTCCTCGTATGCCTCTTTAATGTAGCCGTTTTCTGCCAGAGCCCATATCATCCTGGCTCCGAACCACGTCCAGTCCCCTCCGTTCTGATATCCATACGGATACATTCCCGGGCTCTTGAAATATCCGGCAGGATAAGTCGGATACAGGGTCAGGCCTATGGTCTGCGCATGGGCCTTGCGCATATTCTCCAGCATCCTGTCATTGGCATGGGCTATCTCATCTTTAGTCAGCATCCCGGCAAGGGCAGCCACGGCAGTTCCTCCATGATAGTAGATCTTGTTCTCGTCAAAATCTTCAGGGAACGGGGAGCCGTCCAGGTATATATGAGGAATGAATTTCCGGTTCTTTTCATCCCAAAGATACTTCCTTGCATTTGAGACGATCTTTTCCCTGGCCTCGTTCCAGCGGGCCCGTACCGAAGGGTCCGGGGTCATTTCGGCTAGGTTGTCCAATGCAATGGAAAGCATCGCATTGTCATAGATGTCGATGGCGAAATGCGTATTTTCATCTATTGCCACTCCCCAGGCATGCTCCGGCTGGACATCGCCCCAGTCAGCCGTGGTCGCGCCATATATCAGGCCGTATTCCCGGCTGTATCTGTGCGTATAAAGGAACTCCAGGGCCATCTCCAGACGCTCCAGGACAGTCTTCCCGTCCACTACAGTCTCCAGGTATCCGCGGTTCCCGCTCTTCTCCACATACTGGAACACGGCCTGGATGAGAGAGGTCTCCTGGTCAGTCTCCACCGTATTCTTGTGCGCGGCAAACTGAGGAGCGGTCCCGGAAAGCCGGTAGGCATAGCCGTCCGGATTGTCAAGATCCGCCTTTTCTACAGGAATGTAACCGTCAACAATATTGCCGTCCTCCCCCTGGAAGCGGAAGAAAGTGTCGAGACATTCGCGTACCTTTCCGTCAGGCATAACATCCATCGCCACAGTGATGAAAGTGTTGAAATCCCTTATCCACACTTCACCGTAACCGTCCCCGGCGTTCAGACCGCCTGCGACAGTCTCATGCGCCATTTCAAAGACACGGTCCATCAGCGGGTCTTCAAGAATGGATTTCCGGACAATCCTCAAGTCAGACTCACCCTTTGCAAATGCCGCTGTCCCCAGCAGTGCCGCCATCAACGGCAATATAAACTTTTTCATAATACAGCAAATATATACCAACATATAAATAAAATGATTATCCGTAAAGAGGCCCCCTAAGTTGTCATCCCGAGCGCAGTCGAGGGATCTGATTTTTCACAATGCATTGTCTTATAACAGATTTCTCGACTACGGCCATAGGCTTCCGCTCGAAATGACAATACGGGACCCTTTTTTTCAGTCATTAAGACAAAGGGGTACTTTCCCGGATAATCAATATAAATAACGTGCGAATATACCAAATAGATGACAGAAACTTAAATCAAAGACCGGACGGACGTGTGAAACACACCCCTGCCCGGTCTTAACAAAGTCATAACCGCCTTATTTGACAACAATTTGTGTAAGGTCGCTCTTTTCAACAGTCAGAGTACCGGCATCGATGGAGGCCTGCTGTTCGGCAGAGACATATACAGTTTCAAGGTTACAAACTAATGTATAGTCTCCTGTCCAATAATCATATTCTTCCGTTTCCCGCTTTGCATGCAATTCCTCCAAAACTGGACAGCCTGTTACATCTATGGATGCAAGTCCATCATAGTACGATAAATATGAAGAGTCTGAATTGATATTTACCGTCTTGACATTCTTCCCTGATATAATCAATGATTCATTTTCAAGGTACAATGTATAATAATCACCTGTAATACTGAACTCTGTCAAAGGATTATCCCCAAGACGAACTTCCGATAACGAAGTTATGTTATATAAACCTAAAGAAGTTATTCCAGTACAGTCAGATATATCCAGAACCTCCAGACTATAGCCGGACAAAGAAATTTCCGTCAAGGACCTGAAGGCACCAAGACCATTCAAGGTCCCGATATACCCACCACTCCATGAAGTATTCTCCAATTCAAGTGATGTCGATGTAAGTCCTGGTTCAAGTATTTCACATACAGTGCTCCCTTCTTCAGGTATAATCCATCCGAGATTACTCAACTCTGTCCTCAGGTTCTCATCCTGGATATCTGTAAGGACAGGATCAGGATTCTGCTGACGGATTGTCACTTCAGCCATTGTCTCATTATTCCAATCAAATGAAATATCCGATAACCTTGTCGCCAATGCCTCATTAAGATGCAATGTATATTCAGTAGACATAAGTCCATCTTCACCGGCAGGTTGTGTTTCTATATCTGATATACTTATCCATGAAGGCAATTCCAATTCATCGATTTCAACATTATGCTTGACCGTCAGTGTCACATTCTGCTCTGTAAGGTCGGTCTTTATATACTTCTTTTCTGGCAGTATTGCGTCCAACTGAGCCTGAGTCAATTTAAGGACTGAAGTTTCTCCAGATCCCTGTACTGTCACATCGGTACTTCTCAAGAGATATCTGTCAGACTCTAACACACTGAACAACAGATAAGTCTTACCGAAAACATCATTCCTTCCTTTATATTCCACCCATTCAGACCCGTCACCAGAAAATTGTACATCCAATTCTGGAACATTCGTATTCACAAGAATACTGACATCTCCCCCTTCAGAAGAAACTGCAGCGACGGCCCCGTCTACAAATTCTATAACATAAGCTGGAGCGGATGTTACGGTAACAGCTTTCGTTGCAGATCCGGAAAATATCTTGAGTTCAGCTGTCTTTGTCTCCATAGTTGAATTCTTTTCCACTTTGACCGTCACGGATTCACCGTCTTTTCCTCCGTCAGCTGACAGGGACATCCAGTCTACAGGTTTCCCTGAAATGCGCCAGTCACCGGAACTTGTCACGACAATATCCTCCGAGCCCCCGTCTGGTCCGAAAGACAGCGTCTCAACGGACAATGAGATGGAATCGGCCGTCCCGGTCTCTATCTTATCTTCTGTGCAGCCTGCCACCAGTAAAACTGACAGAGGAAGCATCATCCTTATAATTCTTTTCATACTGTTCTAAGATTAAAGTGTCAATGGCTTTCTTTCCGTAGAATTCTTTTCATAGTAGTATTCGGGTGTCTTCAGTTCCATATCATACAGACCTCTTGCCGTATCTTGTATCCTGCTTATCTGATATGCCCATGAATTCCCAGAATAAAGGGCGAAATACATATAATATCCGTACCCTTGCTCTTTTCTGCTACGTGCTGTGCTCTCACTTGAATCACCGCTGCCTCTGTTAAGCTCTATGGACATGCCTGAACACTGTTTAAGGGTCATGCCTGTAACAGGCCATGCGGCTCCGCCATAATCCGCAACCACGATATCCATATACTGTCCTGGTTCCACGCCGTCAAAAGTATAATCCCCGTACATAGATCCGTATGCATAAACTGTCACATATTTGTCCGGCATAGCTTTTTTTGTTTCATAGCACAGACGTGCGGCAGCATACGAGCCATGGGAATCAAATAATGGATTATCAAGATCAGGAGAATTCGAGTACTCGTCATCAAAATTAACCCCGTCAAGATTGTAGGCGTTGCAGAGTGCTGCCAGTTCTCTTGCATACTCTCTGGCTCCTATTTCGGACAGCTGTGCGAGCCCGGACTGGTCATGGTTTCCGAGAAGCCCGAGAAGGACCTTGACGCCTCTTTTGCGCAGAGGCTGGAGATACTGCTCGTTGTTGTCCAGGAGGAACTGGATATTCGGATTCTTGTTCACATAGACCCGGCCTGTCTCGGCATTATAGTTTATGTTCGCGGCGAAAAGCACTATATAGTCAAAGAACAGGGTACCGTCCTCCAGCATGAACTCAAGAGTGTTCAGAGGATTGGTATCATTCGCCTCATAGAACAGGAATGTCTGCACTGCATCCTCCCCTTTGTAGGTGCCGCTCTGGTTGCGGTAGTTCCGTATCAGATATACACTGCGGGAGGACGGCTCTGGGATGGCAATCCCTTCCGTTGCACTGACAGCCTTTATCGGAAGGATATAAGTCTGGTCATCCTTAAGCTGGTCGCTGTATGTAACTGTAAGCCCCAGTTCATACGAAAGCTTCTCGTCCGGAGCGACAAGGATTTTGCCGTCTTCTTCTATAGAGACAAGTTCCTCGGGATACAGGGGAAAGTCGGTCTCATGGAGAGCATTGTATGATGCAGCGTAGTCTGCATCATACTGCAAAACTACGTCAACTCCTTTCTTCGGAGGCTTGTTGAATCCGAAGACAAGCTGTGAAGAGTAGCTGTCAGCCCTCAGTTCAATTATATTTTCCGATTTTCCGGTCCTTACATCCCGGACATAACCGGAGACGGTATTGACATTAGAATACATGCTCTCGTCTACATCCCCGATCTCTATCTGTTCCGTACATGATACGGACAATAGCGCGGCAGCAAAGAAAGCTGCATATATGCCTGTGTTATAACTAAAAATCTTTTTCATTGTACCTAATCTATTGGATTAATGTTATTCAGGAAGTGAGACCCTGGTCCATGTCAGATCATTGGCGGCCTCGATGTCATTGCCATTACCGCTATAGTCCTTGATGGTCTTTCCGGAGCCTTCGTCGAATTTCCAATAAGCAATAAGCCCTTCACTGCCTGGATCGACTGTATAGAAGGCATTGAGTGCATTGAGTTCGTCCTGTGTACGCTGGCGGCTCCATATCCTCACCTCCGAAATCTCTCCGTCCAACCACCTCTGGTCATTCCAAGAACGGCCTATATAACAGTTACTGCTCAGACTTACCGTACCTGAAGCGTTGGTATCGCTTACTATCTTCTGCCCGTTGTGGTAGATGATCCTGTCTCCGGTAGTGCCGTCCCATACTACAGCGATATGAACCCATTCATCTGTCGGAAGCCCGTAATCGGGATTTCTGGACGGGAAACTCCCGTTAGGATTGCACAACTGGATCTGGTTCTTCTCGACCTGGGCGTCACCAATACGCACCAGAAAACCGCCTTCAATACCGAACACAGTGCTGATCCCTTCGCTTTTGCCATCCTGAACATCGAAATTCCGGACTCTGATGAGAGCCTCGACCGTAACTGCATTCAAACGGGATACATCGCTGCTCCAGTTTATCGGGAAATAATTCTCCCTTATGTCAGCAACCACATTTATCAGGGCCGCACCTTTGAACACATAATAGACAATCGTCTTGGAATCCAGTACATCTATCCCCTGGACATCCACCAGAGATACAGGAGCAACATAAACTTTGTCCCTGTCAAGGGCCTCTATTCCGCTGAAAACAACAGTAACAGGTGCTGATTCCGAAGCTCCGGCATTGATAGTGGCAACAGGTTCTTCAATGGAAAGCATCTCTGACGGAAGGGTTTCGGCCTCAGCCCCGTATGCCATGTTGTACACGGCTGTCCTGGACGGATCGAACACAAATTTTCCTGACACTTCCTGCTCCACTGGAATCGGGACAGCTATGGTCAGCTGCCTGCTTTCAGTCGCGGTCTCCGTAGAGGCCTTGAAAAGGATATCCTCGGAAGCGGTACTGGTGTTTATATACAGTTTGTTGTCGAAATGATGCTCGTCTTCGCTGTTGGTTGAACATGCGCAGAACATCAGACCGGCAAGACCTGCCATAATGATATTTATTGATTTCATCTTATGTTTCCTTAATATTAGTTTCTGCAACGTATCAGTCCAGCGGGGAAGGATTCATGGTCTGGATCGCCTCCCGTATGTACTTGTAAGATTTGGTGATATTGTAGTAGTCATTCTGGGCATTCTCCACACAGATTCCGGCTCTCAAAAATGAGCCGGACTGCTCGCACACCCATTCGGCAGCTCCGCTGACAGCCCTGACAGCTTCTCCGGAAGCGTCAGTGGCAGAGAACAGCCCCCTGTCATCAGTAGGGTCAGTCAGAGAAGGTGTTGTGACACCTATCACCATCCGGTCCGTCGGGACACCAGTTGTGACTGTCATATAGACATTCATGGTAAGCTCCTCTTTGTTCACTGCATCTATGGCATCCACGATAATGTATCTGCAGTCATTCAGGAAAGACAGGTCATACAGGATATTGATCGGCATACCTTCAAAGAACATCAATTTGTCTGTGTGTGATGACTGCCAGGCCTTGATCTTGTCGAAGAATACAGTCTGATGCGCCAGCAGTTCGGACTTGGCCTCATCCTGCAGACTGCCCGGGAATATACCTGTATACGCTACATTGATTCCGTCATAGCCGTACTTGTCCGTAAGGGAAAGCAACCGGTCGGTCCTGTCTCCGAGGAAGTCAGCGAAGTTCTCCGGCTGTTCCTGCGGTTCTGAAGGAGTGTCCTCTCCGGTTTCAGACTCGCCCTCGGGGGTTCCGGTCTCCCCACCTTCAGGCACATGTGCGGCATTCCACTCATCAAGATAAGCGGCATACTCATCTTCTATTGTATCATAACTTACCGTATACAATGTCATGGTACCTTTTTCCTCACGTATTTCAGACATCTCTGAAACTACAGCATCGGACAACTCATCCGGGTTCATCAGTATGACATAGTCGACGCTGTCAGGAAGGGCGTTCAGGTGTTCAGCCTGGCCGACAGGAGCCGTGGCCTTGTTATCATATTTAGTGACCATCACCTTATGCTCGCTGCTCCGGTAGTCGCGCAGGCTCTGGAGATACTGCGCATACAGCTCCGGGTTCTGGCTCTCCAGCGTCGGGACATTGATCTTCACACTCTCCGGTTCGGTCCACTCCGAACATCCGGCGAACAAGAAAAGCGTCATGGCCGATGCAACCGCTCCTGAAAGGCAGGAAATGTTGTTTTCTATAATCTTTCTCATTGTATTCACGTCTTTTGGCTTTATCTGTTATATGCAGGATTATCAGGTTTGCAGTCAAACCAGAGTCTGGTAGACATATTGTCACCGCCTTCTCCAAGAAGTGAAGAAACTGCATAACTATAATTTTCGGAATTGGATATGGCTTCATCATCCGGATATTCCATACGTCTTGCTCCTGATGTACTGTTCACTCTTCCGGCGCTGTAATTCCCAGATTCTGTCACAGGTATAAGGCGGGGATAGCCTGTCCTTCTCCAATCCGACCATGCTTCATTGCCCAGAAGCCAGTTGGCTATCCATTTCTGGGTGATGATGCGCTCCTGTTTCTGTTCCGTGGTGGCGTTTTCGTCCCATGCGACAGTGATAGTGGAGAGCGTACCTTCATACGTATTGGAACCGGCAGGATCAGTATATGTCTCCGGAACACTCGTGGCATCGGCCATATATGATGAAGCGTCTCCGGCACCCCACTGTTCGAACGAAAGGCGTATGCCCTCCTCGTATGCCGCTCTGGCATCCGTGCCCATATTAAAATTGAATACAGCCACGGCCTCAGCCTTGAGGAAGGCGACTTCTGCCGCGTTCATCCAGCATACAGGGTCGGTCAGACCGATCCGTACGCCCGAGAACCGGTGCCCGACAGAAGCCTGGTCAGGAATCACTATACCTCGCCGCATCCCGACATATTCTCGTCCGTCCCACTCGCTCTGGGTGAAATAGAATTCACGTCGCGGGTCATTATAGCCGTTCATATAGCAGACAATATCCGCTGCCGTATGGGAATCACCGCTCTCGGTGACGCATGCCGTTCCGTCTTCATGGCGTGTGACCATGTTATATTCCACGGAAACGTTGATAGGGTTCCCTGATGTCCCCCATGAAGCAAACATGGCGTTGTCATCATTGGAGGCCATCACACCGACCTCGTTGCTCACAGCAGACTCGGCCATCTGTTTCGCGAGGTCCGGGTCAGCGTATACTATACGCATTGCAAGCCTGAGTTTCAAGGAATTGGCAAATTTTATCCACTTCTCGACATTCCCTCCATATATCACATCGGCGGAGGCTGCAAAATTGTTTGTCCTGTTCGGGATAAGGGCGGCAACAGCCGCATCCAGCTCCTCGAACATCTTTTTGTACACGTCTTGCTGGGAATCGTACGGCACGTTGATCTCGCCGTTCTGGCCTATCTTCGAATACGGGATAGGTCCATACGTATCTGTGACACGGTGCATCGCAGCCACCTTGATTATATCCCCCACAGCAAGAATGACAGGATCGTCCGTCACCTGATGAAGCTGCCTGTAGTTCGAATAGATGACCGGGATAACGTATGGACTCTTCATGAAAACATTTGTCCAGTCATCTGTGGGATTATAGTTGGATATTGTATTTCTGAAGTTGGCATTCGCATCAGCCAGATACCCGCCCTGCGTACCGCCGAGAAGGCAGTCGGTGAACTGTGTGGTGTTGACATCCGGTGAAATGACACCGTTGGCGATTCCTATCAGCGCTGCCCTTACGGCATATCCGTCGCGCTGCATTTCATCGTCGGTCACCCCGTACGGGTTGCTGTTTATCTCAAGGTAGCCTGCCGTGCATGATGCTCCGCATACAGCGATGGCCGCTACTGCCAATAATTTATTTATTCTGCTGAAAAACATAATATTGCCTCTTTAGAATTTAATCCTGATGTTGAATCCGAAATTGCGTGTATTCGGCATCATGAAGTAATCGATACCCTGATAATAATTTCCCGTGGTAGCGATGGCTTCAGGGTCGAAAGGAGCCTTGTTGTATATCATCCACAGGTTGCGACCTACAAGCTGCAAGGTGAGTTCACATACATTATTGAGCATCTTGCGCGGAAAAGTATAACCTACCGATGCTTCCTGGAGACGGACATTAGTCGCAGAATAAGTGTAGTACTGCGGTACTACGTTCCCGCCGGCTGCAGCAGTATACCACTTGTTCGCATCAATCATGTCAGTACCGTTTATCAGTACACCACCGTTGTCACGGGCTACGGCAGATGCTTCTGACACGCCATAGTAGTCCAGGACTGCCTGCGTACGTGAGAACACAACTCCGCCCAGACGGGCTGTAATCATGAAACCGAGGTTGAAGTTACCGATACGGAAATCATTGCGCCACGCCATATTGGCTTTAGGCAGGACACTGCCCAGCTTTATATAGTCATCCACGTTGCTGATGGTCTCTGTAGCAACATTCCCTGATGCGTCCACATATATGTTACCGTTGCTGTCCCTAACAAAGTCCTGGCGAGAATAGATATCACCCAGAGATCCGCCTTCGCGGAGAATGAAACGTGCGTTTCCGAGACCGCCCATATTGAGAGATGTCATATTGAGCGTCTCTCCTGTCACAGGGTTAACTGCATTTTCTGCGAGAGAAATGACCTCGTTACGGTTAGTAGAGAACGTATAGTTGCTGGCCCAGTTGAAAATGCCCCACTGCTTTTCGAATCCAAGTGCAAGCTCGAATCCCTCGTTGAGCACATTTCCGGACTGGATAGGAATTTCCGAATAACCTGAACCTGTAGATATGTCAGGGAAGAATGTCTGGTTCTTCGTATTCGTGCGGTAATATGTGGCATCGAGGTTGAACCACTGCAGGAATCTCATCTGCACTCCGACCTCCCATGACTGGGTCCTTTCAGGCTTGAGTTCTACTGGATATGTAGTGTCGGTAGCCCAGGCGTTTCCGTTGTCAGGCCACTCGTGAAGAGGGTTGGCGAGCCAGCGGTCGAACGGGGTTCCCACATCGGCGAATGATGCACGCAGTTTCAAATACTCCAGCTGTTTAGGCATATTCGGGATGATTTCGGAAAGCACCACGGACGCTCCCACGGACGGATAGAAATATGATTTGGTTGTAGAACGTGGTCCGGCAAGCTGGGAAGGCCAGTCATTACGCCCTGTAAGGGTAAGGTAATACGCACTCTTAAAACCGATTTCTGCCGAAGCATATACGGACTGGGTCTGTTCCCGCCATCCGGACTGTCTCTTCACCAGACGTGACTGGTCTATAGAAAATACATTGAACACGTTTGGGATATTGTCAGAAGCAATCGGACCTCTGTTGGAAAAAAGGTCATTACGCATATCGGTAATGGAGGCTCCGACATTGGCATGAAGGCTCCAGTCCTCCCATGTCTTGTTTATATCGAGCAATGCGTCAGCATACACCTGCCTGTCCTCTGAACTCTCTAGGCCGAACAGTCCGTTCTCTGAATTTTCCGTAAGCTGGGTATTGGTGGTAGCGTAGAATTTCTCCGTGTATTTATTGTGCGAATTGTCAATGCGCACCCTGCCGGAAATCGTCAGCCAGTCCAGTATCTCGTACGAGAGCCCGGCGGAGAGCATGTAGCGGGTCTTCTTGTTCTGGCGGAGATTGCGGTAGTTGATCCAGTACGGGTTCTGCATGGTCATGCCGCCATCTCCCACCGGCCAGTACTGGGTGTAGATTTTACGGCCCGTGTCGTACCTTTCATACATCTCAATGTCGGCCCAGTCGTTCCCGCGAGGGAAAAGGTACGCGCCCAGCAGAGGATTGTTGTATGTTCCCTGGTTTGTCATGTTCTGGTCGTCCTGCATGATATAGCTGGCGGAGACATCGAGGGTCATCTTGTCGTCGAGGAACTTAGTGGTATTGCGGAACGTGAAGTTGTAGCGGTTGTACTTGTTGTTCGGCACATTGCCGAGTGAGTTCACTGCCGCGGCGGAGAGATATGTCTGGTTCTTGGCATTGCCGGTAGACAGAGACACGCTCTCCGTACCGGTGACACCCATGCGGAAATAATCTTTCCTCGGATCATAGCCCATATAGTTCGAGCTGTTCAGGCGGCTGCCCCAGCTGCGGAGAATCGAGCCTTCGGAAGAATTGTAGTCACCAGTGCCGTACCTGTTCTGGAAACGTGGCAGCACGAACGGGTTGAAAATCTCGGTATTGCTGGAAATTGTCAGTGAAGTCTTTCCGGCCTGGCCTTTCTTGGTATTGACGACAATAGCACCGTTCGCAGCCGCAGAACCGTAGAGGGCCGCAGCAGCCGCACCGGTCAGGACCGTCATCGACTCGATGTCCTCCGGGTTGATGTCGGCTATAGGGTCTGTCGCACCCCTGGAGTCGAACTCGGTCCCCGCATCACGGGCAGCCGTGTACATAGGCACGCCATCGATCACATACAGGGCATTGGAAGATTTGGAGATGGATTTCTGCCCGCGCATCACCACCTTGGAAGCACCTCCGACACCTGAAGAAGAAGCATTGATTACAAGGCCGGCGACCTTTCCGCTGAGGGAATTAACGAAGTTGGCATCCTTGTTTGCGAGAAGTTCGTCGGACTTGACCTCCTGCACATTATAGGAAAGTGCCTTTTCAGAACGCTTGATACCCAATGCGGTGACTACCGTACCCTCCATCATGATGGCATCAGTCTCGAGGGTGATGTCGAACACCCGTCTTGCCCCTACCGGTATGGTCTGGGAGGCATATCCGAGGCAAGCTACCTCGAGCACAGCGTCCTGCATCCCTTCAGGAAGACTGAAAGAGAACTTTCCGTCCAGGTCCGTGCTCGCTCCCACGGTAGTACCCTGAACCAGCACGCCCGCTCCGATGACCGGAAGGCCGGAAGCGTCTACAATCTTACCGGAAATACGGTTATCCGGAGTACTCTCGGCCGGTTCACGGGAGACCTTTACAGAAATATAGATGTTAGTGCCTTCTATACGCCACTCCACATCAGAACCGGAAAAGAGACTTTCAAGCACGGTCTTGATATCAGCATCATCCACACTGATGCTGACAGTCCTGCTCAAATCTACCTGGTCATTAAGGAAAAGATATTTGGACTGCTGCTCAATGGCATCAAGGACCGACTCGAGTCTGGCATTTTCCACTTTAATGGTGATTCCGGAATCAGTCTGTGCCCATATATTCTGCTTCGGGCAGAAAAGGCACACTGCGGCCATGGCGATAAACAGTCTAAATGTTTTGAAGATTAGACTTTTATTCATATTTTTGTTAATTATTAGTGATAGTTTACTACTTGCAGTCAGTATTCTGTCAGTGTCTGCGGATCCCCAAAATCCGCAGATTTTTTATGTAACCAGAATACTTTCAATCGAATATCCTGATTATCCCATATCGGTCTCCTTTTATTATTATGCGGTTAAACAATCTGTGGTCATATTCTACCGTATTACGATAGTATTTGTCTGTCTGTCATAGTCATAGCTGAAATCCGCAACGAGTGCGAGCATCGAAAGCGCATGTTCGACCCCTTCGGATATCCTCACTTTTCCTCTCGTATACCTTATCTGAGGCAGTGTATCCCGTTCTATGATAATACGCACGTCATACGCAAGTTCGAATTTCTTCATCAGCCGGTCGAAAGGGACATCCGTAACATCGATGAGGCCTTCTGTCCAACATTCAATTGCTCCCGGATCGTCAATCTGCTCGACGTACAGATGTTCATCCTTCAATTTCACCATCTGATTGGGCCTTAGCGTATATTCCTCTCCGGAGCGGAGATTGCTCGCCACTTTGATGGAACCTCTGAGCAATGCGGCGGAAAACTCATGCCCCGACTCGTCTACCGACACATTGAACCTGGTACCGAGTACAGATATGGTCGAAGCGTAGGTATCCACATTGAACGGACGCCTGACATCCTTGGCGACATCGAACAGGACCTCACCGCTGCGGACCCTGACATTGCGGGATTTCCGTGAAAAGACAACGGGATACTCGATTTCCGTACCGGAATTGAGCCACAGGCAGGTCCCGTCCTCCAAAGTCAGCTGCATGCTCTTGCCGGCAGGCACATAGACAGTCTCCATTTTCGCTGACAGCCTGTCCATAGTGTAGTTCCTGGACAGGAATCCGGCACCGGCCACCAGTATCACCGCAGCCGCGACCGAAGCTGCCGCCATGACAGCCGTCTTTATCAAACGTTTCTTTTTGCGCGGCGCATGAGCGGGCTCCTGCACATTTCCGCTATGGATAACCATTCCTTCGTAAAGGAAATGGGCGTCGGAATACTGCTTTGCATGACTGCCGTCGGGATCATTCGCAAGCCATTCCTTTACCATCGCCTCTTCATCCGGAGTGGTGGAACATTTCAGATATTTTATAAGAAGATAGGTTTCCATTTCAATTATTGCGCAAAACATATATATAACACATGACAATATAAGTCGGACCCCGGAAAGAACAAAAAATTTAAAAATTTCTTAACAATTACAATCGGTTTGCAAATTATTATCATATTTGTACCCCGTTTCGGTTCACCATAGCTATGGGCAATGAAATCTCTCCGCTCGAGTTCGGGCAGCTGTTTACCCGCTATAGAGACAAGTTCATCTCTATAGCGAGGTCGTATGTGCGCAATGATGCAATAGCTGAAGACATTGTAGCCGAAAGCTTTACGAATTTCTGGGATTATCGGGCACAAATCGGCCCGGACACCGTCCCGGAAGCGTATATCATGCAGTCCGTCAAGAACCGCTGTCTTAACCACCTGAGAGACCAGGCCAACCGGATGCGTATCCAGCAGAAGATGCATGAAGATTCATACAAGGCCATCATGGCAGAAATCGGTGTCCTGGGGAAAGACGAGATAGGGCTTATTTTCAGGTCTGACATAGAGGCCATATTCAAGAAACTGCTGTCCTCTGTCCCGGAATCCACGCGCAACATTTTTCTTGCAAGCCGTTTCGAAAACCTTACTTACAGCGAAATAGCCGAGAAATACGATATCAGCCCCCGTAAAGTAAAAAGGGAGATACAGCATGTTCTTGAAATCATGCGTACCTCCCTTAAGGATTATCTGCCGGCAACGGCTATAATATTTTATCTTCTTTCCGCCGGAACGAAATATCTGTAAGGCCGGCATCCGGGGCCGGGTGCTTCCGGAGCGGACAGGTCTATTTCTCCCTACTGAAAGAATACGGCTTGTCGTCTTCTGCCGTACCCCTGGTATAGTCAGGTACCGGAGACATGTTGAAACTGATATACGGACCTTTCATGAGATCGCTGTATTTCAGATAATTGTGCTTCCAGATATCTCCATGCACTTTCATGCCTTTGACATACACGTTTTCAGGGGAATTGTTCTGGGCCTCGATTGTCACGGTCTTACCGTTTTCAAGCCTGATCATGGCCTTTTTGAACAACGGGGAACCGAGTACATACTCGTCAGATCCAGGGCACACAGGATAGAATCCCAGAGCAGAGAACACGTACCATGCAGATGTCTGGCCGTTGTCTTCATCGCCACAATATCCGTCAGGCGTAGCGCTGTAGAGCCTGTCCATGACATCCCTTACATGATACTGGGACTTCCACGGCCGGCCTGCATAACCGTAGAGATAGATCATGTGCTGGGCCGGCTGGTTACCGTGTGCATAGTTGCCCATGTGGGCCACCTGCATCTCTGTTATCTCATGGATACGGACACCATAGTATGAGTCATCATATATCGGCGGTACCACAAATACCGAATCAAGCATCCGGCAGAAATCCTCCTCTCCGCCCATCAGGTCTATAAGCCCCTGGACATCATGGAATACGGACCACGTATAATGCCATGCATTCCCCTCGGTAAATGCATCTCCCCATTTGTACGGGCTGAAAGGACTCTGGAAAGAACCGTCTTCATTACGGCCGCGCATGAGTTTCGTTGTCGGGTCAAAGACATTCTTGTAGTTCATAGCCCTGGCCGCCCATTTCTGAAGTTCCGCTTTAGGCCGGCCCATCTTCTTGGCTATCTGAAGGATACACCAGTCGTTGTATGCATATTCAAGAGTCCTGGCGACATTCTCGTTTATCCCGACATTATACGGCACATATCCCAGCCTGTTGTAATACTCATGCCCCAGACGTCCGGTCGAACTTACCTGAGGGTGGACATGCTCCGTACCGTACCCGATAGCCGAATACAGCTTCTCTATGCCGCCCGGATAGATGTCTTTCATATACGCATCGGCCACGACAGAAGCGGAATTGTTGCCGATCATGCATCCGCGATGTCCCGGGCTGGCCCATTCAGGAAGGAATTCGTTCTCCCTTGCAACGTTCTCAAGACCCTGCTGGATTTCTTCGTTTACAGAAGGATAGACAAGGTTCAGAAGAGGGAAAAGAGCCCTGAACGTATCCCAGAAGCCGGTATCGGTGTACATATAGCCCTTACGCACTTCGCCGTTATACGGGCTGTAGTGCAGGATTTCGCCGCTTTCGTCCACTTCATAGAACTTTCTCGGGAACAATACGCTCCTGTACAGGCAGGAATAGAACGTACGGTACTGGTCATCGGTCCCTCCGCCGACCCTGATTCTGCCGAGAACATCGTTCCAGAGCGAATATGCTGCATTCTTTACCGTCTCGAAATCCTTTCCGGACACCTCTTTCTGGTTTGTATATGCCTGCTTCTCGGAAATGAACGATGATGCCACATCCACATTCACCTGTTCGTCCCTTACGGTCTTGAACCTGACCACTGCAAGCGCATGTTCACCCTTGTGTTCTTTAGAGACGGAAGTCCCTTCGGCCACGACCTTGTCCCCGTCGTAAATGCAGTAGCTTTCAATCTGCTTGTCGAAAGTGAGGACGAACCAGTTGCGGAAATTATCGGGAACTCCGCCGCTGTTGCGTGTTGTATAGCCGACCACCGTATTGGTCTGCGGTATCACCTTTATGTAGGACCCTTTGTCAAAAGCATCCACCACTACGCCCGATGTTCCGCTTTCCGGAAAAGTGAAACGGAACTTGGCGGCCCTGTCTGCAGGTGCCAGTTCTGCATTTATATCGTGGTCGGCAAGATAAACCTGATAATAATACGGTCTGGCTGTCTCGCCCTTATGGGAGAACCAGCTGGCGCGTGCGTTCTCGTCGACTTTCGACGCATCTTTCACCGGCATTACGGAAAACTGTCCGTAATCGTTTATCCACGGAGAAGGCTGGTGGGTCTGTTTCAGGCCCCTTATCATGTGGGCGTCATAACGGTAGGTCCATCCGTCACCCATCGTCCCTGTCTGCGGCGTCCAGAAATTCATACCCCACGGAACTGCAGTCGCAGGGTACGTATTGCCTGTAGAAAGGGAAAAGTCCGACAGGGTACCCATAAGCGTAGTCACATAGTCTGCGGGGCTGTCAACCATCCGGACTTCATCCCGTGAACACGAGAGGAGCGCCAGAGGGCACAGTGCGGAAATTATCAGTCTGTTGAATTTCATATTATTGTAATTAAAATTATTTTTCCGTCAAAAAGCGGGGTCCCATCTTGAATTCCAGGACATTGCCTGCCTTCATGTCCTTGAAATCAATATAATTTTCAGTATACGGCCTGCCGTTGAGAGTTACGCTCTGGATGTAGATGTTCTCGGCGCTGTTGTCAATCGTCCTGACCGTAAACACCCCTCCGGGAACCTTGATTTCGGCTTCGTCGAACAGAGGGGAGCCGAACCAGTATCTTCCACCCGCCTCGGTCTGATAGAATCCGAGCGACGACAGGATGTACCATGCTGACATCTGGCCGACATCTTCGTTGCCGGAAAGACCGTCCGGAGCATCATGATACATGGTCGAAAGCACCTCACGCACCTTTTCCGCAGTCTTCCACGGCTGCCCGGCTATCGTATAGAAATACAGGATATGATGGCTTGGCTCGTTTCCGTGGGCGTACTGTCCGATAAGGCCGGAAATGTCAGGAGAAGTATTGCCGCCCTCTACGTCAGATGATACGACGAAAAGCGAATCCAGCTTGTTCAGGAATGCTTCTTTAGAGCCGAAGCATCCCACAAGACCGTCAAAGTCCTGGGGTGCAAGCCATGTATACTGCCACGCGTTCCCCTCGCAGTAGTCATCCGCCCTGTGCGTAGACGCGAACGGGTTGAAAGGAGTACGGAATCTGCCTTTGGAATCCTTGCCTCTCATGAACCCTGTCTGCGGATCGAAGAAATTCCTGTATGAATGGCTGCGCTTCAAGAAATACCGATAGTCCTCTTCTTTACCGAGTTTCTGCGCCACATCGGCTACGGCTCCGTCGGCAATGGCATACTCCATATCGTATGCGACAGCCTCGTTGAACAGGTCACAAGGGATATATCCGTATTTCATCCTGAGATCCTGCCCCCTGTCCGGCCGCATTGCAGAGTTTTTCAGAGCCTCGAAGGCCAGTTCCCTGTCGAACCCTCCGAAATCTTTCAGGACAGCGTCGGCCACTGCGATGACACCGGGATTCCCGACCATGCAGTCGGTCTCGCATCCCATCAGATGCCATACAGGGAGCTTGCCCTGCTGCCTGTAGATAGTAAGCATGGTATTCACCAGATCCGGCATTTTTTCCTGATGTATGATAGTGGCAAGAGGAAGGGCTGCACGGTAGGTGTCCCACAGAGAGAATGTAGTATAGTTGGTGAATCCTTCCGGAGCATGGTTCTGATGATCGGCGCCATAATAGCTACCGTCCACATCGCAGAAGACAGACGGGGCGATCATGGTATGGTAAAGAGCCGTATAGAAAATCTCACGTGAGGTCTCATCAGATGTCTTGATGCGGATCTTGGAGAGTTCCTCGTTCCATGCAGCGTCTGCAGCCCGGGCAACGGCCTCGAAATCCCAGCCCGGAAGTTCTGCTTCCATGTTTTTGCGGGCCCCTTCGATACTTACCGGAGACAAAGCCACTTTAAGCAGCACCTGCTCCCCCTCGGCTGTCTTGAAAGAAGCCCTGCCGTACATGTCATCCTGTCCGGCAAGAACGAATGAATCGAACGGCTTGGAGAACTCGGCCACGAAATACACTCTCTGGTCTGAAGCCCAACCCTTTGAATATCTGTAACCTTCCACCTTGTTGTTGCCTACGGCCTTCATCTCCGTCTTTGTCGCGGCATCCCAGCATCCGCCGTTCTGGAGGTCGAATACCAGGGCTGCCTCCTCGGAAGCCGGGAACGTATACCTGTGCAGGCCGACACGTGCCGTAGCTGTCATTTCCGCCGTCACTCCATAACGGACCAGCGGCACTTTATAATACCCAGGGACGCTTACTTCCTTCGTTCTGTCGGCGTAAGACCACAGACCAGATGCCTGGTCATCCCCGGTCCCTCTGGCGTATGTCACCTCTCCTGTGACAGGCATGACAGTAATATCGAAAAGGTCACCTATACCTGTACCGCTGAGATGGGTATGGGAAAAGCCGATAACGGTAGAATCGCTTTCATGATACCCTGAGCACCAGTCCCATTCCTGCGGAATGCTGGTAGGGCCGAGCTGGACATATCCGAACGGCACATTGGCTCCGACAAATACATGGCCGTGCCCTCCGGTACCGATGGATGTATTCACATACGCGGTAAGGTTATTCCCGTTCTGCGGGCCTGCGCATCCGGCCACAACGCCTGCGGCAGCACAGAACAATAGAGATTTCAATAAAGTTTTCATTAATTATATGTTTTTTTACAGTTTTTCATTCCGGCAGATACTTCCGCTGCGGTTATCTGCAGTCGAAAACGATGTGCCCGCCTCCGAGCATCTCATGATGACCGATACGGAATCCCCTGAAAGGTTTTCCTCCGAGAGTCACGCCTTTTATATACCCGTCTCCTTTCTTCTCTATCACAAGACTTCCGGTCCCTGCATACTCAGGGTCAAGAGCAATCTCGATCCTGTCGAATACCGGTGCGGTAAGAGTGTAATGCGGCTCGCCCGGACAGTCCGGGTAGAATCCCATCATGGAGAACACGGCCCATGCCGACATGGTGCCGGTATCATCGTTTCCAGGTATGCCGTCAGGCTCGGGACGGTAATATCTGTCCAGCAGCATCTTCACGGTCTTCTGGGTGCGCCATTCCTCGCCCTTGAAATAACTGAAAAGGTAAGGATATGCGATATCCGGCTCATTTGCAGGGTCATACAGTCCCTCGTCAAATACCATCTGGAGCTTGTCCACGAACTTCTTCTTGCCTCCCATCAGTTTTGCCAGCCCCGGCACGTCATGAGGCACATAGAAAGTATAGTTCCATGCGCTGCCTTCATGGAAGCCCGGAGCGGTCTCGAAGTTCTCGCCCTGGCGCGGATTGAACGGAGAATAGAAGCTCCCGTCCATCATCAGAGGCCTGAGTGTACCGTATTCAGGACAATAATAATGCTTGTAGCCGAGAGATGCAGCCTTGAAACGGGCGGCATCTTCCTTGTGTCCCAAGGAATCAGCCAGCAGGGAAAGCGCGTGGTCGGCGATATAATATTCGAGTGCATGCGAAACGGCATTGTCTCCTGAAAGGTCGGCGGCAAATACTCCGAGAGGAATATACCCCCTTTCTATGTAAGGATCCACGTCCGGACGCATCCTGTTCTGCGCTCCCGGAGTGGTGGCCGACTTTATAAAAGCCTGATAGGCCGTTTCGATGTCAAAGTCCTTCAACCCCTTGAACCATGTGTCGGCAATAACCGGAATTGCAGGATCACCCTCCATAGTGAATGTCTCCCTTCCGTAAAGCTCCCACTTCGGCATCCATCCCCATTCCTCGTAAATCCCTATCATAGAGCGGACCATGTCCAGCTGGCGTTCAGGATAAAGAAGGGTCATCAGCTGGTGGAGGTTGCGGTAAGTGTCCCAGAGAGAAAAGACCGTATATCTGTTCTGCCCTGCAGGTACTTTGCCCACCCCTTCATTTTCCATCAGAGGATACTCCCCGTTCACGTCATTCAGAATATTAGGATGGATAAGCGCATGGTACAGACCCGTATAGAAGACGGTCTTCTGTTCTTGTGTACCTCCGTACACCTTGATCTTTGACAGATCCTGCTCCCATCTGGCTGCAGCCCGGGCCCTTACGGCATCGAATTCGAAGCCGCTCTGCTCCGCATCGAGGTTCTCCCTGGCATTTTCGACACTGACGAAGGAAACACCCATCTGTACCTCTATCTGCTCCCCTTCCTCTGTATCAAAACTGAACCAGTAGCCGATATCATCGCCCGCCAGTTCGCGTCCGTAGCGGGTGTAAAGCTTGTATTTCCCGTTGTCCGGTGTCCATTCCGCCTCCACGCCTGTCATCACGCGCTGCTTTTTCCAGAACCCGCATGCTTTCGGTGCCTTGTTTACACGCATGACGAAATATATAGGGAAAACGGCCTGCGGGTTGTAGCAGAACGTTCCCAGCAGCCTCATCCCCTCTATTTCCGTGTCGCTAACCTTGCGGACCATCGCACCGGTCTCGTTGGTGAGACCTTCACCCAGGTTGAGAAGGATATGGCTCTCGCCGGCCGGGAAAGTGTACCTTTCGGCGGAAGTCCTCATCGTTGCCGTCACCTCCGTCCTGATGCCGTATGCAGAAAGGAGATTGGTATAATACCCGGGTTCGGCATGTTCGTCAGAATATTCCGACCCGTAGATATGATAATCCACCTGCAGCGGACCGGATACAGGCATTGTAAGCAAGGCCCCGAGTTCCGGACAGCCGACGCCGCTGAGATTGACATGGGAATATCCCGTAAAGAACTTATTCTCAAAAGCGTACGGGGTAGACCACCACCTGCTGTCCTTGTCCCAGACATTGAGACTGGAACCCATTACATTGAACGGGGACACGGACATCAGTCCGTTCGGACATACGGCTCCCGGGTTGGTAGTCCCGAAATTGGTAGTCCCTATGAACGGATCGACATATCCGGAAACGTTCCCGGGGACTTCCTCTCCTGTAGCGGACAGATGCACAGCCGCAAAAAGGAGGATAGGGGCTATCAGCTTTGGTTTCATACGGTTAAAGGATATTGGTCTTCTTGGTGAACTCTATGATTTCAGGGATATATCCGAACGCGAGCCCGGTTACAGTATCCGCGCATCCGTAATATACGGCGACCCTGCCGGTATGGGCATCATGAAGTGCGGCACACGGGAAGGTAACGTTAGGCACGTCACCCATGCACTCATAGTCTTTCTGCGGAGAAATAAGGTAAGGGCCGCTGCGTGCGATCACTTTCCAAGGCTGTTCAAGATCGAGAAGCGCAGACCCGAATGAATATACGTAACCGTTGCATGAATGCAGGACGCCGTGATAGAAAAGCAGCCAACCTTCCGAAGTCTCGATAGGTATAGGGCCTGCACCGATCTTCATGCACTGCCATGCACTCACTTCGAACGGAGCGGGAGCCATCACGTGACGGTGATGTCCCCAATACTCCAGGTCAGGAGACTCTGAATAGAAGATATCCCCGAAAGCCGTGTGACCCGTATCGCTCGGACGGGACAGCATGGCGAAGTTCCCGTTTATCTTCTTCGGGAACATGACCCCGTTCCTGTTGTAAGGAAGGAAAGCGTTCTCCAGCTGGTGGAAAGTCTTGAAATCTTCGGTCCACGCCACTCCGATAGTCGGGCCGTGGTAGCCGTTGCACCAGGTGACATAATACTTGTCTTCTATCTTGCATACGCGAGGGTCATATCCGTAGACCCACTCCCCTATCTCATTGTTTTCACACTGGAAAACAAGAGGCTCAGGGCATATATCCCACTTCAGGCCGTCTTTGGAAAAACCGGCATGCAGACGCATGCGCCTGTTGGTGTCATCGCAGCGGAACACTCCGGCGAAACCGTCCCTGAACGGCACTACGGCAGAGTTGAATATGCTGTTTGACGTAGGCAGCAGATCCCTCGGTATTACAGGGTTGGCCGAATATCTCCACATTACTGCGGATGAACCTGCAGGACGCTCTTCCCATGGCATGTTCGGAAGAGGATTGCCTGAAATCTTTATTTCTTTGCTCATTTTCTATTGTTTTATTAAATTTCTGTATTATAATAACTTACAACTGAAAATCAGGACTTGCTCCCGGCCGCGGCATTGTCCGGATAGGTGAACGGTACCAGGCGCGACATCACGAAAATCGGAATGACGGCAGCCATTACCACGATAAAGAATACCTTGTACCCGAGAGCGTCGCTCAGGAAGCCTGACACCGCGCCCGTCATCATGACGGAAAGGTTCATTATGCCTGAAGCGAATGCATAGTGCGCCATCTGGTGCTTTCCCGGAGCCACCTGCTGCATCATGAACAGGGTAAGCCCTACAAAGCCGAATCCGTATCCGAAATATTCCACGACGATTCCGGAGCCTATAAGCAGTACGGACTCGGGCTGCGCCCAAGCGAAATATGTGTACACAAGGAAAGGAAGGTTGAATATGCACACGAGAGAAAACAGGGCTTTTCTGAGCCCGATATGCGAAATATAGTACCCTGCCAGCAGGGAGCCGAGCACGAAAGCCGCCGCCCCGAATGTCCCGTAGAACATACCTATCTGCTGCTCGCTCAGACCCAGTCCTCCGTCAGCCCTTGCCGCTTTCAAAAAAAGAGGCACGATCTTCATCACAAATCCCTCTCCCAGACGGTAGAGGATGATGAAAAGAATGTACCATCCGATATATTTCTTGGTAAAGAAATCCCTGATGACAGCCCAGAGCTCATCCAATGTCTCTCTTGCTGTCCTGACCTGCGTAGAAGCCGCTCCGCCCGAAGGAAGTGACTTCGCATGATAGAGACTGAGGATGACCAGAATCGCGCCGCAAGCTATCATGATAATGGTCCAGGCCGGAAGGGAGGCCTCCTCTGCAGAGACGCCTGCAGTCTTGTAATGGTCTATAAGAATGCCTGCGAGATATACCAGAAGCCCTGTAGCCACAAGTTTGGCAAGGTTGTAGAACGCTCCCTGCCATCCGATATACTTAGCCTGGTCCTGTTTGGACAGCTCGGCCATGTAGAGACCGTCAAGAGCTATGTCATGTGTCGCGCCGCTCATGGCTATTACCGCCAGAATGGCGATACTTATCGCGAAAAAGTGCGGAAGATGCAGAGCCAGCGCTACAAGCCCGAAACCGATACCGGAAATGAGCTGGGTGGCCACGACGAAGAATTTCTTGGTCTTGAACATCTCCAGAAACGGGCTCCAGAGGAACTTTATGGTCCACGGGAACATTATCACTGAAGTCCACAGCGCTATCTGGCTGTCTTCAATCCCGAGACCCTTGAACATCAGCACGCATACCATGTTCAGGACGACAAACGGCATCCCCATGGCGAAATACGCGCTCGGGACCCATCTCAGTGGAGAATAACTCTTGCTGTTCATTCGGTTACGTTTTAATACACCATGCAAATATAACAACAAATACCACATGTTATGAAATCCTGCAAAAATTTCGATAATATGTTTTAAATCGTTATGTTTGTATCTCATGAACCGATTTTTCATAACCATCTGCCTCATTGCCGGTCTCTGCCGGCCATATATGTCGGAAGCCGGAGAAAGGCTTTATCTGGAACAGATTTCAGTATCCGAAAACCTGCCACACACGGATGTAACGGCAATCGTCGGAGACAAAGAGGGCTTTATCTGGTTCGGGACGTTCTCCGGACTGTGCAGATATGACGGCATAAGGATGGAGATATTCAATGTCACCAACTCGCAGCTCAGGAGCTCCAGAATAAAATCCCTCCATCTTTCCGAAGACGGGATGCTGTACATAGGCACTGAAACCGGAGGGCTTTCCGTATTCGATACTGTCAATGACCGTTTCATCATTACGCTCCCCGTTCCGCTGAACAGCGTGAACGGCATATTCGGGCATAACGGGAAAATATGCCTGTGCACCGATGCAGGAATTTCATTGGTAGAGGTTTCCGACGGAAGCTACAGCATGGACTCGCACTGGCTAGACTGCGGGGTGATGGGAGGCTGCTCGGTTCCGGGGAAAGGGATGGTCCTGTGCACGCCTTCCGGGCTGTACCTTTACGAAGACGGGACAGGGGGGGGAATTGCCTCACCGAAACCGTTGCTGACAGGAGCCCACTGCATGGCGGCAGTAATGCTCAAAGACAAGAACACGATCTTTGCCGGAGGATATGACGGCTGCTATATCATAGACTGCAGCGACTGGTCCTGCAGAAAACTGAACACTACCGAAACGCTCTCACTGTATGAAGCTCCGGACGGCACCCTGTGGGCAGGGACAAGCAAACAGGGCATGACCTGCTACGACCGGGACTTCAATACGCTCCACCGGTACGGCCCCTATGAAGAATACGGATTCAACAGCTGTGACATCACCTCTTTCTATATGGACGGCTCTTCCGTATTATGGATAGGGACAATAGGCAACGGATGCTACAAGAAGATAAGCCATACCGATGACTTCCGCCTCTATTCCATTTCGGACGGCATCAGAAAAGACCATATCGTATGTCTGTATGCAGACAGTGCCGGAAGACTATGGATATCCACACGGGACGGGAATCTGTACGTCATGGCAAATGACAGAATCACACGTGTAGATCCGTCTTCCTTAAAGACTTTTCAGGACATGCCCATATCGTTTATCTATGAAGATGCCAACGGTTCAGTATGGATAGGAGCCTGGACACACGGAATCAGGGTCATACGCGGAAAGGATCTGGAAACGGCAGTACAAGGACAGAAGTTCGGTTTCACAAGGCTCCCCCCTGACAGGCTTCTGGATGTATCCAGCATATACATGGCTGACTCCGATGAAAGAGGAAACATCTGGCTCAGTTCAAATTACGGAGTATTCAGGTATATTCCCGGCAAAGGACAATCAGGACAAAACTGGTACAGAGGCAGCTGGACCAACTTCAGCAGCGACCCGGCAGACACGTGCTCACTGGCGGACAATTTCTGTACAGACATTCTGGCTGAAAGCCACGAAGGGAAACAGTATGTATGGGTAGGCTCGCGTTTCGGACTCACAAGATTCATCTGTGATTCGGAAAGCCGGGTAAAATCAGTTCTCAGGGTGTACCCTTCGCAAGACAGGACAGGACTGGCCGGAGACTTCGTTTCAGTGATACATAAAGACAAGGAAGACTCGCTCTGGATAGCCACGCTCGGAGGCGGAATCAACAAGCTTACCGGCAACAGGGACAGCAGCCTCCTGCAGTTCCGCCATTACAACAGCAGCCGCTATCCGTTCACAAGCAACGAATTCGAATCCGTACAGGAAGACAGCGGCGGAGCATTCTGGATAGGCGGCAGCAGAGGGCTTACAAGATTTGACCACAAGACAGGGCAGGTCAGGACATATTCAAGAAAAGACGGGCTGCAGAGTGATGTATTCAAAATCTGGGCTTCCGGGAAATTCCACGACGGGAGACTCGTTTTCGGAGGTCCTGAAGGGTTCAATATATTCGACCCTTTGAAAATCAGCAGCAACACAATACCGCCGAAGACCGTCCTTACCGGACTTGAAATAAACGGGAAGGCAATATTTCCGGGAGACTCTCTCAAAGGAAAGAAGATAATCGGCAATCCGCTGAGGCACACTGAAGGCATAACACTGCCATACGACTGCAACAGTCTGACATTCAAGTTCGCTGCCCTACATTACGAACATCCTGAAAGGAACAGGTACAGATACATGCTCGAAGGGACGGACAATGCATGGCACTATACGGACGGGAAGGACATCACGGCAAGGTACCTGAACCTGAAACCCGGCAAATACACCTTCTCCGTTTACGGAGCCAACAGCGACGGAATCTGGAGCGAAAAACCGGCAAGCCTTTCCATAGCCATCCGTCCTCCTCTGTGGCAAAGCACCGGTGCGCGTATATTCTACTGTATAGCTGCCGCGTTCCTGCTGTTCCTGCTCAGAAATGCCATTCTAAGACGGAACAGACAGCATTATGAACTGGAAATGGAACACAAGCTGCGTATAGAAGAAGAACAGCGCAATGAGAACGAACTTAAGTTCCACACGGACTTCCTGCATGAAATCAAGACCCCTCTTACCCTGATAACTACCCCTGTTGACGAACTTCTCGACAGCCCAAGTCTCGGAAAGACCACCAGAGACAGGCTGCAGCTTGTACGGCGCAGTGCGACCATACTGCAGAAACACATCGACACGGTGACTGATCTGAGGAAATACGACAACGGGAATATCCGCCTGCACATAGTGGAAGTGGATTTCTGCAGATTCGTAGAAGAGACCGTACTCCTGTTTGTCCCGTATATGAAAAGCAAAGGTATAGCCTTCAGTCTTGACAAGCCGGACGGCCCCGTCATGCTCTTCATTGACAAAATGGAAATGGAGAAGGTAGTGATGAACCTGATGTCCAACGCCATACGGTACTCCCCTGAAACAGGGGGCGAAATAGGGGTATCCATCTCAGCAGCCTGCGACAGTGTAACGCTGTCCGTAAGCAACACCGGCATGGGCATCATGCCTGAAGACCTTACCAGAATCTTCGAGCGTTTCCATCAGGGCATCAACAACAGTACGCGGAAAGGCATGGGTATCGGACTGGCCATATCAAAACATGTGGTAACCCTGCACGGCGGGAAGATCCGGGCGGAATCGGTACCGGGAAAGCAAACCGTATTCCACGTAACGCTGCGTACAGGTACGGCACATTTCAAGGAAGAGGATATAGACAGGGACTACAGCAACAGCGACAACCCGGCAAACTACGATGATCTGTCAGACATCCGCGACGGCCTTGTAAGAAAACAGGGATACAGCAGGGAAAAGCCAGGAACAGTCCTTATAGCAGACGACAGTCCGGGACTGAGGGACTATCTCTACCGCCTGCTTTCCATGCAATATAACGTCATAACAGCCTCTGACGGCCGTGAATGTTACGACAAAGCCATAGCCGACCAGCCGGACATAATAATTTCAGATGTGATAATGCCTGAAATGGACGGACTGGAACTGTGCCAGCGCATAAAGGGCAATCCTGACACTTCCCACATCCCGGTCATACTGCTTTCGGCAAGGAACCTGCCCGTAGACAAGGTAGAAGGCTTCGACGCCCTTGCAGATGAATACATGACCAAGCCTTTCCAGGCAGAAGTGCTGATTTCACGTATCGAAAATCTCATAAGACAGAGGGAAAGCATGAGGGAAGCATTCAGAAAGAGCATTTCCACAGAGCCGTCCGCAGTCTATGGCACTACATCAGATGAACGCTTCATGAAAAATGTCATTGCCGTCATAGAAGAACACATCGGGGAACCGGAATTCGGAGTAGACGAACTGTGCGATGAAATCGGCATCTCCAGGCCGACCCTGTACAGGAAGATAAAGTCCCTCACCGGGCTTTCCGCGATAAGGTTCCTCAGAAGCATAAGGCTGAAGAGAGCCGCACAGCTGCTTGCCGCAGACGAGAACCTGTCCGTATCATCGGTAATGTACTCGACCGGATTCAACAACATGTCGTACTTCTCGAAAATATTCTTTGAAGAATTCCATATCCTGCCGAAAGACTACCGCAGCAGGAAACATGAGTAAAAAAGCTGTTTTTCCCGGATATGCAAAAAAATGAACGTTTTGTAGCAACGGATAATACTGACTGCAAATAAATTTGCCACGACAGGAAAAACACACTTGACCGATAACCGATACACCAATATGAGAACATTTTTCATGACCGGGGTCCTTGCCTGCGCCGCGACATTAACGGCTCTTCTTGCCGGATGCGGCAGAACGGACACAGAGCTTCCGAGGTCAGAAGGCTCGGCCGAACTGGATGCGGCACTTGCGGCCTATATCAGAGAAGCTGACGAAAAGGACATCAACATCAATTCGATAATAATAATCCAGAACGGCAAAGTTACGGGAGAAGCCTACCTCAACGGGTGGAAGGCGGAAATGCCCCACCAGATGTGGTCCACCAGCAAGTCATTCACTTCATTCGCCGTATGCTTCGCAATAGAAGAAGGGTTGCTGTCATTAGATGACCGGATAGCGGACATCTTTCCCGAGGAATCCGGAGCGGTACTGGACACACTGACCGATGCGGCATACAGGCAGAACCTCATGGAAGCGGATATAAAGGACCTTCTGGTAATGGCGTCCGGGCAAAAGCATGACCCGACATACGTTCTCGGGGAAAGATACTCGAAAGACGGACTTGCCGGAATCGACAGCCTCGACACCTTCCTGAGAAAACACGGGAAGGACCTTATAACCGACTTCTTCACGGTCCCGTTTGAGGAAAAGCCGGGAACGTACAACTGCTACAACAGCATCGGCTCATTCATGCTCTCCGCCGCCGTACAGAAAGTCACCGGAGAAAAGGTGGCGGACTACCTGTATCCGCGCCTGTTCAAGCCATTGGGCATCGAAAGGCCGCAATGGGATGAAGTCCAGGGTATAAACTGCGGAGGCTGGGGACTGTGGCTCAAGCCGGAAGACATGGCCAAAACAGGAGTAATGATGCTCGGACACGGACGATATGCCGGACGGCAGGTCCTGCCTGCCCGGTATCTTGCAGAAGCATCGGAAAGCTTCTTCAGCTGGGACCTGCCCTCCGGAAGCACGTCGGACAGAGACAGATACCACGCTACCGGATACGGCTACCAGATATGGCAGAATCCCGATGCATTCTATACGGCAGGCATGTGGGGACAGTTCATCTATGTATTCCCCGGCATGAATGCCGTCATTGCCGCTACGGCAGAAGTCAAGGATGATGACAGCAAGGAATCCGCACTTATCTGGAAGCACATCGTTCCAGTTCTCAGAAAAGAATCAGAAACCTCATTATAATTTTTCATGCAATGAAGAAAATCTCCATAATTCCGGCCGTGGCAGCTATGGCCGCTGCGATATCCGCCTGTGAAAAGGCCCCGACCCCCCAAGAGGAAAACGATAAAGATACCGGAATCTATGATGTAGTCCCCAGGGCAGGACAAGGATGGGACATCTACACCGGCACAGGATACAGGTACGGGGCGTCCATCATCGTCAATGATGACAATTCCATAGACTTGTGGCTCGCCGCTCCGGGAGGGACATTCGGAGACGGCATCAGGACATACCTTTCAGAAGAAAAGGAAGCCCGGCCGCTGGGAGAGACAGGAACACTCGCCCAGTATTTCAGGTTTTCTCAGGAGTTCGCATGCGTGGCTTTGTTCTGCCCTTCATGGAACAGCACTTCCGAATGTTTCACACTGAGCCTGTACAGGTGGGATACGGACTACGGTACCACAGTCTCGCATGAGCCGTTGGCAGTCAGACGGTTCGAAAACTACAAAGACAACTCATGGCTGAAAATATATGCGGATGACGCGCAGGACGGTTCAGTCAGGTTTCCCTCCGGAGAGTATCTGTGGGTCATGTCCGACGGGACAGCAAACTCCGGGATATGGGAATGCATAACCCCCGGCTCTACAGAACAGACGCATGCAGAATCATACATCAACGGGGAAAAGGCCGAAGGACAGTTCTTCAGCATGGTCTGCCTGACGGCCGGTTCTTCCGACATATACTGGGACAAGATAGTCTACATGCATTCCGCTGACGGCGGGAAGACATGGTCGGACGAAGTCCCGTCCCTGCTCCCGACCGAAGGCAGCAGGGACGCACTCTCCTGCTGCGACCCCGGAGCCGCCTGCTGGGGAGGATATTATTATATCGGATACACGTCGACGGAAGACAAGACAGGAAGATGCAACCATGTCTATATTGCCAGGAGCAAAAGCCCGCAGGGTCCGTGGGAGAAATGGGACGGCTCAGGCTGGGGCGGCAACCCGCAGCCGGCTGTCACATATAACGGCACCATAAGCGGATTCGGAGCGGGAGAGCCATGTATTGTAGTCCTGGACGGGACGGTCTATCTTTATTACTCATGGAATGAATGGAACACCACTACGACGAGAGTATCCACCGCCCCTGCCGATGATGAATGCTGGCCTGCAGCTCTTGAAAGCAAAGGCACCGTCATAGACAAGACAGACATGGAAGCACCGGACCATACAGACGTCAAATACGTGGAAAGAAGCGGCAAGTTCATAGCCATACATGCAGTGAACAGGGATACGGATGACAGCTATCTCCAGATATGGGAATCGGAAGACGGCATCTCCTTCACGAAGACCGGGAAAGTCGGCGGTGAACTCTGCAAAGGAATAATCAATGCAGGCATGAGCGGAAATGCAGAAGGCCATGTCCTGCCGGACACGGACCAGTACCTCTGTTACGCACACAGCGATGCGCCGCGGACATGGGGACAATGGGCCACCTGGTGGTCCCCGCTGACATGGGAACGGGCACAGAAGTGACCCCGGATGCAGTTTTCCGCGGAATTGCAAAAAAATGAACGATTTGTAAACGCCCGGAAATGACAATCTGCCTAATATTGTAGAAGCGGAAACGCAGAAAAGGAAAAATAACACAACTAATACCGGAACATCATGAAAAAGATTCTGACATCGGCAGCCCTATGCGGGCTTATCGGCCTGGTTTCATGCCAGGAAGAAAGCAAGAAATCAATTGAAAAGGACTTCAGTTTCGATGCAAGTACCCAAACGGCAATAGTCGGAGAAACCGTCACATTCACCGACTACTCCATAAATGTAGACTCCCGCACATGGACATTCCCTGACGGGTCGCCGGCATCATCGGAAGAAGCCGTAGTAGACGTGACATTCAATTCTGCCGGAGAAAAAAAAGTAAATCTTACTGTCACCTATGCTGACGGGACCGAAGACAGCGGGACAATGACAGTCTCAGTACTCGACCCGATGTCTGCGGAAATCGCCGTGGCAGGGCTTACTGAAAGAGGATGTGCGAAGAAAGGGGCGGAAATAGCATTCTCACTCGAAAACGTGGCAGGCGGACCTACTTCCTACGAATGGACATTTCCTGGAGGGACTCCTGAAACATCCACTGAAGCGTCCCCGAAAGTAGTGTGGAATGACCAGATAAACAACGTGGAAGTATCCTGCCGTCTGACCAGGGAAACCGACGGAGCGGCAATCACAGTCACAAAGAACATCATTGCAGGCAACTATCCGATGTTCACGGTCGACAGCGAATACAATCTTGACGTATTCGGATTCGAACAGGGCGAAACCAACAAGGTATGGTACAACTGGGGGAATTTCCCGACCGCGGTACCGAATGACCCTGCAGGAGAACACCCTGAAATCATGACCATCGCGGACGGAGGAGCAAACGGCACCGCAAAATGCATGAAGATAGACATTTCCCAGTGCTACGGAGACTGTGTATGGGAATTCGCCCACAGGAACAACTGGCCGAACAACCCTTGGCTCACCTCCGGGGAAAAATACGAACTTTCCCTCTGGTTCAGGGCAGACCTCCCTGCAGAAGGGACAATGGCCGGATGCATGTGGCTCAACATCTTCACTTTTGTACCTGACTATCTTAACGACCCTCTGAGAGCTCTTAAAGCCAGCGACAGCTGGTCGGCAGTATTCGACGGAGACGAATTCACGGTCACATCCCAGACAAAACTGTGGGAAGGAGCCATCACTACAATCGGCGGAACTGCAGAAGCGCCTGAATTCAACGGTCTCTTCACGACAGAATGGCAGAAGTACACATTCGAATTCACAGTAGAAGAAGGGAATGCCGGTGACATATTCAAGAACTGCTATCTCGCATTCGGTCTTACCGGTGTCGGAGCGACAGTCTACGTCGATGAAATCCAGCTGAACCTTATCGAAGAATAACCTTCATTCACTTACACACTTGATATGTTTAAAAAATGCATAGCCCTGCTCTGCCTGGTGCAGGTGGGGCTTGCTGCTTTTGCGCAGCAGATTACCATCAGCGGACGGGTCACCGACAGCCAGGGCGATCCTATCCCGTGGGCAGCAGTCTTCCAGAAAGGCTCGCAGTACGGCACGTCTACTGATGATGACGGATATTATACATTGGATGTCAAATCATCCGAATCAATAATCGTAGCCTCGTTCATAGGCTATCAGGATTCTGAAATGACGGTCGGCGACAGGACCACAATCAACTTCACGCTCCAGTCAGACGCAGAGATGCTGGACAATGCCGTGGTCATAGGATACGGTACGGCCAGGAGGCAGGACCTGACGGGCTCGGTAGCGTCCATAAACCCGGAAAAACTTGACAATCAAGTGATATTCTCAGTTGATGACGCTCTCAAAGGAGGCGTGGCCGGACTGATGGTGTCATCCACCAGCGGACAGCCTGGAGCTGCCACCAAAATGCTCATCCGCGGCGCCAGCTCGCTATCCGGTTCGACAGGACCGCTTATCGTAGTGGACGGCTTCCCGCTGAACGGCGTGAATACAGCTTCCGGGATGGGAATGGGCAACATGGACTCGCAGATGAGCGGGCTGGCCATGATAAACCCTGAAGACATCGCATCCATCGAAGTGCTCAAAGATGCCTCATCGACTGCAATCTACGGAAACCGCGGTGCCAACGGTGTCATAATGATCACCACCAAGAAAGGCCGCGGGTCTACCGGGCGCATACAGTACAACGGCTATGTCAGCGTCCAGTCTCTCCCACGCAAGATAGAAATGCTCGATTTCAAGGGCTATGCACAGATGATGAACGAGCTGAACCCGAGCTATGAGCTTTTTTCTGATTCGGACGGCAACCTGAGGAATTTCGATTTCGACAAGATCGAGAGCATCGACTGGCAGGACAGACTCTACAGGACCGGATTCATCCAGAACCACAACCTTTCCATCCAGAACTCGAACGAAAAGACAAACTTCCTGATCAGCGCATCATACATGCAGAACCAGTCCATAATCATCGACACCGACTGGAAGAAATTCACGGCCAAGGCCAATATAGACCACAAGTTCACGGACAGGCTCAGGCTCGGAGCAGACATCAACTACAGCCGGATCGTAGATGACGGCGTTCCTACTTCAGGAGGAGAAGGTACGGCCATCGGCACGGTAATGAGCGCACTGACCTCCCAGCCGTTCGACCTGAGGGATCCGGACACCCAGGCATATTTCAGGAGAGCAGGAGTACAGCAGTACCAGATCGACTCATGGAACACGTCAAACAAGGAAAACCCCGTAACAATGGCCAAAGATATCACCATGCTCAAGATCCTGAACAGGACCATAGCCAATGCATACGTGGAATACGACATCCTTGATGACCTGAGACTGCGTGTAACGGGAGGCCTGGACAACTACTCCCTCGAAGACAAGCAGTTCTACCCTACCTCCACCCCTCGCGGTTACCTGTACAACGCACAGGCGTGCATGGCGAACATCTCCACATTCGGATGGCTCAACGAAAATACCCTCACCTGGACCCCGACATTCGGCAGACACAAGCTGAACCTGATGGCAGGAGTAACGGAACAAGGCTCAAGATACTACTATACGGCGACCGATGCTTCCTCATTCGAGAACGAAATGCTCGGGTTCAACAACCTCCAGATGGCAACGGACTTCAATTCATACTCCAACACCAGTTCTACAGCCATGGTGTCCATGATCTTCCGGGGACATTACTCCTATGATGACAGATACATCGGCACATTCACATTCAGGCGTGACGGCACATCGGCATTCGTGAAAAACAAATGGGGGTCATTCTATTCCGGGGCATTCGCATGGAACGTCAAGCAGGAAGAATTCCTCAAATACACCGATGCAGTCAGCACCCTCAGGCTGAGGCTTTCAGTCGGAGAGGTCGGTAATTCCAGCGTACCGACATCAGGGTCCTTCGCCCAGCTGTACAACACGAACACGGCCTTCGGCACCGACCTCAGCATCGGACAGTCCCCGATAACTCTTGCAAATGAGGATCTCACATGGGAAAAGACACTCGAATACAATATAGGTCTTGAACTCGGGCTCTGGAACGAGCGGCTGCACTTCGATCTGGACCTGTACCACAAGACCACGAGGGACCTCCTGCTGGAAGCTCCGGTACTGAACATTTCCGGATATACCAAAGCATGGCAGAACATCGGAAGTATCCGCAACATGGGCGCGGAACTGTCGATGTCGGCTGTCCTGATCGACAACAGGGATTTCCAGTGGACGCTGAACGCCAACATGACAAGGAATGTATCCAAAATCCTGAAGCTCGGACAGAACGGCGCCCCGATATATCTCGGAATCACCTGTCTGAACGGCCAGAACGCAGTCATATTGAGAGAAGGAGGCAGTGTCGGGGAACTGTTCGGCTACCGTGCCGTCGGACTGTACCAGCTTGAAGAATTCAACGTATCGGAGAATCCTTCCGATCCCACGGATCCCGTCTATACCCTGAAAGAAGGCATTGCCGGACAGGGCGGAGAGAAGCCGGGATCGCTGAAACTCTATGACAAGAACACCAACGGGAAAATAGACGATGAAGACAGGGAGACAATAGGCAACTTCCTGCCGGACATATACGGAGCGTTCTCGACGACATTCAACTACAAAGCGTTCAACCTGTATCTCGGATTCCAGTACTCTATCGGAAATGACCTGTACAATGCCAACTACGACATGATCGCATCCTACACCGGGGCAGGTGCCAACCAGTCGGTTTCCTGGAACAGGAGATGGACAACGGAAAACCAGTCCTCAAGATATTACTCACAGATTCCGGACGGACTGGTATCATCGGCATTTGTCGAAGACGCATCCTATCTGCGCTTTGCAACGGCGAGACTGACCTACACTCTTCCGGCAAGGCTCCTGCGCCGTACGAAGCACGTAGAATCCTGCAGGTTCTACATCTCCGCCGACAATATATGCGTATTCACCAGATACTCCGGCTATGACCCTGAAGTCGGCATCAGCCAGAATTCGGCGGCGGCCATATTGTCCCAGGGATTCGACTACGGCAACTTCCCTAAGGCAAGGACATTCACATTCGGCGTAAACCTTTCATTCAAATAGATAGAAGGAGGCAGAAAAGATGAAAAAGATACTCTTGATACTGGTCCCGTTCATGTGGACATGCACCTCTTGCGATTTCCTGGAAACCACTGTGGAAAGCAACATAGTGACACAGAACTTCTTCAAGAACACGGCCGACTTCGACATGGCCCTTACGGGAGTCTACTATACCTTCACGTCCGTAGAATGGGACGCGCAACACCGCTACGGGAACTATTTTACTGGGTTCATGTACTGGGGACGCATCGGTACAGACGAATGCTACATACCGTCGGCAAACAACGGGGAAGACATGATCGGGTACTACAACTACACGCCTGAACATCTCTTTGTCGAGAAAGTATGGTTCATGCAGTACCTTGGCATACAGAGGGCGAACGTGGTCCTTGACAGGCTGGCGGCATACGACGGCAACAACATTTCCGAACAGGACAGGAACAGGATAGCCGGAGAGGCCCATTTCCTGCGTGCCTGGTTCTATTTCCAGCTTGCCCGCTACTACGGAGAAGTGCCGCTCGTCCTGTCCGAAACCACCGACATCAGCAAGCTCGATACGAAAAAAGCATCCCTTGACGAAGTGTACGGACAGATCATCCGGGATTATGAAGAAGCCGAAAGGCTGCTGCCCGAGACCAACACTACCGGACATGCACACAAATACGCAGCCACTGCCCTCAAGGCAAGGGCCTATCTCCAGATGGCAGGCGAACCGCTGATGGACAAGTCCGCTGCCGCGCTCGCGGCCGAGGCATGCAGGGAGGTGATTTCAAGCGGGAAATTCAGTCTTGTAGAAGATTATTTCTCGCAGTTTGACGGAAAGCATGAACACAACAGCGAATACATCTTCGATGTCGAGTTCGACAATACCCACAGCAACTCCCTCTACGGCGGGCAGGTGGGCACTACCGACGGTATTCCTCACGAAGAACAGATATACTGGACACAGGTGAGGGCCTTTCCTGAAATGTACAAGAAGTTCGAAGAAGGCGACCTCAGAAGAGGGGCCGTCAACAAAGGAGGACACGCCGTCCTCAACAACACCACCGGGAAAATGGAAATCGTCTATGACGGAGACTACGAAGGAGAATATTGGGTGTACAAGTTCCGTCATCCTCTTGACAAGGCGGACAGGGGGAACAGCTGGGCGAACTGGTGCAACAACATCAATTTTCCGATCATCCGCTATGCCGATGTTCTCCTGATGCTCGCGGAAGCAGAATGGCGCGACACAGGCACGCCTTCGGATGAAGCCATCGAATACGTAAACCAGGTACGGCGAAGGGGTTACGGGAAGGACATATTCACAGCCGACAGCAATGTGGACTACCGTCCCGGCGATGAGCCGTTCGAAGACTTCATCCTTGCAGAAAGAAGCCGCGAACTGTGCTTTGAAGGCCACAGATGGGCCGATCTGGTACGTTTCGAAAAACTGCAGGAGGCATACGCTTCCGTAGGACAGGATCCTGACTGGCTTCTTTCCGCCGCCTACCAGGCCCTTATCCCGAACTGTCAGGAAAAGCACAAGATCTTCCCTATCCCACAGTCAGTAATCGACTCCTCAAACGGAGCAATTGAACAGAATCAACTATGGCAATAACAGTCAAATACTTACAGATTATCCTGATAATCTTTTCCCTGGGCATTTCACATTCCTGCAAAAGGGAATGGGTCCCGGTGCCCCGATCCGGTCTTGTAGACAACGGGGCACCCGAAAAGCCACAGGAAGACAACGAGGTCTGGACAGACATCAACGACAATGTATCCATGACCGGAATAAAGACCATCGGACAGAATTCCTCTACTTTCATGAAAGGATACTGGCCTGACGGAAAGCTGATTCCGGTCAGAAAAGGAGATGTCTGGCAGCTGTTCTGGTGCGAATCCACCGATGTGCTGACCACGGCTGCCACCCCATACCCTGAGGACCACATATCTTCGCTGACAGAAGAAAACAAGGTATGGGGAAAGGACTTCAGCCGAATCGACGGTTTCAATGACGGAGGCTCATGGTTCATAGGCATCTTCCCTCTCGATGACAACGGAAGGTATGTCGGGTTCTTCCATGCGGAAAGCCATTGGGACAGTAACGGCACGGCACACAAATCCATAGGCGCGGCATATTCCGATGACTACGGAGCTACGTGGAGAGACCCGGAACCTGTCATTACGGACCGGAACGCCAAACCAGCCGAGCCGGACTGGACAGGACTCGGAGACGGATGCGTAATCTGGGACGAAAACACATCAAGGTATATCTGCTACTACCAGGGCAAGGTGAAATCAGGGGCCAACGCCCTCTGCATGGCCGCCTCCTCCGACAGGACAGGAGCATCAGGCACATGGAAGAAATGGGACGGGAAGGATTTCACGATTCCCGCCTATGACAGTTCCACAGGACTCGGCGGGGAAAACATCTCCGTAGAGAACCTGGAAAAAGTTCCGGGAGCAAACCCTTCCGTAATGTGGAACACATTCCTGGAAAAATATGTAATGGTCTATGCCTCATGGGGAAAGCAGATCTATATGTCATTCAGTGATGACGGTATCGTCTGGAGCTCTCCGGAACTGATTACCGGGAGTCCGGAAACTCCTGCATGCTATCCCAACCTGATAAGCGGGAACGGAGATCTGACAGGAGGAGAGACAGTGCAGATGTACTGGTCCCACAACCAGAACGCATCCACAGGAATAAGGGATATCGCATACGCCAAAATCAGATTCAAGAAATGAAAAGGTCCGACATACTCCATACATGTCTTTTGTTTGCAGGCGCCATCCTCCTTTTCTCATGCAGACAGGAGACGGTCCTGATAAAGGCCGACGGTACAGTGGACGACTATACGCCTGTTGTCCGCAAGATACTTGAGGAGCATCCTGAAGGGAACATCAGCATACATTTCGCCCCTGGCAGATACGAGTTCTTTCCGGAAAAGGCAAAGACCGAATACCTGAGCATGTCCAACAACGACAGCGGGGACAGGAAAGTGGCGTTTCTGATAAAGGACATGAAAAATGTCTCCGTAAGCTGTGACAGTGCCGAGTTCCTGTTCCACGGGGCGATCGTACCGTTCGCCGTGAAAAATTCAGAAGATGTCAGGCTCGAAGGCTTTTCCATTGACTACGACTACCCGTGGACATTCGAAGGGGAAGTCATAGCCAGCGATCCCCGGGAAAAATCCTTCGTTGTCAGGGTCTTCCCGGACAACAGATACAGGATAGAGAACGGAAGGCTGTTTTTCGGAGGATATGACTGGGAATACCCTCTGGCTGAAAATATCGTCTTCGACCCGAAGACCCGAAGACCGTACTACAATACGTCCATATACGAACACGGATACTGGGCAGGAGAGATGAAAGCGGAAGAGATAGAGCCCGGGATCGTCAGATTCTCCGGGCTTGTCTCCAGAGATGTACCTCCGACAGGAAGCATCTGGGATGACAAGGGACCTATCGAAATAAACAGATCACACCCCGGATTCGCCATTCTCCAGAGCAGAAATGTGGAAATCAGCGATGTACATGTGTTCAAGGCCGGCTCAATGGCTCTTATCGCAGAATTTTCAGAGAATATCAGAGTGTCCGGAATGTCCACCGCCGCAAGGCCGGGGTCGCCTAGAATGATTACAATCTCGGCTGACGCGACCCACTTCGTGGACTGCCGCGGGACCGTGATTCTGGAAGACTGCACGTTCGAGAGCATGCTGGATGATGCCACCAACGTCCATGGAGTCTACATGAAGGTCGACACAATAGTTTCGCCTAAGGTATTCCGTACATCGTTCGGACATTTCCAGCAGGAAGGCAACCATTTCGCTGACGAAGGGGACATCCTGAGGTTCGTGAACAGAAAGACTCTCCGACCTGTCGCCGAAGCTCCCTTGCTCAGGATCAGCCGCACTGAAAAGAACTGCTACGAACTCGAGACAGGCTTCGACCTGAGCACGGTGGAGGATATTTCCGAATTGGCTGTCGAGAACATATCAAGAGGATGTTCGGTGATAATCAGGAACTGCAGCGTGCGTTACAACAGGGCCAGGAGCCTTCTCCTCTCCACCTCCGGCGATGTGCTTGTCGAAAACTGCGATTTCAGTTCCATGATGGCAGGTATCAGGATATGCGGAGACGCCAACTACTGGTATGAGTCCGGCAACACCCGGAACATCATCATCCGCGCAAACAGATTCACGGACGGAGGTCTCGGAGGTGGCCAGCCCCAGGCAATCCTCCAGATTGATCCGGTAATACCGAAAGAGGCCAGAGGAAACGATTTCTTCTACCACGGTAACATAGTCTTTTCCGGGAATACCGTCAAGACATTCGACAGCCAGATCATATACGGACTCAGCGTGAAAAATCTCGAAATTACCGGGAACATGTTCATAGACAGCAAGTCGCATGAGCCGATCTTCCCGGGCCTGTCCGTCATTGACGTGCAGTACTGCGGTAATGTCACCATAGAGGGGAACGATTTCTCAAGATGGAAACCGGATGCCACAATAAGCGTCCACAACTGTATGGAAGTCACCAACGGATCGACTCTTCCCGTAGTAGACAACCCCAACCCTTTCTTCTACGGCAGCTGACACCAGAGTCCGCCCCGCACCGTCATAAACCAGTCCTAGAGAGCGAACTCAAAAGGAGGAATTTCAAGGCTTGCGAAGATGAGAAAACCGCAGTGTACTGTCGTACATGAGGATTTTCGAATCAAGCGCAACGCAGGAATTACCCTTTTGGGTCGTCCTCTATATTTGCTCTGCTCCCTGCTTTTGCCTATATTTACGGAGACATATAACGGACATATCACTATGGACAGAGTAGATGAAATGTTCCCTTCTTTCGACGAAAGGGGCAAAGAACTCGTAAGGGCTGCATATTCCATAGCGGAGACAGCCCTCGAAGGACAGACCAGAGGCAACGGGAAACCGTTCATAGAGCACCCTGCAGGTGTGGCGAAAATCGCGGCCGATGAAATCGGTCTGCCGGCCGAGTGTATCGCGGCGGTATTCCTGCATGAAGCCACGAGGTTCCATCCGGAGACCGACATCACATCCGGGGGAAAATTCGGAAAGGACATCCTGACAATAGTGGACGGTCTGAACAAGATTTCGACCATCAAGCCAAAGGACACCCGTCTCGAAGCGGAAAACTACAAAAAACTCATAGTGTCATATTCCAAAGACCCCCGCGTGACTGTCCTCAAACTCGCTGACAGGCTTGAAGTCATGCGCTCTCTTGACATGTTCCCGAAACTGTCCAGGGAAAGGAAGATTCTGGAGACGCTGATGCTGTATATACCGTTAGCGCACCAGCTCGGGCTGTACAACATGAAAAGCGAAATGGAAGACACCTATTTCCGCTACGCCGAGCCCGAACAGTACAGGGCCATCACCAACAAACTGAAAGCCACCGAAAAAGACAGGCAGGCCCTGATGACACAGTTCATCGAGCCTCTGAAGCACAAACTGTCTGACGCCGGGATACAATACAAACTGAAAATCAGGACCAAGACAGCCTATTCCATCTGGAGGAAGATGGTCAAGCAGAAAGTCCCTTTCGAAGGGGTTTTCGATGTCTTCGCCATCAGGTTCATCATCGACTGCGAAACGGACAGGGAGACGGAACACGCCCTGTGCTGGAAAGTATTTTCATACGTGACGGAGGAATACGAGTCCGACACCAAAAGGCTGCGGGACTGGATATCAAATCCTAAACCGAACGGTTACGAGTCCCTGCACATAACCGTAAAGAACAGCGACAACGTGTACCTTGAAGTCCAGATACGTACAAAGCGTATGGATGACATCGCGGAAAGCGGTCTGGCATCCCACTGGTCCTACAAGGGGATCAAGCACGAAGCCACCCTCGACAACTGGCTTACGTCCGTCCGCTACGCTCTGGAGCATCCGCACAGCGGAGAGAATTACTATGAAGACGACCTTCCGGAACCTCCGTCCAAAGAGATTTTCGTGTTTACTCCTACAGGCGAACTGCGCAAACTTCCGGCAGGAGCGACCGTGCTCGATTTCGCATTCGACATACATTCCAACCTCGGGATAAAGTGTTCCGGAGGAAAAGTCAACGGAAAAGCCGTGCCTATCAAGGAAAAGCTCGCCACAGGAGATGTCGTGGAGATCATGAGCAGCAAGAACCAGAAACCGTCGCAGGACTGGCTCAACTTCGTGGTCACATCCAAGGCACGTACAAAAATAAAGCAGAAACTCAGTGAAGCGGAGTTCCAGAAAGCCGCTGAAGGCAAGGAACTGCTGGGCCGGAGACTGAAAAACTGGAAAATGGAGGTGGATGACGAGACTCTGGCCGCACTGATGAAAAAGCTGCAGTACAAAAACGTGAACGCCTTCTATGCAGCCATAGGTGACGGGACCGTAGACATCGGAAACCTGAAAGACATAATCCAGTCCGTCACCGGAGTGAAACCCGCAGAGCAGACTTCCGGAGCCCCGGAAGCCGATGCCGCTTCCCAGAGCGGACCGGGGGCCGAGAAAAAGACATGGGACGGAAAGGCCGTATCTTCCGATGACATACTTGTCCTGAGCGCAAAGAACGTCAAGCATCTGGACTACAAGATGGCCAAATGCTGCAATCCCGTATACGGAGATGACGTATTCGGCTTCGTTTCCATAAAGGACGGCATCAAGATACACAGGATATCCTGTCCGAACGCCGCCAGGCTTATGGAAATGTACCCTTACCGTATCCAGAAGGTAAAATGGAGCGACACACCCGCCACATCCAGTTTCCAGACCACGCTCCGCATAATAGCGGCGCTGGAACCTTCAGTAATAAACGAGGTAATCGATGTGATAAATACATTCAAGGCGTCCATCCGTTCATTCAATGTCAACGAAAACGGGAAGAACAGCACATACGACATATCCGTCAAACTGTCGATACCGAGCAATCTGGAGCTGGACAAGGTCCTCTCGCAGCTGCGCATACGGCGCGGTGTGATAAAGGTCACCAGAACATAAATCTGACCTTTACAGCCGGACTTTGATAATCACAGGGAAATGATCCGAAGGCGTCCGCGCCTGGAATTCATGCAGGTCGATTTCCTTGGGGAAGTTGCCCGATTTATAGGAACTGCCGCCGTCAATCCCGCTGCGGTAAGTTTCTGTAAGCACCCCGTAGTTTTTCACTTCCATGCCCGGAGACACGAAAACATGGTCTATCCGGCTCCCGGTAAAGGAGTCAGGATCAAAGCCGTTTGCAGTACCGTTCGGGGCATATCTCTTTTCAGCAGTGACGAACGAATCCTCCAGCACGCCGGATTCCGTAAATGTCGTATAGATTTCATTATTCTGGTCGACATTGAAATCTCCTGTAAGGAATACCGTCTCGTTCTTCCCGCACCATTCCTTTATCCTGCTGACAACGAGTCTGGCGCCTTCTGCCCGCGCATGCACGCCTACATGGTCCATGTGCAGGTTGAAGAACCACAGCCTCCTGCCTGTTTCCCTGTCCTTGAAATGCCCCCACGTACAGATCCGCGGAAGTGCGGCATCCCATCCTTTTGACGGGACGTCGGGTGTTTCGGACAGCCAGAACCATCCGCTTCCAAGCACCGTGAACCTGTCTGTTCTGTAGAATATCGGGGCGTACTCCCCTTTTGTCCTGCCGTCATCCCGTCCTGCTCCGACATAGCCGTATTCAGGAAGAGCTCCCAGCATATCTTCCAGCTGCGGTTCAAGCACTTCCTGGGAGCCGAAAATGTCTATTCCCTCAAACTCTATCAGAGAGCATATCCACGGATATCTACTGTCCCATCCGTTGCCTGCCCGGGCATCGCCGTCGTTCTTGTTCCTGATATTGTAGGTAGCTACCGTAAGGTTCTGTGCGGCAGTCTCATGGCATACGGATACTATACACAAGGCGGCAAAGCTGCCGATAAGGATTGTTCTGCGTAACTTGTTCATTATCATGATGGATTTGATTTTCCTTTAACAGATTTCCCTGCTCCGGGCTACACCCTTCACTCGAAATGACAACACCCTGATACATTCATATCATATAGAAATCCAGTATTCTGACCCGGAGTATGAAGTCGTATTTGCTGTGGGCGAGAGTCGCCTGCGCCTTTTCGACTTCCGCCTTGGCGTTGGCATAGTCATACATATCCGACCTGCCCGAGTCCAGGCTGGCCTTTTCATTCTCGAAATTCAGCAATGCCGCCTCAAGCGCTTTTTCAGCCGAATTCAGAGAACTGTACGCTGCGACAGCTCCGTAGTATGCCTGCTCGATTTCCTTTTTCAGGGATTTCCTTGACTCATCCAGCATGATTTCCTGCCTGGATACGGAAAGTCTGGAAAGCCTGACATTGTTCCTGACAGTATTGCGTGAAAATATGGGGATGGAGACCGACAGACCTATATATTCGTTCCCGTTTCCCTGCAGCTGGTTCCAGAAACCCGTATTCATGCTCTTGTCGGTGAGGTTGCTGTAGACACTGTTCCCGTATCCTGCAGACAGATAGACAGTAGGCTGGTAGGCGCTTTTGGCCGCCTTCAACGCGAAAATGCTGCTCTGCAAGGTCGCTTCAGCATATTTTACGGAAGGATGGAGCCTTACGGACTGTTCGTAAATCTGGGAGAGCGCCGGGATTTCCTCCATGCGCGGAATGTCGTATGTATCCATCACAGGCACAATGGAGATGCTGTCCGGCAGGTTCATCGCCTGACGCAGATCCAGCAGGGCAAGCGTGTATGAGTTTTCACTCTGGACCAGCGATGCCCGGTCGGCCTCTACCAGAGATTCGTTCCTCACCACCTCGCTGCGGGAAACCCTGCCGCTTTCGAACTGTCCCCTTGAAAGCTCCAGCTGGCTTGAGCTCATCTCCAGCTGGCTTCTGGCAATCAAGACCATTTCCTTGTCATACATCACCTGAAGGAAAAGCGATGCGATGTTGAGCGATACGTTCTTGCGTGCAAGCGCAAGGTTCTGGGTGGCGGCCTCGAAATCGATTTTGGCCTTGTCTATCTCATGTTTTATCCTGAGACCCTGATATACAGGGACATTGGCCGATATCCCGAGAGAGCCGGAAATCTGCGAATTGTCTATGTAGGATGCGTCCCTGGACGGGCTGCGCCCGAAGTATATGTTGCCTCCCAGAGATGCCGACACGTCAGGCAGTCTGGACATCCTTGCAGTGTTAAGGGATATTTTACCGCTTTCCGCTTCGAGTTCGCCTGATGCTATATCCGCATTGTGTTCCAGTGCGAAACCGATACAGTCATCAATGGTCCATTCTTCCGGGGCGGCATATTCCGGTACGGATGCTTCTGACTGCTGTCCGTAGACCTGTGCGGAACAGCACAGAGCCAGAATGCAGATATGTATCTTATACAGTTTCATCATCGATATTTTAAACTTGCTATTTTATCTGCAGGTTTCCTTTGACCTTGTCCTCCGGCTTCAGTCCCTCAAGCACTTCGACATAAACTCCGTCAGACATGCCGATCTTCACATCCTTTCTCTCGAAAATCTGCTCTTCCTTGTCCATACCCTTGAAAATCTCCACATAGGAAGTGTCTCCTGCGAATTTCACGCAGCTTTCCTCGATGGACATCACATTTTCCTTACGGTCCGTGATGATTTCCGCATTGGCACTGTAGCCTGCCCTCACGAATACTGAGTCGGGAATCTCCAGCCCGGCTTCGATTTCGAACATCACTACATTGTTCACTTCCTCGGATTTAGGAGAAATATAAGTGAGGACGGCATTGAAATCAATCCCCTGCAGCGCCCCGATTTTCACCTTTACAGGCATGCCGTCGGATATCTTCCCGACATCGGACTCGTCGATATTGCCCCTGAACAGCATATTCCCCAGGTCGGCGACCGTGGCGATAGTGGTTCCGTCGTTAAAGGTATTTGCCTGTATGACAGAGTTCCCGACTTCTACCGGTATATCCAGGATTTTCCCTGTGATGGTGGAACGCACCAGGGTATTGCTCAGGTGGTCGTACTTCTCCGAGACTCCGTCCGTTATTATCTTCAGAGCGTCCTTTGAGTTGTCCACTTCCTCCTTGGCATTGTCCAGGGTTGTCCTGGAAGTCTCGAACTCTTCCTGGGACAATATCCCTTTCCCGTACAGTTCTTCATTCCTCTGGTGCTCTCTCAGGGCCTTGTCGTAGTTGATTTCAGCGACCCGCAGGCGGCCTTCCGCACTGTTGAGCGAACTCATTTCAGGTACTACCTTTATGGTAGCGATGACATCTCCCACTCGGATGTCGTCACCGGGATCATAATGGATTGCATCGATGATTCCTGAAATCTGGGGCTTGATCTGGACCTCGTTGCTCGGCTCTACCTTGCCTGTTGCGATTATAGAGTTCTCGATAGTCCTCGTCTGCGGGGAAATCAGGTTGAAAGACTGTACCTGCGGCCTGCTCTTGACCCACAGGAAGACCATCGTCCCGAGAAATACCAGGACCAGCAATGTAATCCAGAATACTCTGAAAAACTTTTTCATATCGTTATAGAATTATTTAGTTTCCTATTCTTCCCGCAATGCGTCTACTGCGTTGATATCTATGGCTTTATATGCCGGCAATATGCCGGCGGCAAGGCTTCCTGCCAGGATCAGTCCGAATGCCAGCAGGGCAGTCCCGAACGGAAGCTGGAGTGTATACAATGCATGATCTTCAATGTATGCGTTCTGCAGTATTACGGGCAGCAATGTCTTGTCCAGGACTCCCTGCACAAGTACCGCCGCCGTCATCCCGAGGATTCCTGCTATGAGGGACAGCACCGTACTTTCCGCCAGGACCTGCCCTATGATTTCTTTCGGCCTTGCCCCCAATGCCCGCCTGACACCGATTTCCTGCCTGCGCTCGCGGACAATTATGAGCATTATGTTGCTGATGCCGATTATACCTGCCAGCAGTGTTCCTGCACCTACGAACCATGTCAGGAAAATCACACCGTTGAACAGTCCTTTTATCTTGTCCAGGAGTTCTTTTGCATTGAAAGAGTATATAGCCTTGTCATCATCCGGCGATACGAGATGATTATCGGATATGACCCGGCGGCATTCAGCCTCTATTTTTGAAAGGTCAGCGTCATCTTCCCCCGTCACGGTTACGGCGGTTACATAAAGACTGCCGCGGTTGAAAATGTAATTATCTGTCGTATAGGGGATTATTACGGTCCTGTCGGGGTTGGTCATATTGAACATCTGGTTGGTCTTCACGTATGTGCCTACTACTGTGAAATATGTGTTGCCGAGCCTGACCGCTTTTCCTATCAGCGAATTGCCGGGATCTATCCTTTCCGCCATGGCCTTAGGGACGATACATACTTTGCGCATCCGGGTCATGTCGATCCTGTTCAGGAGTCTCCCTTCAGCAGCCTGTATCCCGTCCGTCGTCTGGAACCCGAGGTCATAGGCGGCGGTGTATGAGTCATGTGCGGTGCTGTTGTAGACAAGCTTGTAGCTCCTTGTAGGGCCGAGGGCCCCTGCTCTTTTCACCCCAGGCAGTCCGGCCAGCTCCTCGACATCGCTGTACCTCATGTTCCACCACCTTCCTGATTTCATCCCTTTATACGGGACGGAAGTCTGCTGCGGGAACATGAAAGTGGAGTTGGATGCATTGTCTGCCATCTCACCGACGATAATATCCGACAGGCCCATCCCCACGCCGAGCAGCAGCACCAGCATGAAAGTGCCCCAGACCACCCCGAGCGCCGTGAAGATGCTTCTGCGCTTGTTCCTTCCCAGGCTCTGGAATATTTCATTCCACCATTCTATGTCCAATATATGCATCATAAAGTCCGTTCCGCGTAGATTACTATAAACTGTCCCTCAATGCATCTATGGTCTTCACCCTGGCAGCCCTTCTGGCCGGTATGTATCCCGCAATCACCCCGGCAACTATCAGCACAACAGTCGCACTGACCACGATAGTGATGTCAAGCGTCGGGTCCTTGAAAAAGGATATGCTGCTGAAAATTCCTCCTGAATCAGCTTCGGAGGCAGTCGTTATGAGGTATCGGTTGACTCCTTCCATCACCCCTACACCGGCACACATGCCGATATATCCGAAGAGTGCCGTTATTACTACCGCTTCGGCAAGAATCATCCCCACTACGGATCTCGGGGAGGCCCCCAAAGCCTTTCTTATGCCTATTTCAAATGTGCGCTCCCTGACCGTCACAAGCATTATGTTGGCCACTCCGACTATTCCTGCCATCAGTGTCCCGATGCCTATCATCCAGATGAAAATGGTCAGGGCCCTGAATACCGTCATGACCGACTTGTAGTTTTCCATATTGTTCCAGATGTAGAAGACGGACATGTCGTCGGGAGAGAATCCGTACTTCTTGCTCATCCTCGTCCTGAGCGCCTGCTCGAATTGCGGGACATCGTCCTCCGAGATATTGTCTTGGAAGACAAATGTCGCTTCTGAAAGTTTCTCGTCCCCTTTCGAATATATCAGCTGACCCGTGGAAAGCGGGATACAGATGCTCGGCCATGTGGAGAACTTGTCGGTCTTCAGCACTCCGACAATCTTGTACGGCACATCGTTCATCATAAGTGTTTCCCCGACCGGATCGTTCCCTTTGAACAGGACCTTGACGATATTCTCGTCCACAACGGCCACTTTTCTCCTGGTCTTCATGTCCAGCGCGTTGATATACCGTCCGTACAGCATCACTTCTCCGAGCATCGGAGCGCGTTCCGGGGTCACGCCTTCTACGCCGGCAGTTATGGTCATGTCCCCGAAACGGGCCGTGACGCTGTTGTACCACGCTTTGGCGCTGATATCTTTCACATAACTTCCGAATTCGTCAAGGATAACGTCCAGGTCTTCATTGCGCAGATAGACTTCCCTGTACATGTTGAAACCGCCATAACTGATAGTGGTATACCCGCCGTAGATGGAACCGCTGTTGATCATCTGTGAACCGAAGTTCTCCATAAGCCCGTTTTTCAGACCGTTGCCCGAACCGAGCAGCACCACGAGCATGAAAATCCCCCACGCCACGGAAAAACCCGTAAGCACGGTACGGAGCCTGTTCTGTTTAAGGGATTCGAATATTTCGCTCAGAAGTTCTCTCATGGTCACTTCAGCATCGAGTGGATCGTTTCAGGGTTGTTGATTTCTTCTCCTTCTATGATTCCGTCCTTTATATGTACTGTACGGTCAGTCTGTTCCGCTACGCCTTTTTCATGCGTCACACAGATGATAGTCATTCCCAATTCTTTGTTCACTTTCCTCAGCAGATCCATCACTTCCTGCGATGTGACGCTGTCCAAAGCACCTGTCGGCTCGTCGGCCAATATCAATTTCGGTCTGGTAATCAACGCCCTGGCTATTGCGACCCTCTGTTTCTGGCCTCCGGACATCTCATTCGGACGGTGATCGGCCCAGTCTTTCAGCCCCAGCCTGTCCAGAAAATCCATGGCCATCTCGTTCCTTTTCTTCCTGCGATATCCTTTATAATATAAAGGAAGCGCGACATTTTCCAGCGCTGTCTTGTAGCTTATCAGATTGAATGACTGGAATATGAATCCTATCATTTCATTTCTGAGCGCAGCTGCCTGCGTTTCATCCTGGCTTTTGATGAGCTTCCCTGCAAGACAGTACCTGCCTTCGTCGTATGTATCCAGAATGCCAAGAATATTGAGAAGCGTGGATTTGCCGGAACCTGAAGCCCCCATAATAGACAAAAACTCCCCGTCTTTGACAGAGAGATCAATACCTTTGAGGACATGCAGCGGCGAACCGTTGTTATAGGTCTTATGCAGATTTTCAATTTCTACCATAATGCCAGGTAGTGTATTAGCGGCTTAGTATCCTAATTTTCAAATACAAAATTGACACGAATTTTCTTAAAAAACAAGTAAATATATAAAAAATTAAATGACTGTCTGCAAAAGTCCCTACAAAAGTCCCTCCTGTTTATGCAGTTTATTCAAAAGGTTTCTTCGCGGAAGGCGAGCAATGACCGATAGTTCACCAGGAACAACAGGCCTCGTTTAGGGTAAAATGCGGAAAAGTGTGCAAAAGTGTGCGGGGTGGACCGGCATTCGGGACCACCGCGCGAGAAACCAAAGGAAAAACGTGCGAGGTAGACCGGCAAAACGTCCACCCGACACAGAAATGCAGTGAAACCATGCGAGGTGGACCAAGCTTCCGTCCCTCCACGACAGAAAAGTCGGTGAAAACGTGCGAGGTGAGAATCCTTTCCTGACCACCCCGAGCGATGAACCTGGAAAACCGTGCGAAGTGGACAGATAGAACGTCCACCCGCACAGAAATGCAGCGAAACCATGCGAGGTGGACCGGAATTCGGAACCACCGTGATAGAAAGGTCTGTAAAAACGTGCGAGGTGAACCAAGTTTCCGTCCCTCCGCGGCAGAAAGGTCGGTGAAAACGTGCGAGGTGGACCGGCATTCGGAACCACCTATACGGAAGATTATCCTGAGAACAGGCCCTAATATTTGTCATTTCGACCGACCGGAGGGAGCGGAGCAATCTGCCTGATGCCCCTTGCTAATACCTCGGCTGCGAACTCAGTTCCCCGCTCGTGATGACATATCAGCTGGTATTTTTGCAGATAGTCGTAAAAAAATTTGCAGAATAAAAAATGTTTCCTACCTTTGCAGTCCCGAAATCAATTCGGGGAGTTCATTGAAGTTTGCTTTTGGAGAGTACAAGGCGGACAAGGGAGGAGAAAAGGAGTTTACTTTCGTAAATGACTGACCGACGATACGATGTCCAACGCAGTAATCACCAAAAAAGAAACGAAAAAAGGGAGCATAGCTCAGTTGGTTCAGAGCGTCTGCCTTACAAGCAGAGGGTCGGGGGTTCGACTCCCTCTGCTCCCACCACCCGAAAGGGAAAATCAAAGCAAAATCCTGAAGTCTACCGACTTCGGGATTTTTTTGTTTATTGCTTGGGCGAAAATAGGGGTTTTATTTTTTCAAACATCTTTTTTTCGTTGTCCCTATAATTGCCGAAAATTTTTCCCTCCAGGCTGAAACATTTTTCTGGAAGCGGAGTATAATAATATACAATAGACATCAGATATGCCATTTGAATCAATGGGGCTGTTTTGGTTTTGACAGCACATGACATTGGACAGTAAGCACGCCGGGCGTCGGAAGTTTGCCCGTTAATCTCAGCCTCCAAAAATTTAGTTGGCAACAACAACTACGCACTCGCTGCCTAATCTACCAAGTAGTTTAGCTTAATCGACGGCCGCCAAGGCTGCGGCTGCGACGAGTATCTCTCCAGGCTTTAGGCCGGTTATGTCTGGAATATGAGGTATCATCCAAACCGGAT
>JADILV010000084.1 GCA_017695115.1 Candidatus Cryptobacteroides avicola | reverse complement strand
AAACTTAAGAGATTATGAGTCGTTCATTAAGAAAAGGTCCTTATATTCAGGAAAGCCTGGAAAAGAAAATTCTTGCTATGAATGAAGGTAGCATGAAGAAAGAGGTTGTCAAGACTTGGTCACGCGCAAGTATGATCTCTCCTGACTTTGTGGGTCACACTATTGCAGTTCATAATGGAAACAAGTTTATTCCTGTTTACGTTACTGAGAACATGGTTGGCCACAAACTCGGCGAGTTCGCTCCGACAAGAACATTCAGAGGCCATTCGGGCAATCGTAAATAATTTTAAAATGAAATTGTAATTATGGGAGCTCGTAAAAGACAAATGGCCGAGAGGCTTAAAGAGATAAAGAAACAGACAGCCATCGCAAAGCTGAATGATGTACCTACCTCACCTCGCAAGATGCGTCTTGTCGCAGATATCGTGAGAGGTGTTGAAGTGAACCGTGCACTGGATATCCTCAAATATTCAAAGAAGCACGCTTCCATAGCGCTCGCCAAGGTTCTTCGCAGTGCCATCGCAAACTGGGAGGCAAAGAACCCGGACAATACAAAAGAACTGGATAACGGTAATGTGTATATCAAGACCCTCATGGTAAATGAAGGCCGTACACTCAAGAGAATCCGTCCTTGTCCTCGGGGAAGGGCCGGCAGGATCCGCAAGCGTTCAAACCACATTACCATCATCCTCGATACAAGGAAACCAGCATCAGTGGAGGAATAAATTATGGGACAGAAAACAAATCCTATCAGCAACAGAATCGGTATCACCCGTGGTTGGGACTCTAACTGGTGTGGTGGTAACTATGCGGAGAAGATCGCAGAGGACTACGAAATCCGTAAGTATCTTGTAAACCGTCTTGCAAAGGCCAGCCTTTCAAAGATTGTTATCGAGAGGACTCTCAAGCTCATCACAGTGACTATCCATGCCGCACGTCCGGGCGTTATAATCGGAAAAGGCGGAGCCGAGGTAGACAAACTTAAGGAAGAGCTCAAGAAAGTAACCAAGAAAGATGTCCAGATCAACATCTTCGAGGTGAAGAAACCTGAGGTAGACGCCCACATCGTGGCAGACAACATCGCACGCCAGATCGAAGGCCGTGTTTCATACAGAAGGGCTATCAAGATGGCAGTCGCTACTACCATGAAAGTAGGTGCCGAGGGTATCAAGGTTCAGATCAGCGGACGTCTCGGCGGAGCTGAAATGGCACGCAGCGAAATGTTCAAGGAAGGACGTACTCCTCTCCATACATTCCGCGCCGATATCGACTATGCTTTGGCAGAGGCTCATACGAAAGTAGGTGTGCTCGGTATCAAGGTGTGGATCTGCAACGGTGAGGTTTACGGAAAGAGAGACCTTTCTCCGAATGCAGGAGTAGCTGCCGGAGCCCACTCGCAGCAGGGCGGACAGAACCGCGGAGGCCGCGGTGACCGCCGTCGCGGTGACCGTCGTCGCGGTGGTGACCGCAAGGAAAGCAAATAATTTTGTCTGGATATTTATCGGGGGGGGCTGTGTCAAAATGAATGTTTGACACAGCCCCCTTTATGATATGTAATAATTAGCAAAATGCAAGGCATTGAGGAGGAGGACGTCTGTATAGCAGTATTTTCACATCTGAAATCTCTCATAAAATTTATATCGACAAAATTTTAAACAGCTTCTGATTTTTTACTAACTTTGGGGTTTCGAAACGGAAGCGGTATGGCGGCTCCATTTCGAAACTTGTTATGTTAACCATATATTATAACAACTGCTGATGGAACAGTCGGGACGTCTTGCTTCTCTTGATGCGCTCAGAGGATTTGACATGCTTTTTATCATGGGCCTCACTCCGCTCGTCGTATCTCTGTGCTGTCTTTTTCCCGGAGGGGAGGATTCATGGCTTGCCGGGACCATGTCCCATGTAGAGTGGCACGGGCTTTCGCACCATGACACTATATTTCCCCTGTTTCTTTTCATTGCAGGGATATCGTTCCCCTTTTCCTATGCGAAGCAGGTGGCATCCGGAGTCCCTCTCCGCCGCATTTACCTGAAGATATTCAAAAGGGCGGCTGTGCTGGTGTTTCTCGGAGTCGTTTACAACGGGTTCTTTAATCTGGATTTCACGCATTTGAGGATAGCGAGCGTGCTGGGACGTATCGGGCTTGCATGGATGTTTGCCGCTCTTCTTTTCATAAATTTCAAAACGAAAGCAAGGGCGCTGACAGCTGTCGCCATTCTCGTGGGATACTGGCTGCTCCTGTGGCTCTGCCCTGCTCCTGACGCGCCTGCCGGAAGCGGCCCTTTCTCGTTCGAGGGCAATCTGGCAGGGTATGTCGACCGCCTTTTCCTTCCGGGGGCAATCCTTTCCGGGACATTCGATCCGGAAGGCATCCTGAGTACATTGCCGGCGGTCGTTACAGCCATGCTCGGGATGTTCACAGGGGAGTTTGTCCGTATCCCGGAGGAGAAGATTCCGGGCGGCAGGAAATCGCTTTACATGCTCCTGGCTGCTGCCGCACTCCTGGCAGCCGGCCTCCTGTGGAGTACTGTTTTCCCGGTGAACAAGAAGCTGTGGACAAGTTCCTTTGTGTGTGTGGTCGGGGCGTATTCCCTTGGGCTGTTTTCCCTTTTCTATTATATGACCGATGTGCGGGGATTCCGGAAATGGACCCTGTTCTTCAGGGTGGTCGGTTTGAATTCCATCACTATCTATCTGGCCCAGAGAATAATAAGTTTCGACGGGATACAGAAATTCTTCCTCGGGGGGCTGGAAGGCATATGCCCTCCGGAACTGTCGGCCGTAGTCAGTGATGCCGGATATATGGCAGCCTGCTGGCTTTTTCTTTATTTCCTGTACCGTCATAAAGTCTTCCTTAAAGTATAATTACTGATAACCAATATTTCAAAATCAGAACAGCTATGGACGAAAGCAGAAGAAGTTTTCTGAAGAAGGCGGGGGCGAGCGCCGCCCTGTTTACGATCCTTCCCAGGCATGTGTTCGGAGCAATGGGCGGGGACAAGCGCTATGTGGCCCCGAGTGACCAGCTTACGAAAGGAATTATAGGCGTCGGGGGTATAGGCCGGTCGTCGAACCATTTTACCAGCGATGAGCGCTGCCGTCTGGTAGCCATCTGCGATGTGGATTCGGAGCACCTGCAGAAAGGCGTGGACCTGGCCAAGTCGAAATTCGGGGAAACATTGAAGACCTATCATGATTTCCGCGACCTTATACATGATCCGAATGTGGATGTAGTGCACATAGCAACTCCTCCGCACTGGCATGGGATTATGGCTATGGAAGCCGCCCGGGCAGGAAAGGACATCTTCTGCGAGAAGCCTATGACCCGCACCATCGGGGAAAGCAAGCGGGTGATGGAGGCCGTGAAGAGGAACGGAAGGATTTTCCGCCTGAATACATGGTTCCGGTTCAAGGATACTTTCTATGGTCTCGGGACGACAGTGGAGCCTTTGAAAAAACTGGTCGACAGCGGTCTGCTGGGATGGCCGCTTACGGTCCGCATTTCCGGAGCGACAGGTTTTACATGGAAGTTCTACTGGACAGGGAAGGAGAACCTGGTCCCGGAGCCTGTCCCGGCCTGTCTGGACTATGATTTCTGGCTCGGCCCGGCTCCTTACAAGCCGTACAACCCGCACCGTGTCCACCAGACTTTCCGTGGATACTGGGACTACGACGGCGGCGGGCTCGGTGATATGGGCCAGCACTATATAGATCCGGTTCAGTACATACTCGGGAAAGACGATACTTTCCCTGTAAAGGTGGAGGTTGACGCACCTCAGCAGCATCCGGACGCCATAGGCATATGGCGCAGCATTACCTATACGTATGAGGACGGCTGCAAGATCATCCTTGAGGGCGAGGGATTCGAGAGTCAGGGCAAAGTCCCTTATATCGAAGGTCCGAAAGGCAAGGTTTACAAAGGCTTCGAGAGTACGATTCCTAACGTGATGGAGCTTATTGCCGAGATGCCTGATCCGGAGCCGCAGAACACGGACTTCATCGACTGCGTCAAGACAAGGAAGAGATTCGCCCTCAATGAGGAGAACGGCCATCACAGTTCTACCATTGTGAACATGGGTGTATGCGCACTCCGCCTGGGCAGGACCCTGCATTTTGACCCTAAGAGCCAGCTTTTCATCGGGGATGAGGCTGCCAACAGACTGATAGACCAGCCGATGAGAGGTACCTGGAGCCTGTAGGGCGGAAGAACTATCCCGTTTAACGATAATTAACCTTAATGACTGTAAAGATGAAAAAGACCATATTATCAATAATACTGACATTGGCAGTGCCGGGACTGGCTTCCATACATGCCGGAGCTCAGGATGCCCGGCAGAGGACAACCCTTACAATCGTACAGGATGCCCTTGCGCAGCTTCCTGCCCAGACTTCTGAGGACCTTTACGGAGAGATGTCCGACATCGCCGGATCTGCTCCGGAATCCGTGGAGCTGCTTGCCGGAATGCTTGTCCCGGCTTCTGAAGGACAGAACGCCCTGGTGGAGTATGCCTTGAACGGAATCGTGAATTTTGCCTGCGCAAACGGAAATGAGGCTTATGCCGCACCTGTCAGGGCGGGTCTTGCCGCGGGGCTGGAAAAATGCGGGGATACCGCCAATAAAGCTTTACTGCTGTCCCTGTTCAGACTTCTGGCTACGGCAGATGATATTCCCATATTTCTTGAATATGCCGGCGACCCCACCCTCGGATCAGTGGCTGTCAATGCCTTGATTTCCATTGAAGGAAGCGATGAAGCCATAATGGACCTGATAAAGTCTGACGGAGCATCAAGGCCTTTGCTTGCTTACGCTGCTGCGGAAAAAGGCCTTGCCGCTGCCGAGCCTTACCTGCTTGCATGGATTCAGGACCTTGACGGAAATGCGGATGAAGATTCGGATCCGTCCAGCAAGGTGGATACTCCGGATATGAGGACATATCTGCATGCCCTGGCCTGCTGCGGAAGCGAGGCTTCCCTGAACTTCCTGAAAAAGGCTTCAATATATGATTATATCACTCTTTTGCAGCGGCTTGCAGAGAACGGCAATGCATCTGCCGCTATTTCCGGGGCCAGAAAACTCCTGAAATCCGATGATACCAATATCCGCTGTGCAGCGCTGGAGATTCTTGTATCGGTCCAGGGAGCCCTGGCCGGAAAATATATTCTGGCTGCAGCTAAAAGTCCTGACAGGGAATACCGCTGTGCAGCGCTGGAGTACGGTGCAAGGTTCATTGAGGATGACTGTCTGTGCGCAGGTCTGTCAAAACTTCTGGAGACTGCTGATGACGGTGTTAAAACGGATATAGTGAACTGGACCGGAGCGCATAAGGTGAGCCGCCTGCTTCCGGATGTATTGGCATATATCCCTGAATATGCAGGTGAAAATGCCGGGAAAACGGCTTCTCCGGAGCTCGTAATCGCTGCTGTCGGGGCAGCAGGCATGATTGGGGGAGATAAGGCCGCCGATGCTCTTGTGGCCCAGCTTTCCGGTGATGCGGATTATGCGCAGGCTGCCTACAGGGCTCTGCTGTCTTTTGACGGAGACCTGGAAAGCAGACTGCAGTCTGTCCTGGAAGGAAGCGATTCTCAGGCTGTAGGGTATGCTCTCTCTCTTGCTTCCGTCAGACGGATGACCGGACTGGCTCCTCAGGTATTCTCCCTGCTTGATTCGGATGACAGCATGGTGAGAAAGACCGCATACATGACACTTGAAGGAGTGGTCGCTCCTGAAGACTGCGGCAGGCTTGGATCCTTGCTGGAAAAAGCCGACACCGATTTCAAGGTCGCTGCCCTGCAGTCGGCTCTGGCCGGTGCCCTTATGACCCTTGCTCCGGAACAGCAGTACGAAGAAGCCATGGCCCTTATCGGGGAAAGCGGCAAGCCGTACCTGTATTATCCGGTTCTGGCACAGTCTGCGACAAAGGATGCGGTAAAATATCTGAAGGGCGCTTATGCTGAAGGCGTCGGTGCACAGGAAGCATTTTCCGCCCTGATGACTGTGGACAACATTGCTGCAGCCGATGTGCTGATGTCCATAGCAGGGTCCGATCCGGAGAATGCCGGTGCGGCACTTGCCCGGGTCGTTGATCTGGTGTCCGCTTCCGGTCTTGACGACATGTCCAGAGAGTCATGGTATGCTGCCGTAATGAAATCCGGCCCTGATGTCAAGCTGCAGAACAAGGTTCTGGATGCCCTTGCCACAACGCCTGTGATGCCGGCATTCCTTCTTGCGGCGAAATATCTCGATGACCCGCAGACAGCATACAGGGCTGCAAATGCAGTAAAATCCATCGCTTCCCGCACCGCGGACGAAATCGACTACTACGCGCTCAAGCCGGCTCTTGAAAAGTCCATGGAGGTATTTGCAGCTGCGGGCGGTGCCGATGACGGATATGCTGTGGATGAAATCAGGAAAATGCTCTCAGGCCTCCAGCCTCCTGCGGAGAAATTCGTCCTGCCGGAAGATGAGGCCAGGGCAGGATACGAAGTCCTTTTTGACGGGACGGATCTTTCCAAATGGACAGGGGACATGGAGGGTTACACTCCGGTCAACGGTACGATTTACGTAACAGCCAAATACGGAGATACCAGAAACCTCTATACCAAGAAAGAGTACAGGGATTTCATTCTAAGGTTCGATTTCTGTTTTGTAAAGCCGGGAGTGAACAACGGGGTCGGCATCCGTACTCCGATGGGGAAGGACGCCGCCTACTGGGGCATGTGCGAATGCCAGATTCTCGACCATGATGACCCTATCTACAAGAATCTGCACGAATACCAGGTGCATGGTTCGGCCTATGGCATAATTCCGGCCAAAAGAATTGTACACAAACCTCTCGGAGAGTGGAACAGCGAAGAAATCAAAGTTGTGGGGGACCGCATCACTGTCACTCTGAACGGAGAAGTCATCCTTGACGGCAACCTGCGCGAGGCGTGCCAGGGACATAATGTAGCTCCGGACGGGAGCAAATACAACCCGTACACTGTCGACCACAAGAACCATCCGGGAATGTTCAACGAGAAAGGCCACATAGGTTTCCTCGGGCACGGCGCCGGCATCAAGTTCCGCAATGTCCGTGTGTTGGATCTTGATAAATAGTTGCAAAAGTGTGATTTGGAATATAATTTTGCATCGGAAAAAATTTTACAGGAAAATGAAAAGGATTCTATCAATCGCAGCTGCCGGGGCTTTTCTGGCAGGATGCGCCCAGGTTTCGGACGTCACGAAGATTTCAGGAACCGTAAATGCCGAAGCAATCGACGAAGTGAACGTGGTCATTCCGGAAATGTCCATTGATACCCTTGTGCCTGTCGTTGACGGGAAATTCTATGTGGAAGTTCCGGCAAATCCGATGACCATAGGAGGAATTGCCGCGGCCAACTACAGGGTACGCTTCATTCCTGACGGTACAGCGCTTGATGTCGTATTGGGCGAAGTCTCAAAAGCCGTATCCGGCAACAGCAAATCTGTACAGAACAGGTTTACGGCATATCAGGAGAAGGTGGAGTCTGTCATGAATGACTTCAACACGGAGGCCCAGGCCATAATGGCCGATGAAAGCCTTTCAGAGGAAGAAAAGGATGCCAGACTGGAGTCAAATTATGATGCTGTGACTACTTCTTTCGTGGATTTCAACGAGCAGTCCATCATTGATAACAACGACAATATCATAGCTGTCATAGCTCTTGAAAACGCATCCATGCTTGCGAGCGATACCAAGGCAGATTCCCTTATCAGCCTTCTTTCTCCGGCCCTTCAGGAAACGGAAACTGTAAAATCCATGAAAGCAGCCATCCAGACACGTATAGAGACTGCCGAAGGCAAGATCTTCAAGGATTTTACAATAGAGGATTCTGACGGAAAGAGCGTGAAATTCTCGGATTATGTAGGTAAAGGGAAATATGTCCTGGTGGATTTCTGGGCTTCATGGTGCGGACCGTGCAAGGCTGAGATTCCGAATATCAAGAATATCTACAATAAATATCACAAGAAAGGTCTTGACGTGCTCAGCGTAGCGGTCTGGGACCAGCCTCAGGCGACCAAGGATACTGCAAAAGTTTACGGTGTGAACTGGAGCCAGATCATCAATGCCCAGCAGATTCCTACCGAGCTGTATGGTATCCAGGGTATTCCTCATATCATACTTTTCGGACCTGACGGCACCATCCTCAAGCGCAACCTCCGCGGTGAGGAGATTGAGGCCGAGATCGCCAAGTACATCAAATAGCAAATTGTCATCCCGAGCGGAGGCCTTATGTCCGCAGTCGAGGGATCTGTTTATGATAAATTGACTTTAAAAGAAAAGATATCATTGTTTCCTCATTCCCCCGGTGTCTACAGATATTATGACGCCGAGGGGAATGTCATTTATGTGGGCAAGGCCAAAGACCTGCACAAAAGGGTGGCGCAGTATTTCGTGCCGCCGGAGAGGCTGACACGGAAGACAGCCGTGATGGTGTCCAAAATAGCTGATGCACAGTATTCTGTAGTGGATACGGAAGCGGATGCCCTGCTGCTGGAAAACAACCTTATAAAGCAGTTCAAACCCAAGTATAACATACTGCTGAAGGATTCCAAGACATATCCTTGGATATGTGTCAGTGCAGGAGATTATCCCAAAGTGTTCCTGACAAGGAGGATAGTCAAGGACGGTTCCAGATATTTCGGGCCTTACAGTTCAGTGATGCATGCAAGGAATCTTCTCGAACTTTTCTCGTCCCTTTATCCTTTGCGGACCTGTAATCTGAAGATTACCTCGGAGGCGGTCCTGTGCGGGAAATTCCGCCCGTGCCTGAACTATCATATAGGACGTTGCAAAGGATGCTGCATAGGAGGGATTTCTATTCAGGAATATAATCATAATATAGAGGAAATCGTACATCTGCTTAAAGGGGGCGGCCGGGAGATGATCCGCCATTACAGGGACCTTATGCAGCAGGCGGCAGAGACTCTTGATTTCGAACAGGCCGAGGAGTACAGGCAGAAGATGCAGTCTCTGGAAAAGCACTATAGCAAGTCCTTGATAATGAACACCCAAATGGGCAGTGTGGATGTGTTTTCCATCGTTTTCGACTCAAACGAAGCATACGGCAATTTCATGCGACTGCGTGACGGAGCCGTGATCCAGTCGCTGAATCTCGGATTCAGGATGAATATCGAGGAGGACCGGTCCGAGGTGCTGAGCATGTTCATAGCCGAGATACAGTCCAAGTTCGGCGAACTGTCGAAAGAGGTGCTGGTCCCGTTCAGACCGGGAGTGGAAATTGAAGGCGTTGACTTCAGGATACCTGTCCGCGGTGACAAGCTGGCTCTTCTGGAGCTGAGTGCGAAGAACGCCAAGGAAATGAGGTTCAACGCCCTGAAGCAGAAAGAGCATACTGACCCTGATGATTTCAGGCGTAAGGTTCTGGAGGAACTCAGGGATGCGATAGGCATGAAGGAACTGCCGGTCCATATAGAGTGTTTTGACAACTCCAATATCCAGGGGACGAATCCGGTCGCGTCGTGTGTCGTGTTCCGTGACGGAGTCCCTTCCAAAAAGGATTACAGACATTTCAATATCAAGACAGTAGTCGGCGCCAACGACTATGCTTCCATGAAGGAGGTGGTGAACAGAAGGTATTCCCGCATGTTGTCTGAGGTACCGGATGATCTTCCCCAGCTGGTAGTGATCGATGGTGGCAAAGGTCAGCTGGCATTTGCGTACGAAGCCCTGGCAGAACTGGGTCTGACCGATAAGCTGACTGTAGTGGGGCTGGCAAAGAGACTGGAAGAGGTGATAAGGGTAGGGGATCCCTATCCTCTTTTCATTGACAGGAATTCCCAGGCCCTGAAAGTGTTACAGAGAATCCGCGACGAGGCCCACCGTTTCGGTATCACACATCACCGCAACCGGCGCAGCAAGTCCCAGATAGAGTCCGCCCTCCGGGAAATCAAAGGAGTGGGCGAGAAAACCGAGCAGAGGCTTATTCTCCATTACGGCAGCGTCGCCCGCATCGCAGCGGCTTCGGTCGAGGACCTTGCCGGCCTTGTCGGCAGGGAGATGGCACTGCGGATACATGCATTTCTGAATGACAAACAATGAAAACAGATACGAAAATACTCTCACTGTATGATGTTTTCCTGATAGCAGGAGTGGTTGTAACGAATATAGTGTATTCGGTTCTGACCGGTTCAATCGACATGATCGGGTCGCTTGCCGGTATAGCCGGCGTATGCTGCGTAGTACTTGTCGCGAAAGGAAGTATATGGAACTATGCTTTCGGACTGGTCAATGTCTCCCTGTACGCTGTCATATCATACAAGGCAGCCCTGTATGGGGATGCCGGACTCAACGCTTTATACTATCTGCCAATGCAGTTCATTGGCTGGTGGCAATGGAGGAAAAGAGGGGCTGCTACATCAAAATCCGCTTCTACGGAACCGGATCATGATGTAAGGGTAAAAGCCAGGAGGATGACCCTGAAACAGAGGATTGGCCTGACTGTGGGTTCCGCCGCCCTAGTCTTTGCCGGAGGACTCCTACTGGAGCATCTCGGAGACCCCCAGCCTTATAAGGACTCGGCCACCACTGTCCTTAGCATAATCGCCCAGGCCCTTATGGCTCTGGCATTTATGGAACAGTGGGCATTATGGATAATCACCAACGTGATAAGCGTAGTAATGTGGTCCGTCTGTGTTGCCGGCGGAGAGGAACATGCCGGCCTTATGGTTATCATGTGGGTGTTCTATTTGCTTAACTCGTTGAATGGGTTGAGGGTATGGATGAGGCTAAGTAAAGGTCGCCCGTAACAAAAATTTTTATTTTAAGGATTTTTTTCTTACTTTTGCACCCGATTCAGCAATTCGAAAAATAGTGTATACAAAATAAACTTAAATCATTAATTAAAATTTTACTATCATGTCAGAAGTTGCAGAGAAAGTAAAGGCAATCATCGTTGACAAGTTGGGCGTTGATGAGTCTGAGGTAACAGAGACAGCAAGCTTCACTAATGATCTTGGAGCTGATTCTCTTGATACAGTTGAGCTTATTATGGAATTCGAGAAAGCTTTCAACATCACTATTCCAGATGAGGCTGCAAGCGAGAAGATTTCAACTGTCGGTGATGCTATCTCTTATATCGAGAATGAACTGAACAAATAATTCCGTTCGGTTCTCTCCGGAGCAGTTACCGGAAAAAGAAAGAGGAGTACATTTCAGTGCTCCTCTTTCTTTTTCCGGTAATCTTCATATTATTTCTGGCGGACAGAGTAGGTGACCCTCAGATAAGGTACCCTCCTTTTTTCGAGTTCTGTCTTGCTGCCGTCCTGTGTACCTGTTCCTGTCTGTTCTCCAGCATCGGCTTCCGGTCCGCGCAGTACGGCCTTGTAGTAGCGGTCGCGGTCGAGGATGGTCGTACTGTTGCTCTGCGAAGACTGGGAGGACATGGCACTGTAGTATGCCGCCAGTGCATAATAGTCATAATAATTGTTGTAGCCGTAGCCTCCGTAGTAGCCGCCATAGCCGTAGCCATAACCGCCGTAACCATAGCCATAGTAGTTGTTGTACAGGCTGTTGTAGTACATGCTGTACTGGAGGTTCTGGTAGTATTCGCTGGTACCTTCCTGCTCTTCCTGTTCCTCCTCGACGGCAAGTGTCAGAAGCCAGATGTCCTTCTGTTCGTATTCTTTTTTGACTTCGGCATCTTCGCTGTAGTCTTCCAGATCAAGGATCTGCTGCATGTGGTAACTGATATCAGGCGAGTATTCGAACGTCGACCTGTTTATATTACCCTGGTTTTCAGAGGAGACGCTGGTGTCGGTGATTCCGGCGTAGCTGACTATCTCATTGCCATCACTGTCCTCTCCATAGACCTTGCATGTCGGGCTGAGGATCGCCGGATAGCATTCCATTGATTCGTAGCTTGTGCTTTCGCTGAAAGGAAGGACTATAGTCGCCTTGTTTATTATCACGGATCCGGGATCAATGCTGTTCTTTGCAAGTATCTCCATGAATCCGTCTCTGAGTCCTTTTGCATATATTACAGGCTTGAGACCACCGCCGCCGTCAACGATAATCTCGTCTGAAGGCTGTTCCGTAGCCAGATCATCCAGTGTGCTGGAACTCATGTTGAGGGCATACTGCGGTGTAAGGGTCTCTCCTGAATAATAGTCTGTCGCAGCCTGCGTAATGGAAAAGTCCTGCGCTCCGTACAGGAACATGAATGTGGTGTCTACAAGCTCGTCCCTACCTTCGTATTTGACTCCATGTACGGTCATTGTAGCATAGCCGCCGCTGAGCGTATAGTATTCGAGGTCGGCTCCCGTGGTGATTGTAAACATGTTGATTCTTCCTCCGGCTGAAACAGGTTCGTCCACGGCCATATAGATGCCCGGGAAAACCTTTTCAGTAAATGCTCCTACGGAGTCGTAGGCTGACTCTTCAAGGGTCTGCAGTTTTTCATGCAGCAGTCTTTCGGCCCATTCTTTTCTGAAGTCGAACGACAACGAGTCTCCTCCGTCGTATATGGCGCCGTCGGCAATCTGTTCAAGCCCGGAAGGGTCTATTTCGGTGCTGATATAGCCGTCGCCTTCGTCAAGTGACTTGTCCAGAGCGTATATGTTTACATCCTGAAGTATCCTTTTCTGGCTTTCATTTATGTAGGAAAGCGTATCTTTTGCTATCGCGAAATGGAATTTCACTACTTCGCCGCCTTCGCCGAAGTCATATTCCGAGGCCGGAATCAGTGAAAACGCGCTGCTTCTCCGGCTTACCTCTCCGGTTTCAGTCCGGATCGCCCCTATTGTCACTCTTGATGAACTGTATCCGGAGAGCTTTTCTACAGGCAGCATGGCTATCCCGTCAATGGCGAACTCATCTATATAGGTAGTGTATCTCTGTTCCATCGGGATGAAGTTGCTTCCCAGCTCTTCATCAATATATACACAAGACGTTCCGCATGCCAGGATGCAGGCGGCTGAAAAAAGGATGGCGCAGTATTTTTGCTTCATTGTTCTATAACTGGTCATAAAAACTGTTGTAGTCATCGATGTAGGAGCCGTCCGTGAATGATTCTTCCCTGTACGGTAGTACGGGCAGCCCGAGGTCCTGACAGGCACCGGTCACTTCCTGTGGAATATTTTCCGACCCCAGAATGACGGCATCCGAATATTTTACGGCGAATCCCGCAAGGTCTGCCCCCGTAGGGTTTTCAGGCAGCGTGATGTCGGACGCTTCCAGTCCGCCGTATGCGATTTTGCCTTTAAGGTCGCCGGGGAACGATATGCCGTTGATGTCGTCATATATGGAAAGGACGATTTTGCTTGCCGAGAAGATGGGATCGTCGATATAGGCTTTCTTGAGGTAGGCGGGAAGGACGTACGAAATCCACCCGTGACAGTGGATTATATCAGGAGCCCAGCGGAGCTTCTTGACTGTTTCGAGTACTCCCCTGGCGAAGAATATGGCCCTTTCCCCGTTGTCCGGAAAGAACTTCCCGTCGGCATCATGGTAGATATGCTTGCGGTGGAAATAATCTTCGTTGTCAATGAAATACACCTGCATGCGGGCAGCGGCAACCGATGCCACCTTGATGACCAGAGGCCGGTCTACATCGTTTATGATTATGTTCATGCCGGAAAGGCGGATCACCTCATGGAGCTGGTTTTTCCGTTCGTTGATGCACCCGTAGCGCGGCATGAATGAGCGAATTTCCTTTTTCCGTTCCTGTATTCCCTGAGGAAGATACCTTCCGATGTCTGATATCCGTGTCTGGGGAAGATAAGGGAATATCTCCGAATTCACGAACAACACTCTTTTAACAGAATCTCCCATTTTACATTTAATAAGACAAAAACTCAACAAAGATAATAATTTATTTTGATATTTCACTATCTTTGACGGTTGTTTTGATGTTATGGGAAAAGGTGAGAGCAACATAATCGGCCGGAGGCTTGCGAATTCATATCTGTCTTCGGTAATCAGCATAAGTCTTGTGCTGCTGCTTGTCGGTATCGCAAGCCTGCTTCTGGTAAATGCCAGATCCGTCTCCGACTATTTCAAGGAGAACATGCAGGTGTCCGTCCTTCTGAAACAGAATGTCGGCGAGGATTCGGCAAGGAAGTTCCAGAAAACCCTGGACGGGATGCGCTTTATCCGCAGCAGCGAGTTCATTTCCAAAGAGCAGGGCGAGCATGAGATGGCCGAACTGCTGGGGGATGATTTCCTCAGCGTGTTCGAGACGTCTCCGATACCGGTTTCCATTGATGTTACCCTGGATGCGGATTATGTGTCGGCCGACAGTCTGGAGATGGTAAAGAACGAGATCTCCCGTTCGCCTCTTGTGGATGAGGTCGTCTATCAGCGCTCTCTGGTGGATACGCTGAATGCGAACCTGAGCAGGATTTCCATGGTTATCGGAGTTTTCATCGCCCTCCTGCTTTTCATTTCATTCGTCTTGATAAACAACACCGTAAGGCTGAATGTATATGCCCGCCGCTTTACGGTCCATACCATGAGGCTGGTAGGGGCCACAAAGGCTTTTATCAGAGGACCGTTCCTTGTCCAGTCCGTTTTCCAGGGGCTGTTTTCGGCTTTTATTGCCATTATCGCGCTTGTGGCCATCCTGTTCGTGATACGCAGGGAATTCCTGCAGCTGTTCTCCGTATTCCGGCTTGAGCTTCTGCTGGTAGTCATGGGTATCGTAGTGGCGTCCGGGGTCCTGATCTGTTTTATCAGCACATGGTTCGTGGTCGGAAAGCTCGTGTCACTGAAAAAAGATGAATTGTATTATTGATATGGAAAATTTTGCAGTTACTCCGAAAGGACTCAGGATGATGCTTGCCGGGCTTCTGGTCATGGTCGCGGGATATGTGCTCATGACCGGAGGCGGAAGCGAAGATCCTCAGGTCTTCAATTACGCTATGTTCGACTTCAGGAGACTGGTCGCGGCCCCTGTAGTCATTATTGCGGGGATAGTCACGGTGATAATCTCCATCGTTAAAGTGTTCCCGGAAAAGGAAAACGGAAAAGAGTAGATAAGATATGGAATGGTTTGAAGCGATTATCCTTGGGCTGGTCCAGGGATTGACAGAGTTCCTGCCTGTCAGCAGCAGCGGACATCTTATTATAGGGAAAGAACTTCTTGGAGTGGAGGCTGCGGATGACCTTGTGTTCGAAACGCTGGTGCATGCCGCCACTGTCCTCAGCACTATAGTCGTTTTCAGAAAGCAGCTGTGGGACCTTCTGAAAGGTTTTTTCAGATTCAAATATAATGACCAGACAGATTATGTCCTGAAAATCTGCGTATCGATGATACCGGTTTTCATCATAGGGGTCTTCTTCAAGGATTTTGTAGAAGGGCTTTTCCAGTCTGTCTTCATAGTGGGTGTGGCTCTTGTATGTACCGCCATGCTGCTTTTCTTCTCTGATATGGCTTCCGGCCGCCGCAACAGTGTTTCCGTTTCCGAGAGGAAAGGGTACCGTAACGGGATTTCATACTGGCAGGCTTTCGTGGTCGGTCTTGGCCAGGCTCTGGCTGTGGTTCCGGGCCTTTCGCGTTCGGGGACTACCATATCTACCGGTCTGCTTTGCGGGGTGAGGAGGGATGTCATGGCCCAGTTCTCGTTCCTGATGGTTCTGGTGCCTATTCTCGGAGAGTCTTTCCTCCAGCTTGTCGGAGGGGAGATGAGCGGATCTTCCGTCGGGGCGCTTCCTCTGCTGCTGGGCTTTCTGGCTGCTTTTGTTTCAGGCCTTTTCGCCTGCAGTGTCATGATAGCTTTAGTGAAGAAAGCAAGACTCGGCTGGTTTGCGCTCTATTGCGCCGTAGTTGCCCTTCTGATATTCATTTTCGCTTGATCTGCCTGTATTTATGGAGGATAGGAGATTCACGTTTTTCGTCTCCGATGTACATCTCGGCCTGAATGTCGCTGATCCTCGGGACCGTGAGGCGAGATTCGTGCGTTTCCTCCGTTCCATACCGGCTGGAGAAACGCAGGCACTGTATCTTCTCGGAGATATATGGGATTTCTGGTACGAGTATCGTGATGTGGTGCCGAAAGGCTATGTGAAGGTGTTCGCCGCCCTGACGGACCTGATGGACGCAGGGGTCAAGGTGTACTTTTTCCAGGGGAACCATGATGTGTGGACATACAGCTATTTTGAAGAGCTCGGGATGGTCAGGCTTGTCCAGCCGGCCCTTGTCCGTATAAACGGCAAGGCGTTCTGTCTGGGACACGGCGACGGACTGGGGCCGGTGCCGAAAGGGTACATGCTGCTCCGTTCGGTTTTCCACTGCCGTTTCCTGCAGGTGCTTTTCAGCATGCTGCATCCGTGGATTGCGTTCCGTCTTGGCAACGGGTGGTCAAAGAACAACCGGCTTGCCAGGCATGAGCAGTATGTATTCAAAGGGGAGGACGAGCCTTTGTACAGATTCGCCCTGGATTATTCGGCGAAGCATCATGTCGATTATTTCATTTTCGGGCATTATCACGCCGACGTGAGGATGACGCTGCCGTCAGGAGCGGAATTCATTGTCCTTAAAGACTGGATAGACTCGTCGCCTTATCTGTATTTTGACGGGACTTCTACGGTAGGCGGGTACTGCCAGAACAGCGAATAGTACAGTCCTTCGAATTCTCCCGATTCCCATTTCTCTACAAGTTCTTCTGTAGGGCGGTCTTCTCCGTCCGGATCGTAAGGTTTCTTCAGGTCGGAGCCGAAAAGTCTGGCTATCCCTTGCCAGAAGCCGGCTGCCATGCCGTTCTTGTAGTCTTTTATTATATTGAAGGAGGATTTTCCGACTTCCCTGTCTATAAGCCTCATGAGCAGTGCCCCCTGGCTGACTGTCAGACTTCTCATCGGCTGTTCGAAGACTTCGAAGAGCTCTTTTTGTTTCTGGCTGATGTACCTGTCCCTTTTGCCTCTTTTCAGATTGTCTGCGACAATGGTGCTGTCCACCTCTTCTACCAGATGCCTTGCTATCAGGGCATAAGGGTACACCTTGCTGAAATTGTGTACGAGCCTGTAGTACTGTCTCCATTCACGCCCTTTCTGACGCGGGAGCCTCTGGTAGACATGCGCGGCCGGCAGGTTGTCCACGTAGACCGTATCACCGTTCTCTATTATATATTGCAGGTAATCTCCGTCGTCTGCGGCGCCTTGGCCGGCGGATTCTTCCATCCGGAGTTTCCACTCATCAAGCCTTATCTTTTCTTTTTTCTGGGCCTGGCACAGTACGGCGTGAGAAAGCAGCAGTACCGCCGTCACTGCCGCCATTCTCGTTATATGTGCCGATCTGTTCATTACGGTCTTTCCTTATGTCCCCGGCCGACAAAAATACATGAATTATTTTCAAAGGCAAATTCCTCTGTCCCGGGGCGCTGCATATTGCCTTCTCATGCGATGGTCGAAAACCGGAGTATTTATTTTTTAACACTATGCATAACTTTGTGAAAATACTATACTTAGCTATTCAAAATGTTGGTCGGAAAAGTTTGGATTTTTTTCAAAATTTATTTGCATTTGCGATATTTTTACTATCTTTGCAGTCCCTTATTTGAGGATAAGTCCGCCCAACCAGCTGAGTCTCAATGTTTTAAGGGAAAACGGAAAATATTTATTTAAAGTAATAGAACGATGTTACAACCAAAGAAAACAAAATTTAGAAGGCAGCAGAAAGGCCGCATGAAAGGGCTCGCCCAGAGGGGCAACCAGCTCGCGTTCGGCTCTTTCGGTATCAAGACCTTGGAAAATTGTTGGCTTACGGGCCGCCAGATCGAGGCCGCCCGTCAGGCAGTTGTCCGTTACATGAAGCGTGAAGGTAAGATCTGGATCAGAATTTTCCCTGACAAGCCTTATACCAAGAAGCCTGCTGAAGTGCGAATGGGTAAAGGTAAGGGTAATCCTGAGGGGTTCGTTTGTCCTGTTACTCCTGGCCGTATCCTTATCGAGGCTGAGGGCGTTCCTATGGAGATTGCGAAAGAGGCTCTCCGCCTTGGTGCGCAGAAGCTCCCGGTTACCACCAAGTTCGTGGTGCGCAGAGACTATGTAGAATAATTTAATGGAGAAAAGAAATGAAAGCATCTGAAGTACGCGAAATGTCAATCAGCGATCTGCGCGAGCGTATCGAGGCTGAGAAAGCCAATCTCGATACCATGAAGATAAACCACGCTATCTCTCCATTAGAGGATACGTCAAAGATCAAGAAAGCAAGAAAGGACATCGCCCGTATGATGACTATCCTTGCAGAGAAAGAAAAACAGAATTAAAATTCGAATCCGATGGAAAGAAATCTTCGTAAGGAAAGAACAGGCGTAGTGGTCAGCAACAAGATGGACAAGTCTATCGTAGTTGCAGTCGCAACGAAGGAGAAGCACCCTATCTACGGGAAGTTCGTTAAAAAGACCAAGAAATTTGTCGCTCACGACGAGAAGAACGAGTGCAGCGAGGGCGACAGAGTCCTTATTATGGAGACCCGTCCTTTGAGCAAGACAAAGAGATGGAGATTAGTACAAATCGTAGAAAAAGTAAAATAGGCTATGATACAGCAGGAAACACGTTTACAGGTGGCAGACAACAGCGGAGCCAAAGAGGTTCTTTGCATCCGTGTTCTGGGTGGTACCCGCCGCCGTTATGCGAGAGTGGGCGACAAGATTGTCGTAGCAGTCAAGAGCGCAATCCCTGGTGGTGATGCCAAGAAAGGCTCCGTATCCAAGGCTGTTGTAGTGCGCACAAAGAAAGAAGTCCGCAGGGCGGACGGATCATATATCCGTTTTGACGACAATGCATGCGTTCTTCTGAACAACCAGGGCGAGGTGCGTGGAACACGTATCTTCGGGCCGGTTGCCAGAGAGCTGCGCGAGAATTATATGAAGATCGTTTCACTGGCACCGGAGGTCCTTTAATTTTTTGAAGTCATGAAAAAGTTCCATATAAAGAAAGGTGACACCGTTTATGTAAATGCCGGTAACGACAAAGGAAAGACCGGTAAGGTGCTTGAGATGATCACTGACAAGGATCGCGCTATCGTTGAGGGTATCAACATGGTGAGCAAGCACATGAAGCCAAGCCCTAAGCATCCTCAGGGCGGTATTGTTAAACAAGAGGCCGGGATCCATGTGTCCAACCTCCAGCTTGTCGACCCTGTAAAGGGCGGTCCTACAAGGATCGGACACAAGTTCGTGGATGGAAAGAAGATCCGTTACGCTAAAAAATCTGGAGAGGAGATTAAATAATGGCAAAGAGCAATAAGAATACTACTACGGCAGCACAGGCGGCTCTTCCTACAGGGTATGTACCTGCGCTCAAGAAAGTGTACAGGGAAGAGATTGTCCCTAAGCTGGTCAAAGAGTTCTCATACTCTACCGTGATGCAGGTTCCGAGACTTGTGAAGATCACCATCAACCAGGGTATCGGTGACGCTACTGGAGACAAGAAGCTCGTGGAAGTGGCACAGCAGGAGCTGACCGCCATTACAGGACAGAAGGCTGTCGCAACAGTTTCAAGAAAGGATATCTCGAACTTCAAGCTCCGTAAGGGAATGCCTATCGGAGTGAAGGTAACTCTCCGCGGAACAAGGATGTACGAATTCCTTGAAAGGCTTATCCGCATCTCCCTCCCTCGTATCAGGGACTTCAACGGTATTTCCGAGAAACTTGACGGGAAAGGAAACTATACGCTCGGTATCAAGGAGCAGATCATTTTCCCTGAAATCGACATTGACAAGATCACCAAGATCCTCGGAATGGAGATAACATTCGTTACGACAGCGGGTACAGATGAAGAGGCATACGCCCTTCTTCGTGAATTCGGTCTGCCTTTCAAGAAACATAACAACTAAATCGAAGGAAAATGGCAAAAGAATCAATGAAAGCCCGCGAAGTGAAGCGCGCTAAATTAGTTGCTAAATACGCCGAGAAGAGGAAAGCCCTCAAAGAGGCCGGGGACTGGGCGGCTCTTGACAAGCTCCCTAAGAATTCAAGCCCTTGCCGTCTTCATAACCGCTGCTCTCTCACCGGACGTCCAAAAGGATACATGAGACTCTTCGGAATCAGCCGTATCCAGTTCCGCGAGATGGCAAGCAACGGACTTATCCCGGGCGTGAAGAAAGCAAGCTGGTAATAGCATATAACATTATAATCAATATTTAAGTTCAATTTGGATATCGGGCGTAGGATTATACGCCGGTTTCTGTTAAAACAAAACAAAAAATGACTGATCCAATTGCAGATTATCTCACACGCATCCGCAACGCTTATCTTGCGGGCAAGAAGATTGTCGAGATCCCTTCGTCCAAGATGAAGGTGGCTATCACAAAGATCCTTTGCGAGAAAGGATACATCCTCAGCTACAAGATCGTTGAAGGCCTGCCTTTCAACACTATCAAGATCGCTTTGAAGTATCATCCACAGACCAAGACTGCAGCTATCAAGAAGATTGTCCGCGTGTCCAAACCGGGTCTGCGCAGGTATACCGACGTGGAGAACATGCCGCGTGTACTGAACGGACTGGGAATCGCTATTCTCACTACTTCAAAAGGCATCATCACTGACAAGGAGGCGAAGACTCTCAATGTAGGCGGTGAGGTTATATGTTATGTATATTAATCTTAAAGGAAACGAATAATGTCAAGAATTGGTAAATTGCCTGTACACCTTCCTGCCAAGGTTACCGTTGAGGTACTTCCCGGCAACGTAGTAAAGGTTAAAGGACCTCTCGGCGAACTGAGTCAGAAGGTTGACCCGGATATCACCGTTGCCGTAGAGGGAAATGAAGTTAAATTGACCCGTCCGACTGACCAGCCGAGACACCGCTCTATGCACGGTCTCTACCGCGCCCTTATCCACAACATGGTTGTAGGGGTTTCAGAAGGCTACACAATCAAGCAGGAGCTTGTCGGTGTGGGTTACCGTGTAGATGTCAAGGGCCAGATTCTCGAGTTCTCGCTCGGATATTCTCATGACATACATCTCATGCTTCCTAAAGAGGTTTCAGCTGAAGCAGAGCCTGTGAAGAAAGGAGCTAACCCTATCCTGGTGCTCAAGAGCGCTGACAAACAGCTCATCGGCCAGGTGGCTGCCAAGATACGCTCACTGCGTAAGCCGGAGCCATACAAGGGTAAAGGTATCAAGTTTGTCGGAGAGCAGCTCCGTCGTAAAGCCGGTAAGTCAGCTGGTGCTAAATAAATCGGGAGGATAAATCATGGCATTGAATAAAATAGAAAGAAGAAAAAGAATTCACTACCGTATACGCAAAGTTGTAAACGGTACAGCTGAAAGGCCGAGAATGGTTGTCTTCAGAAGCAACAAGCAGATTTACGTACAGGTCATCGATGACGTCAAGGCTGTCACTCTTGCAGCAGCGGCTTCAAATGATAAGGAGCTTGCAGCAGCTTGTAAGGGCAAGAGCGGAATCGAGGCTGCGGCTATCGTAGGAAAGGCTATCGCAGAGCGTGCTATCGCCAAGGGTATCACCACTATCGCTTTTGACCGTGGAGGCTACCTTTATCATGGAAGAGTTAAAAGTTTGGCAGATGCTGCCCGTGAAGGCGGCCTGATTTTCTAAAAATAAGACTATGGCAAATACAAATGTTAAAAGAGTAAAAGTTTCTGATCTTGAATTGAAAG
>JADILV010000083.1 GCA_017695115.1 Candidatus Cryptobacteroides avicola | reverse complement strand
GTCGTTCCTATATTTCTGCATTATCAGAAGTTACACACCAAAAAGATTACACATGCCCACAGAACATCATTCTCGTTCATCCTTATCTGTTATCAGATCTTTTAAGTCAACTTGAAGAATCTCTGCTATCTGTTGCAATGTCTCCAAATTCGGCTGGATTCTGTTGCAAGCATAGGCATTAACCATACTGAAACTCTTATCCAGCTTTTTAGCCAACCACGTCTGAGAAATGCCTTTGTCTGCCAAGACTGCCTTTATCCTATTTAGCTTCATTCTTAAATGCAATTTTATTGCGTAAATATAGTGAATTATATTCAACGACCGAGTTCTTTTTATTCTTTATCAGTCATATTTGATATGGAGAACCAAGACGCATATGAGGCCCGTCGCTGTGGCTCCGATGAAATACCTATGCTCCGACCAGAAGGACTTCATTCAGGATGGTTGATGATCGGGACACCTCGTGAACCAAAATGTCAACGAGGGTCTCTGTGCTTCATCTGGAGAACAAACAACGATGCTTGTCTTGACAAATATTGCTCTCTCCTTGTTCCATAAAACAATTCACTGTAGGCGTGCAGTTCATCAGAATGGCTAAGGCAAGCAGGAAATCAGGAAATGTTTGCCCTCATTATTCCCAGTAAACGCAGGACTTCCGATTATTGCTTATCAAAAAAGAAACGAGAAGAAAAATATGCAAGACCACTTACCTCGCAAGTTAATAGAAGCCGCAAAAGATTGTCTTTGCTCTTTAATGACAGAAGCATAAATCAGATATCATATTCATAGGCCGTTTGAAAACCAATTTTCCCGTAGAGGAAATCAATAATATTCTATTTTCATCGTATAACCTTCTTTCGATGTATAGTAATCATGTTTTGGATTATCAGTGTCAACACGTAACACATAATGTGATTCTAGTTCCATTAAGACTTCCATCTCAATTGCATCTCCATCTGAATCAAAAACGTAATCATAAGTCACAAGCATGTCATCTGTTCCATAATCCATAAGATTATCTCCATCAATGTCTATATTTGAGAATTCCGATGTACTGCTAATTTGAGACACATACTGTTTGCTTGCTATTCCAGGAAACATATGGAACAAATATGATCTATAACCTGTATAATATTCATCAAAATCATATAAGAAAAGGTTCAGCTTATATTCATTCTGGAGATATGTGAATTTCTCTTCTGTAGTTCTCTTTCCACTTGTATAATCTATTTCAAATTCATGAGATATCAAATTCCCATTACTGTAATTATAGACACCATCCAAAAGGTCAGATGTATTGTTTAAAAATCCATCTACATACTTGAATGTAATACTTTCATTACCCGTCAATGCTAAAAGATAGCCGTTTTCATCAATGGTCGCATATACCTGACTGCCTATAGCATTTACGGTTATCATATTATCTCCATATAAATATTGCATTTCACCGATTAAAGGGTGGGTAGCTTTTATCAGAATCCCGTCCTCATTATATTCAAACATACATTTAGCGGTACCATCATCACTGTCTTCGACACTGATGCTTTTTATCAATTTTCTGCTTTCAATTACATCTGTCGTTTCTCCGAGATATCTGTTTCCCTCTAACCCGACGTATGGAGCAACCTTATAATCCCCTGCTTCAGGAATTTCGAAAGATATGTTATCCTTGACCCCTGAACTGCTTTTCGTACCATGATTACCGATTTCACCTATCTTATGATACTTCAGAACCTGATAATTGTCATCCAGAAGAGCAACCCCGAATTCCACTGAAAGAAGATTCTCATCTGTTTCCCAATCAGACACCACATTTACTTTCTTATTCTTCGATTCAGCCTTGAGTGAAGCCTGGGGAAACAGTTCAACCGGAGTTATTCCGAGGAAAAGATCTCCGGTCGGGGCTTTCTTTTCATAATCAAAGGCATCACCAAGGAAATCTGTAAAAAAAGTAAGTTCTCCTGACAGTGTCCTCTCAAATCCGACAGAAGGAGCTTCCTTATAAAGACTTTCATTATCCAAAGAAAAATCTCCTTTTAAAGAATGTCTTCCTATAGCTGCCATACTCACTCCTATCATGTCAGCACTATACAGACCCACAGTAAGCCCGATTTTTGCATCAGTATATATTTCCCCTTTCAAATCCAGCGAGGTCGCTGCGCACCTGTTTCCCGTCTTGACCGTTCCATCCGGAGCTCCTCTTTGCCAGTTCCCATCAGCATACTTTATATAATAACCGGTATTCATAAACTCATTACGGATATTGGCTTCTATTTTAACTTCTCCATTATATCCGAGTACCAGATCTACATTGAGCTCAGGACGTAAGGTCACAAGTCCGTTTGCCAATGGAATTGCGCCTAAAGAAACATCTTTATGGAATATTGTCATTTCTCCCTCCGTCTTATATTCTGCTGTCATTTCAATATCAGCTCCGATACGTGGTGTAACCTTAAGATTGGTATAAACAAGTTTCCAATCTTTAATGTCAACAGCCATATCCAAACGGAACGAAAAATATAAAGAACCTTCTACTGAGACTCCATCTTTACTGCCCCAACTCACAGGAAGCCTGACTGTTGTCTCCGCATACCCTCCACCCGGAACTTTTGTCTCCGGATCATCAGATTCATTTTCATCATCAGTTATCGGATTAATATCATCCCAAACAGAACTATCTACGATCTCAAACTCACATTCACTTCCATCCTCATTCTGCACTGACTCAACATACTTACCTCCATCTATACTTTCATTGACATGTAGAGTCTCGAATGCATCCGTCAATGCCGCCGGTTCCATATTCCATACATATCCATCACTTGTACTTTCTATGGAAGTAACCTTACCGAGATATCCGTATGGAGTATTTTCGGTAATAGTACAGACTATCACATCGCCAACTTCAGGCATGTCCTCGACCGGGATGGATGCCGACACCTTGATGTAAGACGGAGTAACTTCCGTGAAATATTCGGTAATATTTTCGTCAAATACATTTTTCGGCAACTCTTCTTCTGTAGGCTCCTCCTGATTTGTCTCTATATCACCTTTTGTACAACCTATAACAAGCAATACTAAAAAAATGCAAGCAAACCTAAATGTATGCATATATGCTCAGATATAATACGGATTCAATCCGTTTACCGTCTGATCCAGGTGACGGCAATAACATGTATAAAGAAGCACTGGACCATTGACTCATTTTGACCAACAGATGCTGATATTACGCGATACTTGCCTGACAGAATCATGCCGATTGCTGTCCAATAATGAATCAAATGCTTCCTATTTCAAAATTTGGTGCAAAAATACGCAAAATCCTTACTTAGTCAACTGTGATATGTTTTCTGAATAATATTTCCATAGCCATACGGTTTTCATATAAAAGTGTTGCTCGCGCACAACACTTTTTAAAGATAATTGCAGGTTTTGCGCAACACTCTCTACTCCCCTTTCAGGTAGTGCAGCCAGAAGGCGCGGTTTTCGGCAAGGAAGTGGGTTCCCTGGTAGCCGCGGTAGCCGTGCATGCCGTCAGGGTAGATCATGAAATCGAAACTCTTTCCGGCCTTCTGGAGGGCGTCAATGAGCTGGAGGGTATTCTGGAAATGGACGTTGTCGTCACCGGTGCCGTGGGTGAGTTTCAGCATGACAGGCTCGGTTACCGGCAGATTCCCATGTTCCTGATGCCCACTTTCCGGAACGACATGCCGTCCCCCATGCTTTCCGGTCATGATGGAAACCGGATAGCCGGAAACATATTCCAGGACGCAGGCGGCCTTGTAGCCGTCAGGGTTGGTCTGCGGGGTCTCCATATAACGCTCGGTATAATGCGAGTCATACAGTTTCCAGTCATATACTCCGCCCCCTGCTATGCCGTAGTGGAACTGCTCCGGAGCACGGAAAAGAAGCATGGAAGTCATCGTGCCTCCGAAAGAGAAACCTTCGACACCTATCTTGTCTGCCTGTACATACGGAAGTGACTGGAGGTACTTAGCCCAGGTGATGAAATCAGCCACAGGTACATCTGTCAGGTTCTTGTAGATCAGGTCGGTACCGGCCCGGCCGCAATGCCCGGCCGCCCTTCCGTCAGCCGTAATCTGTATGATACCGTGGTCTGACCACCACTGGTTGTTTCCGGAAGGCGTGCTCCACCTGTCGCGTACCATAGGAGTATCAGGTCCTCCGTAAATGTCCATGTGCACAGGATATTTCAGGGACGGGTCGAAACCCTTCGGATAAACAATGGCTGCAGGCATCCTCTGCCCGTCATCGGCCGTGAGCCATATCAGCTGTGCAAGTGCATAGTCTTCAGGGGAATACCCCTCGTATGCCATATCAGCCACCACATTCTGCCGGCACACCCGGATCTCCACAGGAGCGGCCGGACATATTTCGGGAGCATTTTCACCGGCTGGGAAGACAGGAAGTCCTTCCGCAGAAGGGTCCGTCATTACTGACACTTTACGGTACGTATCGAAAACAGCCACCCTGGTCGGAGTAGTATAATTCGAGTATGATGCGGCAAAATATTTTCCGTCAGGAGAAAATCTGACTCCGTAGACATTATATGCAGGATCGGTAAGCGCTTCGACCGGACAGACACCGGCGTTGCCGGCGGAAGGGAATCCCTTGCCGAGGTCAAGCCTGTAAAGAGTCTCCCTTACCCGGGAATCGCGACGCGCCGTAAAGAACAGCTCTCCCCTCTTCTCATCCACGCGGAGTATGCTGATCCCCCAGTTCTTCCCGTCCGTCAGACGGCGGAAAGTCTTGCCATCGTATGAAAGGAAATATATCTGCTCCCATCCCGTCTCGAACCGGCGGGCCATATAAAGACCGTTTTCCGTAAACGATACGGCATTTATCCAGTCGATCCAGGTCTTGTATTCTTCGTGATAGACCTGTCTTTTCGAACCGTCGAATGCATTTACCGCATACAAATCGAGAGTATTCTGGATACGCGGCATACGGGCGATATAGAACTCCCTGCTGTCGGCGCCCCAGAACGGTATTCCGAAATATTGGTCCTCCGAAGGATCGAAATCCGCCCATACGATCTCCGGAGCCTCCGGCGTGGCCTCATCCATCCCGTCCGGTCCGGCGATTATGACACCTCCGTTTTCCGGACTGAAGACGCCGGACACATCCACCATGCCTATCCGTACCTCAGGATTCCTCTCCCCTGCCTTCGGATAACGGGTATTGTTCAGTTTCCCGTCCTGGCCAAAAGGTGAATAGATAGGGAAAAGCGGCACAAGGGTATTGTCAAACCGGTAAAAACCGATCTTCCTGCTGTCGGGAGACCACCAGAAAGCCTTGTACTTCGAAGCCCTTCCAAGGATTTCCTCATAATATACCCAAGATGCATAACCATTGAGAATCAAGTCAGTACCGTCAAATGTCAGTCGGGCTTCCTTCCCCGTTGCAATATCGGCGACATACAGGTCATTGTCCCTGGTAAATGCCAGTTTCGTCGAATCCGGGGAATAAGTAAGGTTAACAGCCCCTTCCGGATGCAGGGGAAAACCGGAATACTTTTCCGGAGCGCTGGCTCCTTCTTTGACCCTGCCGCTGCGGGCATTTACAGAAAATGCCAGAGAATCCGTATAAGAGCCGTCATAAGTGAAAACCACCTCTTTGTCCGAAATCCATTTCCAGGATGACGGCACCTTGTTGAATGATCCTGAAGTCTCTGCGGCAAAGGCATCGGACATGCATACCATAAAAACGGCCGACACGGCCAGAGATACTATTGACTTGTTCATCTGATTCACGTTAAAATATTAAACACAGTTTCCAATAACCGCTCTTGTTGCTTCCGTGCCGACAGATAATATTGGCATTACGCAGCAAGGCAATGTGCTTTCTGACCATCCTGTCTGAAATCTTCATCCGGTTTCCGATTTCAACGGCAGTAACATGTGGATTCTCCATAATATGTTCAAGGACGTTCCATGTCGTATCAGAAAACTCAGGATGCAGCTGCTTCAGTTTATCAGGAACTTTATCAGGAACTTTATCAGGAACCTCCGCCATCAACGGTTCTCCTTGATACTTTTTCAGTGCATTAAGGATTTCGTTCAGCATAAAATCAATAAACGGACTGCAGTCTGCCTGCTGCGTACTTGATTCTATCGCCTCATAATATAACTGCTGATTGGCATATACCAGATTCTCGATAGGCAGATGCTCGAATACCGGGTTAAGACGTCCCAATATGAGAGACTGCCACAACCGCCCCATACGCCCGTTTCCATCACTGAACGGATGGATGAATTCAAATTCATAATGAAAGACGCAACTGCGGACAAGAAGATGGTCGGGAGCATGCTTCAGCCAGCTGAACAAATCCTCCATAAGTTCCGGTACACGCATGGGAGGGGGAGCAAGATGGACGCATCTGTCATCTTCAAATACGCCGACTCCACCGCTGCGGAAACATCCGGGATTGTCCACCAAAGCTTCCATCATCACGCCATGCGCTTTCAGAAGGTCTTTCATGTCAAACGGATTCAATGATGCGTACAACTCATAAGTCCGTATGGCATTCTTGACTTCCTGTATTTCCCTTAGCGGTGCCACCACATGCTTCCCTTCCAAGATGTCATGCACCTGGTTTTCCGACAATTTATTACCCTCTATAGCGAGAGAACTGTGGATTGTCCTGATTTTATTGGCTTTCCGCAGGCGTAGCCCGTCCGCCTGCTCCATGCGTATGGCGTACCGTTCTATTTGTGCCGATATTTCGGCAACAAGGCTGATTGCCCTGGAGCTCACTGTAAATGGCGGAACATATCCGGAGTGCTTTTCCTTGCTCATAGTCCATCATCCTCCGATAATGTAAGGTTGAAATATTTCACGGCATTGGCATAGCAGATATCGGATACCATCCTGCCGATAAAATCGAATTCTTCTTCCGGGAGCAGACCTTTTTCAAGGTCATCCCCGAGAATATTGCACAGGATCCTGCGGAAATACTCGTGTCTCGGGAAAGAAAGGAAACTCCGTGAGTCGGTGAGCATCCCGACAAACCGGCTCAGCAGTCCCCCGTGCGAAAGGACCTCTATCTGCCGGCGTATGCCGTCCATCTGGTCAAGGAACCACCAGGCGGCACCGTACTGCATTTTACCGGGGAAAGAACCGTCGTTGAAGTTGTACGCCATGGACATCAGCGTCTCGGAATCCTTCGGGTTCAGGTTGTAGAGGATAGTGCGGGCAAGACAGCCCTCGTCATCGAGCCGGCCCAGAATCCTTGACAGCCCTGAAGCGACCTTTCCGTCAGAAATGGAATCACATCCGGCATCAGGTCCTATCCGGCGCAGAAGCCTGAGATTGTTGTTCCTGATGGCTCCGATATGGAACTGCTGCACCCAGCCTGCCTCGGCGTTCATCTTTGCCAGATGATAGATCATTCCGCTGCGGAAAGTCTCCGCGTCATCAGAAGAAACTCTTTCCGACCTCATGGCTTTCCTGAAAATCTCCTCCAGATCAGCATCGGTAAAATCCCTGTCCGGAAAATCCCGGAAACCGTGGTCAGCCCCCCGGCAGCCAAGCGACATGAAATATTTCCGTCTGATATCAAGGGCCCGCATAAGATCCTGGAAATCCTTTATTTCTACTCCTGCCGCCTCAGACAGTCTGGAAATATACCCTGTATATTCCGCACCTCCCTCAACTGCCATCACCTTGTCCGGCCTCCATGACGGAAAGACCTTTATGCTGAAAGTATTGTCCTGTGCAATGGCCTTGTGCCACCTCAGATCGTCGGCAGGGTCATCAGTAGTACAGAGCACGCGGACATTCATCCTTTCAAGCAGTCCCCTGACGGAAAACCCGTCCTCACGAAGAAGCGCGTTGCACCTGTCATATATCCTGCGTGCACTGCCGGGGTTGAGCGGTTCCATAATGCCGAAATACCTTTGAAGCTCAAGATGGGTCCAGTGGTACAACGGGTTGCGCATGGCATACTGTACGGTTTCAGCCCACTTCACGAACTTGGCATAGCTGTCCGCACCTCCGGTAATGAAATGCTCGTCCACACCGTTCGCCCGCATGGCCCTCCATTTATAGTGGTCTCCGCCCAGCCATACCTGTGTAATGTCATCGAAACGGCAGTCTTCGGCTATCATGCGGGGATCCAGATGGTTGTGATAATCCACTATAGGCTGCCCGCAGGCAAAACGCTCATACAGCGTGGCGGCATAACCGGATTCGAGCAGAAAATTCTTGTCTATCATAATCGGTTCCTATCAAAATGTGACGGTTATTCATTTTTCTCCAGCATGGACCTTGCGATTCCGAGCTCCAGACCGCGGAGTTCGGCCAGACCGCGGAGCCTGCCTATGCCGGAATACCCCGGATTGGTCTTTTTCTTCAGGTCATCGAGCATCTGATGTCCATGGTCAGGACGGTAAGGTATGGCCTCACGGCGTCTCTCGGTCAGTTCATGGAAGGCTTTCATCACCTCGTACATATCCACATCGCCTTCCAGGTGGTCCGCTTCATGGAAATTGCCCTCTGCATCACGCCTGGTCGACCTGAAATGCGCGAAATAGACTCTGTCACCGAGCCTTCTCATCATGCCCGGAAGGTCGTTGTCCTCACGCACGCCGAAAGATCCGGTGCAGAGACAAAGTCCGTTTGCAGGAGAAGGCACAGCATCGGCGATTTTCCTGAAATCTTCCTCCGTACTCATGATGCGCGGCAGGCCCAGGATAGGATACGGAGGGTCATCCGCATGGATGGCAAGACGGACGCCTTCTTCCTCCGCGACAGGGACGATCCCGTTCAGGAAATATATGAGGTTGTCCCTGAGCTGTTCCGCGCTGATATCCTTATAGTGTTCAAGCCTGCTGCGGAACTCTTCTATCGTAAAACTTTCCTCTGCCCCCGGCAGACCGGCTATGATGTTCCTGACCAGAACGGATTTTTCGTCTTCCGACATCTTCCCGAACTTTACCCTGGCTTTCTCTATCTCTTGCGGGGTATAGTCTGCCTCCGCTCCGGGGCGTTTCAGAAGGAACATGTCGAATGCTATCAGCGCGGCCTTCTCGAACCTCAGCGCAAGGGAACCGTCAGGCATCCTGAATGCCAGGTCTGTGCGGGTCCAGTCCAGGACCGGCATGAAATTGTAGGTGACAATGTTCACCCCGCAGCGGGCAAGGTTCCTTATGCTCTGCCTGTAGTTCTCTATATAGAGACGGTAATTGCCTTCCCTGGTCTTGATATGCTCGTGGACCGGAACGCTTTCCACTACCGACCATTCAAGTCCGGCCGAACGTATGATGTCAATGCGCCTGCGGATTTCATCCTCCGTCCACACTTCCCCGTTGGGGATATGATGCAGGGCTGTAACGATACCCGTAGCCCCTGCCTGTCTGATATCGTTCAGCGATACCGGGTCATCAGGCCCGTACCACCTCCATGTCTGTTTTCCCAAATACATATCCCGGTCCGTTTAAATTGAGAATGCATCGAAGCCGCCGTCCACAACGAGTACCGTACCGGTAACGAAGCGTGAGGCGTCGCTGACCAGATAATGAAGGGACCCGAGAAGTTCATCGGCCTCTCCGAAACGTCCGAACGGAGTATGGGCAAGAATAGTCTTCGCCCTGTCGGAATAGCTGCCGTCAGGATTGGTCATAAGGGTACGGTTCTGCTCAGTGATAAAGAAACCGGGGGCCATGGCGTTCACACGGAAAGTATTGCCGAACTTGATGGCCAGCTCTACTGCAAGGTATTTGGTAAAATTCACTATGGCTGCCTTGGCCGCTCCGTATCCGACAACGCGGGTAAGGGGTCTGAGAGCAGATTCCGATGCCATATTGACGATGGCCCCTCCACCTGTAGGAAGCATGGCCTTAGCAAAGACCATCGTAGGTATCACCGTCCCGAAAAGGTTAAGGTCCACCACCTTGCGGAAATCTTCGATACTGATGTCGAAGATTGTCTTGTCCGGAGATATCGTAGCCCCCGGCATATTTCCTCCGGCACAGTTCACAAGGATATCCACTTTCCCGTATGCGGCAAGCACATCGGAGCAGTTCTTCTCGAGAATGTCCCTGTCCGTCACATCGGTCTTAAGGAACATGGCTTCGTGCCCCTCCGACCTGATTCCGGCGGCAAGCGCGTTGCCTTTTTCTTCATTGCGTGCAAGAATCGCCACTTTGGCACCCTGTGAAGCAAGATACCTTGACATCGCACTGCCCAGGACACCGCTGCCTCCTGTAATGACGGCCACCCTGCCGTCTATATCGAACAGATTATTCATAATACTACGTATTTATTTGACTTCAATAAGCTTGTATCTCGGCACCAGGAGCTTCATTATCACCCATCCTGCAAGATAAAGTACCGAGCAGATGCAGAATATGATGAAATATCCGGCTTCGATTCCTTCGAATCCCATGAATGCCATCCCCGAAGACTCGGAATAGTCGAACAGGACACCGGAGCATTTGTTGAATATGAAAGATGCCATTCCTCCGGCCATCCCTCCTATGCCGGTAACTGTCGCCACGGCGGATTTCGGGAACATGTCCCCTACCGTAGAAAAAATATTGGCGGACCAGGCCTGATGGGCCGCTGCGACTATACCGATGATGACTACGGCAATCCAGTATGAATACGCCCCGAGCGGCTGCGCCAATACGGCCAGCAGCGGGAAGAACGCGAATATCAGCATGGCACGCATCCTTCCAGCGTAAGGGTCCATCTTCTTCTTGCCGATAAAATATGACGGCAGCCAGCCTCCCACTATCGACAGCATCGTGATCATATACAGGACAAACAGAGGAAGGGCCACCTGGGTGGAGGACATGCCGTAAACCGACTGCAGATATGCCGGAGCCCAGAAAAGCAGGAACCACCACACTCCGTCGGTCATGAATTTCCCTATGGCGAACGCCCATGTCTGCCGGTACCGGAAACATTGGATGAAGGAAAGCTTCTTCCCCCGGGCCGGCTCCTCGGCCGAATCCTGCATGATATACTCCAGTTCGGCCTTGTTCACCCTCGGGTTTACGGCAGGCTTCCTGTAAAGCCACTGCCAGAACCCCATCCAGATGAAGCCGAGGGCTCCTATTATAATGAAAGCCATTTCCCAGCCCCATGCCTTGGCTATGAAAGGAATGGTTATCGGAGCAGCCAAAGCTCCGATAGTAGACCCGGAATTGAATATGCTGGTAGAAAAGGCCCTGTCCTTCTTCGGGAAATACTCGGCCGTAGCCTTTATGGCTGCCGGAAAGTTCCCGGCTTCACCGACGGCAAGCACCAGGCGGGCGAGGACGAAGAGAGCCACACTGACATTCACGACCTTGGACACATCTGAGACGGCCGCAATGGCCTCTCTGGCACCTTCGAAGCCCACAAACCATTTCCCGGCAGTGATTCCGGAAGTGGCGATCCCGCAGAACGCATGCAGACAGGCTCCGAAAGACCAGATGCCGATAGCCCACAGATAACCTTTCCGCGTATCGAGCCAGTCCACGAAACGGCCGGCGAACAGCATCCCGATGGCATAGAACAGGGAAAACAGCCCGGCAATGGTACCGTAGTCTTCATTGGTCCAGTGGAACTCCGGCGCTATGAACTCGACCCAGGTAAGGGAAAGGACCTGCCTGTCGAGGTAGTTGACTGTGAGGGCGAAGAAAAGAAGGGCGCAGATGACCCACCGGAAACCGGTCATCCTGCCGTCTGGTTTAAGTTCAGTGTTCATTCGGTCAGTTGTGGTTATATGTTATCGGCTTTCTGCAATTATGGACAATGAACGGGAACAGAGTTCCGTTATTATATCCCACTGCCCCGCCTTTATCACCTCGGGCGGAAAGAGTTTCGACCCCATCCCGACAGCCGTGACACCGGCCTTTATCCATGCGGAAAGGTTGTCCCTGTCGGGAGAGACTGCCCCGGTGGCCAGAATCCGCGTCCACGGCATCGGAGCCAATACGTTTTTCACAAAAGAAGGTCCTCCTACATTGCCTGCAGGGAATATCTTGCAGATGTCGCATCCGTACTCCTGTGCCATGCCTATCTCCGATACCGAGCCGCATCCCGGGATATACGGGACAAGGCGCCTGTTGCATGTCCTGGCTACGTCTCCGTTAAAAAGAGGCCCCACTATAAAATCGGCCCCGCACTGCATGTAAAGCGAAGCGGTACCTGCATCCACTACCGTACCGGCCCCGAGTATCATGTCCGGACATTCTTCCCTGGCATATTTCACCAGTGAGGAAAATATCTCATGGGCGAAATCGCCCCTGTTGGTGAACTCGAACGCCCTGACTCCGCCCCTGTAGCAAGCGGATAGCACTTTCCGGGCCGTTTCCTGGTCGCTGTGATAAAAGACGGGAACCATTCCCGTGGAAGCTATGGTACCGAGGACCTGAAGTTTCGAGAATCTTGCCATCCTATATGTGTTTTTAGTGTTTTACCTTGCCACACGCCCTGATGCGTCACCGCTCATGAGTTTTTCCACCTCACTGACAGTCACCTGGTTATAGTCCCCGTATATGGTATGCTTGAGACATGAAGCGGCAGTGGCGAACTCGAGCGCCTTTCCGTCATCCCCCTTATAGGTCAGCAGCCCGTATATAAGGCCTCCCATGAAAGAGTCTCCCCCGCCTACACGGTCTACGATATGTGTAATGTCATACTGTCTGGAGCGGAAGAAATTCCTCCCGTCGAACAGGACCCCGCTCCAGGTGTTGTGGCTGGCGCTTACAGAGCCCCTCAATGTGACCGCTATCCTGGATGCCCGTGGGAAACGCTCCTTGAGCTGCCTGCACACTGACTCGAACGATGACGCCTCCACTTTTCCCTCCCTCGCGTCGAAGCCTTCAGGACGGATGCCGAACACCATCCAGGCGTCTTCTTCGTTGCCGAGGATGATATCACAGTTCTCCACAAGCTCCGGCATCACTTCCGAAGCGGGCTTCCCGTATTTCCAGAGGTTTTTCCTGTAGTTCAGGTCGCAGGATACCGTCAGGCCTGCTTTCCGGGCAGCCTTGACCGCCTCCAGGCACGCCATGGCCGCACTTTCGGATATCGCAGGCGTGATTCCCGTCCAGTGGAACCAGCCGGCCCCGCTGAACACCCGGTCCCAGTCGACCATGCCGGGACGGATTTCGGACATGGCGGAATGCGCCCTGTCATATATCACCTTGCTGGCACGGGCGACCGCCCCGGTCTCAAGATAGAAGATGCCTACCCTGTCCCCTCCGTAAACTATGCTTGAAGTATCCACCCCGTAGCCGCGAAGGTCGGCTACGCATGAGCGTGCGATATCGTTTTCCGGGAGGCGGGTAACGAACGAAACCGGAATCCCGTAGTTGGCAAGGGACACCGCGACATTGGCTTCGGCTCCCCCGAATGTAGCCGAGAAGTCTCTCGCCTGGCCGAACCTGAGGTATCCCGGCGTAGCCAGACGCAGCATTATTTCTCCGAATGTAACAACTTTCCTGTCGGTCATGTCTGTCTGTTTTTGGTATATGCAGTTTGTCAAAACTTCCAAAGGTAAAATATTTTTATCAATTCCACGCAACAGAATGAACATCATAAGGAGCAGGCATCATAAAGAGCCCGTTACTCGAAAAAGTCGTCCCGGAAATTGACGAAAAACACCTTCTCAACACCTCTGGTAATGGCTGTGTACAGCCACTTCAGGTCATCGGGAAGAAGATCGTCCTGCCAGAAAGGGTTGTCAATGAAGACACATTTCCACTGACCGCCCTGCGACTTATGGCAAGTGATTGCATTTGCGTATTTAAGCTGCAGGGCGTTGTAGTATCTGTCCTCACGTACGGCTTCATACCTTTTTTTCTTGGACGTGATGTGCGCATAATCCGCATTGACGCCCTGATACAGCTGGTTCTGCTGCTCGTATGTCAGTGCGGCGCTCTCGGCATCGAGCGTATCCAGAATCACCTCGGCAGTGATTTCCTGGTCCCCGTAGTCCGGAAAAGACAGCCGGGCACTGGCGAAATGCAGTCCGTACCTGTCCTCATACCCGGAAATCTTCAGAAGCTTGACTATGTCCCCGTTGGCTATATAATCCATGCCCTGTATCCCGTCCAGAAACTGATAGCAGTTCTTTACTATCATCAGCTTGTCATCACGCACCAGGCGCTCTTCCTTGAACTGGACCGTGGAGCGGATCCCGGCATTGTACCTGATGGCCCTTTTGTTTGATCTGCAGAGGATTATGACATCATCCTCGCCATATTCGGAATATGCATCGGAAATCTTCTCTATAAGTTCTCCGCCGGTTATCCTCTCCACATCATCGAATCCCGCCACCCTCATTTTCAATTCGCCGCCGTCCTCACCGTAGCTTTCTTCAAGAGAGGTGATCATCCGGCGTACAAGCGTAGCATTGTACAGTATACCGGATTCTTTCTGCTGACGGACCACCGTGGTGAGCTCAACGAAATCAGCACCTCCCATCATTGACATGTAGTCACGTGAAAGGGCAGGGCTGCAGTCAAGCCCGACCGGTGGCAGCTGGGCGGAGTCTCCTATAAGTATCAGTTTACAGTCCAGTCCGTTACGCACGAACGAGACCAAATCTTCAAGCAGATTTCCCGAGCCGAAAAGCTGGGATGACTGGCTCTGGGACGCCTCGATTCCTATCAGAGAGACCTCGTCTACAATGAAAAGGGTTTCCTTTGCCTTGTTAGGGGCAAGGGAAAACTGCCCGAATCCGTCTCCTCCTACGGATTTCTGCCTGTATATATGCTTGTGGATCGTATACGCCGGAGCTCCGGCGTAGCCGGACAGGACCTTTGCAGCACGTCCGGTAGGGGCGAGAAGAATGCAGGGGTGGCGGTATTCCTTCATTGTCCTGATGACAGAAGAAATGGCCGTGGTCTTGCCTGTTCCGGCATAGCCGTTGACTACCAGAATATCCCCGTCACCGTCCGTCATGAACTCCGAAACCTTTTTCAGAAGATTTTCCTGGCATGGAGTAGGAGCGAAACCGAGTCCTAAAACGAATTTGCCGAAAAGGAAATCCCCGTAACCCATCACCTGCCTCTCCTGAACATTAGATAGACAATGACGAAAACGGGATAGATCTCCACACGGCCCAGGAACATGTCAAAGGAATATATGAGCTTGGCCATGGCCGGCTGGGCCGAATAGTTTCCGAGCGAACTCAGGTCACCCATCGCAGCTCCGGCGTTTCCCATGGAAGAAAGGGCTCCGGAAAATGCCTCGAGAGGCTCCACGCCGCACAGTACAAGAAGGAAAATGGATATGACCACGAGCGATGCATACAGTACTATGAAAAGCAGGACAGGCATTGCGGCATTGTCACTGAGAAGATGCTTGCCTATCCTTATCTGGATAACCGACGAAGACGGGAACAGACGCTTGCGTATCTGGCATGACACGGCTTTCATGGCGATATACATCCTGTCCGCCTTGACTCCTCCTGCCGTAGAACCGGAGCATCCGCACTGGAACAGGGCATAGGCAAGGACCAGAAGCGACAGGAGCGGCCATCCGTCGGTATCGGCCGTCCCGAAACCTGTTGTAGTGACATAGCTGCACACCTGGAACGCCGCATCCAGAAGGGATTCTCCCCATGAATCGTATCCGCCCTGAAATCTCAGGGATAACGTCACGATGACAGTCATCACCAGTATCGACAGCAGGAAGAACTTCACCACAGGATTGTTCAGAGGCTTCAGCGAACGGGTGGCACAGGCGGCGAACAGCAGTCCGAAATGAAGGCTGGATACCACCATGAAGAACATGATGATCAAGTCGATTACGGCAGAATCGTAATATGATATCGACATGTTCCTGACGCTGAACCCTCCGGTAGCCACCGTACTGAACGAGTGGTTTACGGCATCGAAGAACGGCATCCCGGCCAGCACCAGCAGAACGGTCTCCGCAGCGACCAGTCCTACGTATACAAGGGCTGTGATGTACACTGTCCGGTAAGACCTCGTCCGGTATCCCTCCTTTGAAAGGGATGAAAGTTCTATATTCGTGAGTCTCAAGCGGAAAGGACTGGCGTTAGGCATGATGAGAAGCAGGAACACCACCACTCCGAGTCCTCCGATGAAATGGGTCGAAGACCGCCAGAAAAGCAGGCTCCTCGGCAAGGCTTCTATGTCGGACAGGATAGTAGAGCCTGTGGTAGTGTACCCCGACACGCTTTCAAACAGCGCGTTTACCAGAGAGAACTCCCCTCCCCACATTACATACGGCAGCATCCCGAACAGAAAAGACAGTATCCATGACAGGACGATAATCATGAACCCGTCCTGAAGGGAGATCGTCTCGGACTTCCTGACGAAAATGAACGGGAAAGCCCCCGCGATGAAAGTGATTATAAAGCTGATGGACAGAGGGGCGAATGCCGAGTCCATCCCGTCGCAGATGGAGATCAGCATGGAAATGAACATGAACAAGGCGCTCACCAGAAGCGCCCTGCCGACATTGGTTGATATTACCTTTACGTTCATCTGCTATTTCCTGTCCTCTGAAGATTCTATGAATTTTTCCTTCTCTTCCCTGAGTTTCGCAATACGCTTCTTCAGCTCGATGTTTTCCTCCACAATCTCAGAAACGCCGTTGTTTATCGCCACCAGTTCATCATCTCCGTCAACGGTACAGGTGTACCTCTTGTTGAACTTCAGGTAGTTGTCCACACCGTTCTCCATCCTGCAGATAGGATTTACATAATATGACATGACGAAAAACAGCAGCAGGACCACCAGAAGAAGTCCGACACCGACCGACACGATTCCAGGCATGATACTGCGGTAAAACCCGGCCTGAAACGTCTCGGAATTGTCTTTCAGATCATTGTATATAAGATTGTTGAGATTCTCGGTAGCATCCCTGAATTTCTGGAAATCCGGCTGCAGCCTTTCAAAGAACCACTGGCGTGAATCGATGAAATCCGACTTTATGACACTTTCAAGGCTGAGCGATGTCCTCATATATGCCGAATACGAACTTATCACCGAATCCGCAGCGGCAATGGTCGGCTCCGAACTGAATGAAGACCTGAGAGCATTGTACTCGTTCATGAACGCCACACTGTCGAAAGACGGAAGCACATACAATGTGTCCTCTACTCCAATGGTAGCCAGTATCTTGAGGTTATACTCCTCGCATGCTGCAGAAAGTTTCTGGGCCTTGTTGATACTGTTTATGTCGGCTGCGATAAGGTCTGAGACATAGTTGCTCATCCTCCTGTACTCCAGTACGGAAATCACACTGGACAGGAGCAGTATTGCAGCGATGGCCCCCAGCCCCAAAGAGAGCTTCACCCTCATTGACATCCGTCTGCGGCGGTCCTTCCTGAAAAATCGTCCGAACATCCTGAAAATCATTTTAGGCCCACAAAGGTATAAATTATTTTCAATGTATGAACAGTGTTATAAAAGACGGCATCAATACCGGCTACTTCTCAAACAGATCATCAAGAGTGATGACATTCTGGAATATGCCGCTGTAGGCATTGTGTTCCAGTCCGGATACGGTAATGAGCGTCATATGAATGTTATATGAAGAGTACAGTCCCTCCTGGACGGACATTATACGCTTTTCCAGTCTGGCTTTCTCATCTTTGTCCACTTTGTAATCCCTGTTATAGAACTTCATTTCACAAATGTTCACCACCCTGTCCGCACGTTCTATGATGAGATCTATCTGGGCCCCTGATTTCCCGCTTTCGGGACCGATTATCATTGAACTCTCTTTCGACACCACCCCTGATACCCCGAGAGCCTTCTTTATTTGAGGTATATGGCTGAAACACAAATGCTCGAACGCAAGTCCCCTCCATGATGCCACTGCAGGTGTATTCTGAGAATGCTGCCAGAACCCAGGGTCGGTAATACCCTTATCCTGAAGATATTTCATATAGAAAAGACAGAAATTGTCACACAGTCTGTAATACACGGTCCGACTCTGCCCGCAAGGTTCATATCTGGCGACAAAATCGGCTTCAACCAGATCCTTCAATCTTTCACTCAACCCACCTCCTAAAGATATTCCGGTCTTTTGGGATATCTCATCCCTGGTATAACCGAAATGCTTTGTAGCAAGGACTTTAACGATCTTCACATGATCTTCGCTTTTTTTGAAAAGAGAGCGGAAGAGCCGGTCGAACTCCCTTGCAAGTGGAGCTCCTTTTGCAAACAGGATACGGTCTATATTCTGGGCAAGGCTTTCTCCTGGAGAAAAATACCCCATATAATAAGGAATACCGCCCAGGATCATATAGCTTTGCGCAATATCATATCTGTCAAGGCATATATTATTTGCCCGGTAATACTCCTCGCATTCGGACAAAGTAAACGGAAAGAGTTTGATTTCGTAAGTCAGCCTGTCATAAAGGCCGCCATTGTTATTCACCAGATTATTCAGTATCCATGATGTGGATGAACCGCAGACCACAAGCATAATATCGCTCCGTCCGGCAACCCATCCATTCCAAAAATGCTCCAAAGCCGTGACAAACCCGGATCTGGCCGTATCCATCCATGGAAGTTCATCAAAGAAGACGACTTTACGCTTTTCCGTACGCTGGGAAAGCAGCTTTTCAAGCCTATAGAATGCCTCTATCCATGTCTCCGGACAAGGACTCTCCTCATCGGCCCCGGCCCTGAGCAGCGAATAATGAAACGCCTGAAGCTGATCCCTCATCATATTCCGTTTCCCCTCTACAGGAGAAAGTCCGGTATGACAGAATGTAAAACGCTCCTTGAAAACCTCTTTAACAAGAAATGTCTTTCCGACCCTACGCCTTCCGTAAATAGCCACGAATTCTGATTTTCCGCTACGATACAGCTTTTCCAAAGCATCTATTTCTTTTTTTCTGCCTGTTATTCCCATATCCCATGATTAAATTTCGCCTCAAATATACAAAAAACAATGTTCGGGGCGAAATATAAATTTATATTTCGCCCCGAACATATAATATTGCCCCTTTACGGCGGATTATAAATCCGACTATCAGAACTTAAATGAATCCTTGAGGGATACGGTCTTGTTGAAGACAGGATGCTCAGGCGTAGAATCCGGATCCTTGAAGAAATATCCCACACGCTCGAACTGTACGGCGATTCCGGACCTGTCTTCAAGCAGAGCCGGCTCTGCATAGCCTTTCCCGTATGTGAGGGACTCCGGATTGAGATATTCCTTATAGTCCTTTCCTTCAGGGATGGAACCCATCTGAGGCTCTGTGAAAAGCTTGTCATACAGTCTGAGCTCCAGCTCTTTAGCATGCCCGATGGAAACCCAGTGGATAGTCCCCTTTACCGAGCGCCACTCGCCTGCCCCCGGTTTTGACGTCGGATCGTATGTACACCTGATTTCAGTGATATTCCCTTCCGCATCCTTCACCACTTCCTGACACTTGACGATATAGGTGTATTTGAGCCTTACCTCTCCGTCCGGTTTCAAGCGGAAATATTTCTTTGGAGGTTCCTCCATGAAATCTGCCCTTTCAATATATACTTCACCGGTAAAAGGCACCTTGCGTGACGGGCCTTCAGGATCGGCAGGATTAAGAGGGGCATCGAACCACTCCACCTTGCCGGGCTCCCAGTTGGTGATGGTAAGTTTCACCGGATCCTGCACTACCATATAGCGGTTTGACCTTTCATTGAGGTCCTGGCGGGCGCACCACTCAAGGAGCTGGAGATCGATAAGCTGCTCTCTTTTGGCCACGCCGACTTTCTCTGCGAACATGCGGATGCTTTCAGGTGTGTAGCCACGCCTTCTGATTCCGCAGATGGTAGGCATGCGTGGGTCGTCCCAGCCGCTCACAAACCGGTTTTTCACAAGTTCCAGCAGTTTGCGCTTGCTCATCACGGTATAAGTGAGATTCAGCCTTGCAAACTCGTACTGGTGGGAAGGGAATATCCCGAGCTTCTCGATGAACCAGTCATACAGAGGCCTGTGGACATCGAACTCGAGGGTACATATTGAATGTGTGATATGCTCTATGCTGTCGCACTGTCCGTGGGCGAAGTCATACATCGGATAGATGCACCATTTGTCACCGGTACGGTGGTGGTGTGCATGGATGATCCTGTACATCAGAGGGTCACGGAACAGCATGTTCGGATGGGCCATGTCTATCTTCGCTCTGAGCACCTTCTCCCCGTCTGCATATTTCCCGTCCCTCATCTCACGGAAGAGTTTCAGGTTCTCCTCTACGGAACGGTTCCTGTAAGGGCTCTCCACACCAGGAGTCTGCACTGTCCCGCGTCCTGCACGGATCTCCTCCTGGGTCTGGTCATCCACGTATGCCAGTCCTTTCTTTATCAGTTCCTCGGCCCATTCGTAAAGCTGGTCAAAATAGTCCGAAGCGTATCTCTCGTTCTCCCACTCAAAGCCGAGCCACTTGATATCCTCCTTGATGGAGTCCACATATTCGGTATCCTCCTTGACCGGGTTGGTATCGTCAAAACGCAGGTTCGTCTTTCCTCCGTATTTCTTTGCAAGCCCGAAATTCAGGCAGATACTTTTCGCATGTCCTATATGGAGATAACCGTTCGGCTCCGGCGGGAACCTGGTCATTATGCTTTCGCATTTCCCTGACGCAAGGTCAGACTCTATGATCTCTTCCAGAAAGTTGAGGTTTCTGGTCTCGGCAACCTCTTTATTTGCTTCTTCCATAAGTGTTTCTGTTTTTTCCGGGCAAAAGTAGTAAATTTAAATCAAATAGGAATAAAAATTAGGGGCGACCTTCACAGGACGCCCCCGCTGATCATGGAAAATAGTGAAAGTCCGCCCCGGCACAGCGGAGCGGTATTTCCCGGGTTATCTTGTCCATTCGGTCCAGTCATCCGAAGAATCCACTGCACCGCTCTGGCCGACTTTTCCTACGAATTTGTCGGTGAACGTTCCGGCCGAAAGGCTTGTATCAACGCTATTGCCCTCTCCTGCAAGGAACTTGGCATTATCGTACCCTGTCCCTTCTTCATTCACGAGTTCGCCTGAAATAACCGTATTCCTGATATATGAAGTCCCGTTGTCGAACGAGGCCACAGTATATGAAGTCTCAAGAGTAACAGGAGACGGTTTCCCGCAGACAAGCGCATTTTCGAGCTTCACGTATGTCCCTTCACGGAAACGGAGACCTCTCTTGTTCTCGGCGCTGCCGTTGCCGATGAATGTAGCGTAACGGATTGTAGGATGGGCGACAGGGGCAGCCTCATTGTTGTCGCCGTTATTGTCGCATTCCATCAGGCAGTCGCACTCTGCCACCGTCTGGTATGCGATGATGTACTCTGCAGTACCGTTCCAGCCCTCGGTCCAGTCGAAAGAGTCGTCTGTACAGTTCTCTACGATGCAATGGTCAATGTTGACCGACCCTCCGAAGAACTCGATTCCGTCATCGCTGCCGTTTACGACATATACATTGGAAATCTTTGTCCCGCTGCCCACTCCATAAAGAGAGATGCCGTTGGCCTCATGGTCCGAATCAAGTGCATAGCCGGAGTTTTCTATGATCACGTACTCGATTGTACCTGAATTGTCATTCTCGACATCTCCGCCATAAACGGCATTGCCGATTTCGGAACTTCCGGTACCTGCGTTAGTATGGGCACGTCCGCAGATATGGAGGCCGCCCCATGCACCGGCTTTCTTGTCTTCTGAAGTCATGGTAATAGGTGAGGAAGCCGTACCTTCGGCATTGATCCGGGCTCCCTGCCCGATAAGGATGTAGATAATGTTGTTGTTTGAAGCAGCGGTAATCGTCGTACCCGGCTCGATAGTAAGTGACCCCGGGGCTTCGATCTGAAGGCTTGAAGTAAGGGTGTAGTCCCCTGCCTTGAGAGTGATGTTGTCGTTGTAACGGCCGCCGAGAGTTGCCCCGGCAGTGAATTCGATATCCTCTACAGGATCCGTACTGTCTTCTTTCTCGCATGAAGCGAATACCGTCATGCCGAGTGCAGCCATAGCTGACATGAAAAATCTGGTTGTTCTCATAATTTTTTTTAGATAATGTTGTATTGATTATTTGATTTCTTTATAATGAATAGCTGAAGCCTATCTCGAAAGCCGGACCGACCCTCCACTGCTCTACCATCACGGACCTGCCGGCATTTGGTATATCCTGTCTGAATCTGATAGTAGAGTCCAGCAGGTTCCTGAAAGAAAGGCTTATGGAAAAACGGTCGTTGAATTCATAAGAGCCCGAGAAGTCCAGCGTATGCACAGGGAGCTGCTTCACATCACCCAGCCCCATGATGCCTACTGCGTGGATACGAGGTCCCTGAAGATTGTACAGGAGGCTGAGGTTCAGGCCGTCCCCGTTCTTGAACTTCGGGGTATAGGTGATATCCGCGTTGGCAAGGTAAGGGGATGCGCCCTGAAGCGAACGCTGCGGGTTCGTATATACGCCTCCTTCCGGGAGAATCACATTAGTGTACATATAAGATGCATTGACATTGAGAGCCAGGTCCCTGACAATCTCCTTGCGGAATTCCACCTCAAGACCTGCTGCCAGACCGTTGTCTGCGTTCTGGAACGAATGCTCTGTCGCACCTCCGGAAACCCTCTGGGTACGTTCGATAGGGTTGTCCAGGTATTTCATATAGGCGGTAACGGCGAACATGTCCGTTGTTTCCCTCGCGAAGAACTCGTATTTGATGTCGAGGTTGTAGTTGTATCCGTTTTCAAGCCCGTCGTTACCTCTTATCATCGCGCCTCCGAAACTTTCCTGATAGAGGAACGGGGCCATCTCGATGAATGAAGGCCTTGTGACAGTACGGGACAGGGAGAATCTGAACATGCTTCTGTCCGTCATGTCGAATTTCAGGTTCACGGCAGGGAAAAGGTCGAAAGAGTCCAGGTTGCGGGTCTTGTCCTCGACATCATCGTTGTAGTCCACGCTCTGGCGGCTTGCCTCGAAACGCAATCCTGCATTGAGTGACCATTTCTTGCCGAAATGCAGGTCTGTCTCGACGAATGCGGCTCCTGTCAGGTTCGAAGCGTCATATCTGTCCCGCGGTGACTGTACCCTGCTGATGGACACAAGACCGCTCTGGATGTTTCCGAAGTTGAGGTAGCTGTCCATGTCAAACCTTTCATCCACCGGGAACCTGTCGCCGATTCCGCGGACATTGTAATAGAATCTGGTGGTCCTGAAGGTCCTTGTCTTGTCTTTTCCTGTAAGACCGAAGCGAAGTCTGTCCCTGTCGTCGATATTCCATGTAGCCTTTATATCCGCGACGATCTCGTTTTCGCCGAGACGGCCGAAGTATCTCTGGGTCTCCTGCTGGTTGAGGTCGAAGAATGACAGCAGTCCGTCATCCCCTTTACTGAACATCACCTGCCTGCGGTCCGGTTCGTCGCTTGATGTACGGGAATATGATGCGCCCCAGTCGATCAGCCAGCTGTCCGCCTCATGGTGACCCGAAAGCTGATAGTTCTGTAGAGTATAGAAGTGCGACACCTGGTTTATACCCATAAGGTCATAGCTCTCCTGGAGATCCTGTCCCTGTCTGTCGAGGAACGTGCTTTTGGCATTACGGGCAAAAAATACCGTAAGGCCGATGTTGTCGCTCTGCCTGAGCGTATAGTCAAGGTCAACGAGGGCCGCTATATCGAGTTTGCGGGAGTAGCTGTCGTAGTTGTAATCGCTCTGCATGCTGCCTGCCGAACTGGCTTCGTATGTCCTGTAAAAAGCATCAAGCATGGTCTCCTGTCCGGATTTTATGCTGGCCGATGCCAGGAGGCTGAGTGTCTGTGAACCCACCTTGAAATTCTTTCCGTAACCGAGGCTTCCGTTCAGATTCGGAAGTACAGGGCGTCTGCTGACCTGGAATGTCGTTCCGAACATCCTGTTGTTTCTGGAATAGTCTGCAAATTCACCGTACGAAACGTCCTCCGCCCCTTTGTCCAGCCGGGGAGTAGTGAAGATGCCCGGGCTGTCCATCTGGAAGAACCCGTTTGAAAGAGTATTGAAAAGCCCTCCCGTTGAGAATGATACCCTGAAGAAATCCTCGCTCTGGCCCTCTTTCGTGCTGATATCCACATGGGCTCCGGAGTAGTCTGCAAAAGAACTTGCCTCGTACACCTTGCTCACGGTTATATTCTGGATGGTCGATGCCGGGAATATGTCCAGAGGGATAAGCTTGTTGTCCGGATTTGGCGATGCGATAGGAAGTCCGTTGAGGGTAGTGGTGCTGTAACGGTCCCCCAGGCCGCGGACTATCAGCTGCCCGGCACTGGCGATGGAGATTCCGGAAAGCTTGGCCACGCTCTCCTGTGCATTGGATATACCTTTGATACTCATTTCCCTGGCACCCATGTTCTCAATGGCAAAACCTGACTGTATCCTTTCATTCTGGAGAGCCTGGAGGGATTCAAGGTTTTTTCTGGCAGTCACCACGGCATCGGCAAGCGCCTGACTGTCAGGGGCCATATAAATCACCAGCCCGTCATCGGTCATGGCGATGGAAGTTTCATCTCCGGCCTGCACTGTCCCGGTTCCGTCCGCTTCTACCGTCACATTGAGTATCACAGGAATATATCCGATATAAGATACGGACAGTCTGTGCTCGCCTTCTGAAAGGGCCAGCATATACGAGCCGTCCACATCTGTGACAGTACCCGATGTCGTACCTTCAATCAGAATACCGGCACCGATAAGAGGCTCTCCGGTCACCAGATCCGTCACCGTCCCTTTAAGACCGTCCTGCCCGATGCGGACAGCCGGCACCTCTGCTTTCAAAATGCCTCCCGGCAATAATAACAGTGCCGCTGCAACAATGACAATAAAAAAACGTCTGCTTCTAACCATACTATATTCCATTCACTTTATTTTCCGGCGGCAAAAGTAGTCCGGAGTAGTGAAGACGGTTTTAACGTTTTTTCATGAAATTGTTAAATGCAGTTAAAAATAGGTTACAAGTCCCGGGCTGATAAAATATGGCTACGGCAGGGAAATACTGCAGCGGGAAAGTCTGGAAGCATCCTCGGGACGCAGGACTCCCGCCCGGGCCAGAGCATCGACAGACCATGCGGAGACAGGGTTGTTCTCGCGGAACAGGACAATCCCGTGGGCTGCATAGGACCCTATGTACGGATGGAGCCGCAAGGAATCTTCGGGAAGAGTCCATAGAGGATACGGACGCACAAATGCCCGGTCCACGACAATCAGGTCCGACAATGCATCATATTTCTCCCTGTCAAACTTCCAGATGTCCATCAGCTGTTCTTTATAGGAATAGCTGCCGCCGAGCCTTTTCCTGTGCTCTACCATTTTAGAAGCGAAATATCCTCCGATGCCGGGCAGGGCATCAAAGGCTGCGGAATCCGCCAGATTCAAATCAAGCAGAGGTATATCTATATACGGCTCCAGCCTGCGATAGACCGAATCAGCCACGACATAGGATTTTGCAAAATCAGCCTTGCGGCGGAAACGGCCGCCTTTCAGGCGGTAGCTGACTATCGAGCGGGCCTGCTTCTCGGAAAAGCCCAGCCGCTCAAGTTCGTCCTGTGAGACAGTGTTGGGATTGAAGCGGAAATTCTCCACTTTCCTTACGGCATGGGCTTTATAGACGGACTTTGCCGGCTGGCTGTGCTCCGTCTGTTTCTTCACGGTGACATAGCCCTCCCGGCTGCCGTACCGTTCATGCCCATGCAGCGAGGAGACCTGCCCCCGTCCAGGACCATATCTGTCAGTGGCATTCCCATCACTCCGGCTATCAGCCGCACCGTCAGGCACTGCCGTATCCGGATCCGCCATATCCGCGAGCACCTGCTCCGCAAGAGCCCTGTCAACGACATATACCGTATCAGGATGGTCCCTGTTGTCCACAATGGACGTTACAGCCGCCCTATGGATGAACAATGCTGTCTGAAAACCGATTATAAGAAACACTAGAGCGACCGCTCCGGTAGTTACAGAAGCGGAGAAACCTTTCTTTCCGGCCACTTCCCCACCATTTTCTTTCTCTCTCCTCATCTTTTATCACTTTACCGTTCATACCGCACTCCCACACACTTGGTTTTTTCACTTATTCAACGGTCCGTATCCGCTTCATCGCATCCGTACCTGCCTCTGGACTTCTTCTGCGGCTCCTTGCCTTCAACGATAATGACGATTTCACCTTTAGGCTCATGCTCCGCATACCAGGCAGCCACCTCGGAAAGTGTCCCGCGCCTGTGCTCCTCATGGACCTTGGAAATCTCACGCGCCACCGAGCAGCCGCGTTCCGGACCGAAAAACTCCGCAAACTGCTCCAGTGTCTTTACCAGACGGTACGGAGATTCATAGAAAACCATTGTCCTGGTCTCGTCAGCAAGTTCCGAGAGCCTTGTCTGGCGGCCTTTCTTTACGGGAAGGAAGCCTTCGAAGCAGAACCTGTCGCAAGGATAGCCTGAACTTACCAATGCCGGGACAAAGGCTGTGGCACCGGGCAATGTCTCCACTTCTATCCCCTCCTGTACACACGTACGTACAAGAAGAAAGCCCGGATCCGATATCCCGGGCGTACCGGCATCGCTTACCAACGCGACATTCAGACCGTCGAGGATGCGATCCTTTATCATGGATACTGTCTTGTGTTCGTTGAACTTGTGATGAGACTCCAGCCTGCCGTGGATATCATAATGCTTAAGGAGCACCGAACTGGTCCTGGTGTCCTCGGCCAGAATAAGGTCCGCTTTTTTCAGGACAGACACGGCCCTGAATGTCATATCCTCAAGATTTCCTACCGGAGTAGGGACAATATAGAGTTTCCCGCTCATTCCCATTACACTTTTTTGTGCTATCTTTGTCAGCCCGATTGCAAAAGTAAGGAAATGTTTTTAGAAAACGCAAAAAAAGGATGGATAGAAGTCATCTGCGGTTCAATGTTTTCAGGAAAGACGGAAGAACTCATCAGACGGCTTCGCAGAGCACAGTTCGCCAATCTCAAAGTCGAGATATACAAACCGGCGATAGATGTAAGATACTCGGAAGACGAGGTCGTGTCGCATGATTCGCATAGCATTCCCTCAACGCCTATTGACTCTCCAGCCAGCATGCTGCTGCTTTCAAGCGATGTGGATGTCGTGGGGATAGACGAAGCGCAGTTCTTCGATGACACTATCGTCGAAGTGGCGCAGACTCTGGCCGACAGGGGTATCCGGGTAATCGCGGCCGGGCTTGACATGGACTTTACGGGAAAGCCTTTCGGTCCGATGCCCGCCCTGATGGCTGTAGCGGAAGACGTACAGAAAGTACATGCCATCTGCGTAAAATGCGGAAGCATCGCAAACCACTCGCACAGGCTCTCGGCCAGCGACCAGCTCGTAGTCCTCGGAGAAAAAGACACTTACGAACCTCTCTGCAGGCACTGTTTCAACGAGGCCATGAACAAACAGCGGATGCAGTAACAGTCTGGTGTCCTATTTTCTCGGATGGTGGGCAAGGACCGTATTCTGCCATACGCTTTTTTCAATATGCGTATAGATTTCCGTAGTAATGATGCTCTCATGTCCGAGCATTTCCTGGACTGCACGCAGATCTGCCCCGTTCTCAATAAGATGGGTGGCGAATGAATGCCTGAAAGTATGCGGGGAAATCTCCTTGTGTATGCCGGCAATGACAGCCTGCCGCTTCACCATATTGAAAACGGAAATGCGGCTCAGCCTGCGTCCGAACCTGTTCAGAAACAGAATGTCCTCAGACGCCTTATCGTATGGTTCCTGCCTCATTTCCAGATATTTCAGAACATATTCAATGGCAACCCCGTCTATCGGCACAAGTCTCTGTTTGTCCCCCTTGCCTACTACGCGCACGAACTTCTCCTTTACGAACACATCCGAAATTCTAAGGCCGACAACCTCCGAAACACGGAGTCCGCAGCCGTAAAGGACTTCCAGTATGGCCCTGTCCCTGACTCCGGTGACGTCAGAAAGCTGTACGGAGTCCATCAGCTTCTCTATCTCCTCCAACGACAGCACTTCCGGAAGATACCTTCCGATTTTCGGGAAGTCCACCATATCGCAAGGATTCTCCTGAATCAGTTTCTCGGATATCATATAATTGAAAAAAGAATTCAATGCGCTCAGGAATCTGGCCTGGGAACGCTTTGAATAACCGATGCGTCTGGACAGACAGGCTATGATGTCATCCGGGGTCACCTTCTCCGGAGGGATTCCGGCAGATTCAAGGAAAAAGGCGACGTCCGAACGGTATGCCGCAGCAGTGTTCGGAGACATCGCCCTTTCGATTTTCAAATAGCGGGTATAATCCTCTAATATATCATTATTTGCCGCCATAATCAATTCATTTCGGTCCTTGCCGCTCGAAACAGGGCAGAGGTTACAGGCCTAAAGCGTAGCGTATTTCTTTCCGTACTGAAGCATCTGTCCGAGATAATCATCAGTGTAGACCACTTTATAGTCAACGACTTTCCCTCCTTTTTCCACCGGTACTATATCCGGATTCACAAATCCGCCGTAAGGCTTCAGACCGAGAGCGTCGTATCTGGCTTTCACTTCTTTATGCAGTTCAGGGTCGATATTTACGGCATAAGTCTCGACAAGTCTCCTGCCGGCCTCATAATCCCCTTCCGATTTGATCCTCTGGACCTCGGCCAGAAGTTTCCCGAACAGTCCGCGGAGCGCCTCGTAGTCATTGACCACAAAATAGGTCTTTCCGTCACGGACTTTCTTTTCAATCACATTGTCCGCCTTGCCCTGCTCGTAGCACCAGTCGGCGATGAGCTTGCGGTTCTGCATGTGGGCTTCGGTATTCTTGCGCCCGAGTTCCACACGGTTGAACTGCACCATTGCGCCGTTTCTTATATAATTGGCATACTGTGCCTTATAGGCTTCCATATCAGGAAGGATACCGAGCTCTACAAGTTTCGGATCAGCCATATAGTAAAGTCCGAAAAGGTCGGCCCTGGTTTCCTCAAGAGTAGAGCTGTACTCTTTCAGGGCATTCGGTGACACTCCCGGCAGAATCTGCCCGGAACCGTGGCCGAGACACTCGTGAAGGTCCGTATGGATTTCATCAGTTATGGAAAGGTATTTCTTTGCCATGGCGATTTCATCCTCGTCCCACGCAAACTCGTTCAGAGTATTCTTCGGGGATTCCCTGGAGGCCAGGTCGTATGCATGTGTAATATTCGCAATTGTAACGGATTTGGAGCCGTGTTCCTTTCTGATCCAGTCGGCGTTCGGAAGATTGATGCCGATAGGGGTAGAAGGATAGCAGTCACCTCCGAGTGTGGTGGCGTTGATAACTTTGGCTGAAATGCCCTTGACGGTCTTTTTCTTGAAACGCGGGTCCACAGGAGAGTTGTCCTCGAACCACTGCGCGTTCTCGCTCAGGATTTCAGTCCTCGCGGAAGCTGCATGGTCCTTTATATTGACCAGGCCTTCCCAGCTTGCCTTGCGGCCGAGAGGGTCGGTGTAGTCTTCTATGAAACCGTTGACGAAATCAACGGTACCGAGGGTATCCTGCACCCATTCGATATTGTACTTGTCCCACAGTTCCAGGTCACCTGTCCGGTAATATTCCACAAGAGTGGCGATATACTGCTTCTGGATATCGTTCTCGGCCACAGCCGCAGCTTTCTCAAGCTCCGAAACGATCTTCTCTATGGCTTTCGAATAGAGTCCGCCTACTTTATAGACTTCCTCGCGCACTATTCCGTCTGGACCTTTTACCACCTTACTGTTAAGTCCGTAAGATACAGGGGTTTCATCTGACGGGTCGATCATGTCATGGTAGAATTTCTCCACTTCCGCACGTGTCACGCCTTCATAGAAGTTCACTGCGGAAAGAGCCACGATGTCCCCGTCAGGATCGTTCGACTTCCTCTGAGGATAGACTTCCGGGCTGTAAATTACCTCCAGGAGTCCGTCTGCCGATGCCATATCGCACCCCGATGCCTCCATCAGAGATCTGAAATATTCCCGGGAACAGTCAGGGAAGAACTTGTCTTCCGCATAATGATGATGTATGCCGTTGCTGAAGAACACTCTTTTGGCATATACGGTAAAATCCTGGAAATCCTTGCAGTCCCGGTCCCCGTCATAGTTTTCGAAAATGCACTCGAGAACTTTCCTTACAGGAAGGTTGTACTTGCAGTGCTGATCCCACAGGATATCCCTGCCGTATTTAGCCGCCTCTCCCAAATGGTAGACGTATTCTTTCTGCTGAAGTGTCAGTTCATCCCACCCGGGTATCTGATAACGCATTATCTTCAGATCCGCGAACTCGTCGATAAGATACCTGAAATCCTTGTCCTGCTGCTCACCGGCCGTGTTTCCGCAAGAAACAGCGGCGGCAGCCAATGCTGTAACAGCCGTCATTCCGATAAAATTTTTCATAATATTCATAAATCGTCCTGAATAATCCGATGCCGACCCGGCATCCCATTAAAATCCTGTAAAGTTACATTTTTCATGGCAATTCTGTTGCAGCAAACATGATTTAATGCTATTTTTGTACGATTTGCATATAAACGATGAATCCATATAGAATATTTCTGACAGGAATTGCCGCCATTTCAGCATTGGCGACTTTTTTTTCATGCGAGCGACCGCAGCATGAAGAAGCAGAACCTGCCGTAAAGGACCGGGTGCTCCTATACTATGCAGCCGGGTTCAACAACCTCACTTCATATCTGGAAGAGGACATAGAAGAACTGTGCACAAAAGGCTACGTCCCCTCCAGGACAAGCGGGAATGTCCTGCTCGTGTTCCAGAATCTTGCGGACGGCAGCTACAGCAAGGCCGTTACCCCTATACTATATAGAGTATATAAAGGCAGCGACGGAAAAACCGTAAAAGACGTTGTCCTGACATTGGAGAAAGGAACCGTAGCCGCATCAGCCGGGACACTGAACAAAGTGCTGGCCACAGTCAGGGAAAGATACGATTCGTATGAATACGGGATGATATTCTCATCACACGCGACCGGCTGGCTGCCTGCTTCCGGCACAGTTGTCAGAGCCATGTCCGGGGATACGGTTTCGCCTTCTTCCATCGGAAACGAATACAGCCCGGAAACAGGGACTTCCGTCCAATACGAAATAGACCTTCAGGATTTCGCCGATGCCATCCCGATGCATCTGGACTACATACTCTTTGATGCATGCTTCATGGGAGGGGTCGAAGTGGCTTACGAACTGAAGGATGTCTGCGACATGATAGCATTCTCACAGGCGGAGGTAATCGCCGACGGATTTGACTATACCACCATGGCGTCCTGCCTTCTCCAGTCAAGTTCCGGCCTTTACGATGTGTGCAAAAACTATTATGAGCACTATATGAACCTTTCTGGAGAGTACCGGTCCGCGACTGTATCCCTTGTAGACTGCAGCCGGATGGAAGACCTCGCTTCAGTATGCAAAGAGATATACGGCAGCCACCGGATAGAACTTGACGGCATTGATCCGTCCTACGTGCAATGTTTCGGCAGAATACCGGAACACAGATATTTCTATGATCTGAAGGATATCATGAACCAGCTTGACCTGTCTGCCGCCGAGCAGGATGCTTTCGATGCCGCCATGAACGGCTGCATCATATACGCGGCGACTACAGGACAGATGATAAATCTGGCTATAGATGAGTTCTGCGGGCTCAGTTCATACTGCCCCAACAAGAACAAATACGATGATTTCTACAAGACCCTGGCCTGGAACCAGGCTACAGGAATGATACAATAAGAAGCCGGGAGACCGCCCTCGCCTTATTCAGTTTTTGTCCCCGGCTCAGACGCAGGTTTCGGTCTGGTATTCACCACGTTCATGGCACGGTCCGGACCTACGGTAGCAAAAGCCTTTATACCCTCTATCACGCGCTCGCATATCTGAGGCATCTGCGCCTTGTCTTCCGCACTCAGCTCCCCGAGCACGAAGTCTATCTGCCCTCCCCTGCTGAAATCATTGCCTATCCCGACACGGATGCGGGCATAGTCCTGTGTGCCCAGCATTTCAGAGATATTGGTCAGGCCATTGTGTCCGCCGGCACTGCCGCCCTTGCGCAAGCGCAATGTTCCGAACGGAATATTCAGGTCATCCGATATTACTATCAGATTTTCAAGCGGAATTTTAGTCTCGTTCAACCAGTAACGTACGGCTTTCCCGCTCAGGTTCATATAGGTAGAAGGCTTGATGAGGATAAATTTCCTTCCCTTGAAACTGACTTCCGCCTTACTGGCATAACGTCCGGTTTCAAAAACAGCATTGGATGCCTGAGCCCAGGCATCCAATACCATAAATCCCATATTATGTCTGGTATCAGCGTACTCGGCTCCGATATTGCCAAGTCCGACTACCAAAAAACTGTTCGACATAATCAAATTCCTTATTCTGCAAAAGTCTGTAATATTTGATATCAGGCCAGACTGATTCTCCTGTTCCCGATATCGGAATCCTTCAGACTTTTAGGCGTTGGCCTGGGCTGCAGCCTGTGCAGTAGCACGTGTAGGCCTTACAGAGCAGATGATAGTAGCCTTAGGAGAAACGATGGTCACGCCCTCATAGTGGAGGTCACCGGCTACAATCTGCTTGCCGATCATCAGAGATGTAACATCCACCTCAAGCTCGTCAGGAAGTTCATGCAGATGTGCGCTTACGCGGAGCTTGCGGCTTGACACAAGGAGCTTGCCTCCCATCTTGACACCTTCAGAGTGACCTGTAATCTTGACAGGGACATCGATAGCGACCGGTTTCTCCTCGGAAACTGCAAGGAAATCCACATGGAGGGCCTCATCGGTTACCGGATGCCACTGAACCTCGTGAAGAACGGCGAAATACTTCTGGCCGTTGTCAAGCTCGAGATCCACGATATATGAATTAGGTGTATGGGTCAGGGATTTGAGATCCTTTGCATCTACCGTGAAAAGGACATTCTCCATTCCGAGACCGTAAATGTTGCAAGGTACGAGTCCTGCCTTGCGGATGCTCTTTACGACAGCCTTGTTCCCTACTGTACGTACAGAGCCTTTCAATTCAATGTGTTTCATGTCTGTTTTTAAATTAAAAATGTGTTACTCAGTCCGTTATGCACGAACCCCATTGCACCAAAAAGCCGAATGCTTTTTATGGGGCTGCAAAGGTAGATATAAATTATCGAATTCCTGTAGTTTTTTCAAAAAATATGGTATTTTTTCTGTAAATGCTTTTACTGAAAACACTTTGGCCCGATTTGTTTGGCTATTTCGATTTTAATGACTAACTTGCGAAAGTTTTTGATGCTTAATGTTTAACGAACTAAAAATTTTTAACTACGATGAAAGAGCTTGTAGATCAGATCAAAGCTGAGTATGAAGTTTTCGAGAAGAATGCTGAGGCTCAGGTGGAGAAAGGGAACAAAGCAGCCGGAGCCCGCGCTCGCAAAGCAGCTTTGAACATCATGAAAATGATGAAGGATTTCAGGAAAGTCTCTGTAGAGAGTTCCAAATAATTCATCTTTCTCAAGCTTTAAGCTAAAGAAGGCGGTCAGGTCACTATCCTGCCGCCTTCTTCGTTTCCCTGCACACCACTGCCACATAAGCACAAAAAGAAAAGAAGCCGGCAACTGCTACGTAAACCGACTCCTAAACGTGTACTAAAACCTAAACCTGACGCATAGATGCAAAGGGGGGACCGAATGTTGCACCGTCTGTGAAAATTTTTGATTTTTTTTCACAAAAGAATACTTTACGATACATTTGGTTATCTTTGCCGCCCTGAAAAATACAGTCGGATGGATTTTATCACAATCATAGATTATCTGGGAACATTCGCATTCGCGATAAGCGGGATACGTCTGGCGGCAGCCAAGAACTTCGACTGGTTCGGGGCTTACGTCGTAGGATTCGTCACGGCCGTCGGAGGAGGAACGCTCAGGGATGTGATGCTGGACGTGACCCCGTTCTGGATGGAACAGCCTTCCTACGTGATAATCACGGCTCTGGCTCTTGTATTCGTAGTGATTTTCCGTAAACAGGTAGTAAGGCTCGACAACACGTTCTTCATCTTCGATGCCATAGGAATAGGGCTTTTTACCGTTGTAGGTGTAGAAAAAAGCATTGCCGCAGGCTATCCTGTCTGGGTAAACATCATAATGGGAGCCATTACCGGCGCCGCCGGAGGAATGTTCAGGGACATATTCATAAACGAAGTACCGCTCATCTTCAGGAAAGACATCTACGCACTGGCATGCGTAGGCGGGGGCGTGGCATACTATATCTGCACATGGATAGGATGCTCGCATATCGTCACGCAGATCATTGCCGCAGTCACCGTGATCCTCATAAGGATACTGTCCGTCAAGTTCAGGATCAGCCTGCCGTCGCTGCGCAGTATAGAGGAAGTGGAAGCGACAAGGCCGAAGGAAGACTCCCGGGATTCAATGAATTAGATTCATTGAATTCATGCTATTTAAATTTCATTTACAAAAAGCATCATTCTGTTGATCACGTTCACATCGCTGACCCCGCTGTCGAAATCCAATGACAGGAGATTCAGACCCGGACACATATTCTTGAGCTTGTTCTCGATGCCCCTTTCAACTATATGGTTGGCAATACACCCGAACGGCTGCAGCGAAATCACGTTCTTGACCCCGTCGGCATAGTAGGAAAGGATTTCAGCCGGAAGCAGCCACCCTTCTCCGAACAATGAGTTCAAAGAAATGATTCTGCGTGCCTGCTCAGCCTCATGGAAAATATCCCCGAACGGTCTGAAATACCTGAATGATGAGCAGACTTCATTTACGTTCCGGATCTTGTCCATAAGAAAACTGTACAGCCCGCTGTATACGAATTCAGGCATACGGTCTTTTGCAAGCCGGGTAAGCTTCTTGGTTCTCCGGTTCACGAAATACTGCATGAAGAAGTCCGTCAGTATCGGAGGGACTATCTCTATCCCCTGCCCGATCAGCCACCCTGTCACGTTCTTGTGGGCATACGGGTTGAATTTAAGGAAGATCTCCCCTACTACTCCGACCTTGGAAGTCCGGCGGTCCTCGCAAATGTCCCCGAACTCGGACGCCGCGGTCCTGAGCAGTCCCGTAAGGGCGGAGGCATAGTCCTTTTCTTCCCGTATGGCATGGTCTCCGAGCTGCAGGTATTTGTCTTTCAGTCTGTCAGCTTCTCCCTTGACCTTTTCTCTGACCACGGACGGATAATAGAATTTCGCAATACAGTCACTGTAAAGGATGGCATAAAGGGCCGGCACCGTGATTTTCGCCCAGTTAACTTTGAAGCCAGGCTGGTAATTCCTTATCCCTGCTGCAAAAGACACTGAAATGACAGGTACATTTCCGTATCCAGCATCCACCAGGGCCTTCTTTATCAGCGAAATATAGTTGCTCGCCCTGCACTGTCCGCCGGTCTGGGTGATGGCGACTGCAGTATCTGCAGGATCGTATTTGCCGGATTTATAAGCCTTGATGATGTCGCCGACGATAAGGGTAGCCGGATAGCAGACCTCGTTGTTGGCATATTTCAGTCCCAGTTCCCCTGATTCCGGATCGCTGACAGGCAGATTCTCTACGTCATAGCCGGCCAGTTTCATCACTGCCGGGATCAGCGGGGATATGAACGGAGTGAAAAACGGAGCGAGGATCTTCCTCTTTCTATCCTCATTGCGGAACACAGGTACAGTACTGAACTTCTGCCACTTGCCCACTGCAGTACCGGAAAGGCCGAGACTCTCGACAAGGGAGCGTACCCGGAGTTTCATCGAGCCTGCATTATCTATATCGTCCAGTTTGAGCGTAGTCATCGGCTTGCCGTGCCGCATCACCAGATCACGGACCGCATCGGTCAGGAAAGCGTCAGGACCGCATCCGAAAGAAGTAAGCTGGATGCACTGGACATCCCCGGTCTGTACCGCACCCCACTTGGCTGCTTTCAATATACGGTTCGTATAGGCCCACTGGGAAACGAAATGCACATCTTCAAGAGGTATGTCTCTGCCCCTGACTATATCGTCCGAAATCACGTTCACCCCCATATCCGCCACTATTTCAGCCACCTTGTGCTGGATAAGCGGGTCGGTATGGTACGGTCTCCCGATAAGCAGGACAGTAAGCAGCCCCCTGCTGCGGGCATCAGCAAGAATCTCCCCGTCGGCTTTCCTTATAGCTTCCTCATATTCCGACTGGGCTTTCTCCGCAGAAGCGAGAGCCTTCAGGGCCGTTTTCCTGTCAATGCCGTACCCCGCAAGAAACTCCGTACACTGGCTGTGCATCGTATCCCTGTCCTTGAACGAAATTACGGGAGAATCCACCGGCACTTCAGCCTGAACGCTTTTCACCACTTCGGAATAGCCCGTGACTATCGGGCAGTTGTAGCTGTTCTGCTCCTTCCCTGCCCTCTCATATACGACAAACGGCATGAAGATCCTGTCCACGCCCTTGTCCTGCAGATCCCTGATATGGCTGTGGACAATCTTTGCCGGGAAACAGATGTTGTCCGACATCACCAGCCTTGCGCTCTTCTCGTATGCCTTGCCTGAAGAAGCGGAAGACAGTACGACATCTATCCCGCAGGCGCTGAACAGGGCGTGCCAGAACGGATACTCTTCATACATATTCAGGACACGCGGAATTCCTATTTTCATGCGCGGGTTCTCCACTTTGCTCTCCCTGTCGAAAAGCAGTCCGTATTTCCGGCTATAGACATCCAGACCTTTCTCCCTGCAGGCATCACCGTTGGAAAACACTCTCTCGCACCGGTTTCCCGAATAGTAGTCCTTGCCTCCGGCAAATCTGTATCTGGTTACAAGACACCTGTTTTCACATCCGTTGCAATTGAAGTCCCTCAACCCGTATCCCGCTTTCCCGAGCATGGACTCCACAGACACATGCCCCGAGCGGGTGACCGCACCGGAAATGTACGCCTCCCTGGCATAAAGGGCACACCCGAAAGCCCCCATGAGTTCCGGACGGTCAAAGCGCTTTACGGTACATCCCGTAAGGTTCTCCAGGGCCTTGACTACGGCATCATTGCGCATCGTGCCTCCCTGTACCGTAATATGGGACCCGAGCTCAGACACATTCTTGAGTTTCAGCACCTTATAAAGACAGTTCCTTATAACGGAATACGACAGTCCTGCCGCTATGTCCTCTATCTCCGCCCCCTCCCTGAGCACCTGTTTCACTTTTGAATTCATGAACACGGTACATCTGGTACCGAGATCGCATGGAGACTTGCCTTGACAGGCAGCCGCGGCGAAATCACCGGCGCTATAACCAAGCGACCTGGCGAAAGTCTCTATGAACGAGCCGCATCCGGATGAACATGCCTCGTTGATTTCTATGCGGTCTATCACACCGTGATTTACGAAGATGGCCTTCATGTCCTGTCCCCCGATATCCAATATGAACGATACTTCAGGGTCCATATATGAAGCTGCCCGATAGTGCGCCATCGTCTCCACTATACCGGCATCCAGCCTGAAGGCCGCCTTGACAAGGTCCTCACCGTACCCTGTCGAGCAACTGCCTATAAAGTTGAGTTCCGCCCCGGCTTTTTCACTCTCTTCCCTAAGTTTTTCCAGACCGGACTCGACAGTGCCTACAGGATTGCCGCCGTTGGGGCTGTAATAAGAAAACAGCAGTCTTGAATCCGTATCGGTCACTACTATTTTGGTAGTCGTCGACCCCGAATCGATGCCAAGGAACACATCATGACTGCCAGGTCTGAGTACCGCGGACACGATTTTCGCGCCGGACTTCTCCTCTTTCCACCGTCCATACTCATTTTCGTCCCTGAACAACGGGGCCAGACCGGAAGCAGGTGCCTTCCCTGAAACCAGTCTGCGGTCAAGCAGTTCAAGCATCCGCGATATTTTCATGCCTTCCCCTCCGGCAATGAGGGCAGCTCCGTATGCAGTTATCAGGCTGCCGTCGGACGGCAATACCATGTCCCCGTCTTCAAGCGACAGATAGTCCTTGAATGATTTTCTGAGAGCGGGTATGAATGTCAAAGGACCGCCGCAGAACAGTACCGGAGGGGTGATTTCCCGTCCATGGGCCAGAGTGACCACGGTCTGCAGCGTCACCGCATGGAAAATGGATGCGGCAATGTCCCCTACATTTGCATTTCTGGCAACAAGGTTCTGGACATCGGTCTTGCAGAACACTCCGCATCTTGAAGCAACCGGATAAATCCGCTCCGCTTTAAGGGCAAGCTCTCCGAGCATGTCCACCGGCTTGTCAAGGATTATCGCCATCTGATCTATGAATGCCCCCGTACCTCCGGCACAGTTGCCGTTCATTCTCAGGTCGGACACCGCACCGGAGTCAAAAAACACCACTTTCGCATCCTCTCCGCCGATATCGATCATCGTGGCAACCTGCGGATAGTCGGTTTTGACAGCCTTCGTCGCAGCCACGACCTCCTGGACAAACGGGAGGCCGCATTTCTCGGAAAGCCCCATGCCTACCGACCCGGTGATGCATACGGAGATTTCAGCATCATCCGTTTCACGTCCGAGTTCTTCAAGAAAAACGGACACTGTCTCCTTCGCCCTGGCGTTATGGCGTCCGTATCTTGAAAAAAAGACTTTCCCGTCAGGACTGACGGCCACCATTTTAGCTGTTGTCGAACCTATATCAATACCGACACGCAACATAATTCATATCAATTTTAACCCCAGCGGTTTATCTTCGTTTTTCCGGTTACTGCAGCGATTCTATGAGCCTGGTGAAAAGCACCGTCATCCTGTCGGCGGCAGCATCCGCAGCCGCTACGACGTCATCGCCGTTGTTCTCATAATCATCGGCATAGTCATCATGGGCTTCATTGGTAATTACCGACATGCCGAAAACAGGAACGGACATGTGTCTTGCGACTATTACCTCAGGAATGGTGGACATACCGACCGCGTCAGCTCCTATCAGCCTGAAATACTTATATTCGGCCGGAGTCTCGTATGAAGGTCCGGTTCCTGCGAGATATACTCCCGTTTTCAGTTCTATGCCGTTTTCCGCTCCTATGATTTCCGCTTTCTTTATAAGCTGCGGATCATACGGACGTGTCATATCCGGGAAACGGGGGCCGAAATCATCCATGTTTCTTCCTACCAAAGGGTTGGGAAGCAAGTTGATATGGTCTTTGATTATCATGAGGTCGCCTACCTTGAAATCGAAATTCACTCCGCCTGCCGCATTCGAGACGAACAGATATTCTATACCCAGAACCTTCATCACCCTTATCGGAAGGGTCACGAGTTCCATAGGATAACCCTCGTAGTAATGGAACCTCCCCTGCATGGCCAGGACAAATTTCCCTCCGAGGGTTCCTGCTATGAAATTTCCCTTGTGGCCTACAGCCGTGGACTCGGGGAAGCCGGGAATTTCCCTGTAGGGAATCACTACCGGATCGCTTATCTTGTCGGCAAGCTTTCCCAGCCCGCTGCCCAGAACTATACCTACAGACGGTTTCCTGCCGCCGGTCTTACGCGCCACATAGTCTGCAGCGGCGTTTATTTTCTCTACTCTTGGATCGTTGCTCATAATTTATTTGTCTTTAGATTCTATCATTTCCGATGCAGGATTCTGCGGGCCTGCTGCAGAATTTCCTTTTCTCCCGGAATCCTGCGGTCGCGCATCACGAAACGGCCTCCGCATATTACGGATTCTATGCAGTCGCTATGGGCGGAATAGATGAAATTGGCCAGAAACGGAGCCGGAGAAGCAAAGAAAGTATTGTCGGTATCGACGATCAGTATATCTGCCGCCTTTCCTTCTTCGATTTTTCCGGTATCGAATCCCAGAGCCTCCGCACCATTGGCCGTAGCCATGGACAGCAATTCGTCCAAAGGCATCGCGGCCGGGTCTTCCCTCCATGCCTTCTGGACCATGGCCGAAGTCTTCAGCGCCTCCAGTACATCAAGGTTGTTGGACGAAGCGCAACCGTCCGTACCGATGCAGATATTCGCCCCTGCCGCTTTAAGTTCATTGTACAGGAACCTGTAACCTGATGAAAGTTTCAGGTTGGAGTTGATATTGTGTACACAGGAGACTTTCCTGCTGCCGAGGATTTCCACATCCTTGTCCGAGAGCCACAGCGTATGCGCGGCGATCGTATCAGGTCCGAGAAGTCCCAGACGGTCGGCATACTGTACGGGAGAAAGACCATGTTCCCTGATACAGTCCTCCACCTCTTTTCTGGTTTCGCTAAGATGGAGGTGTATCTTGAGTCCGTGCCTGCGGGCAAAATCCGCCGCCCAGCCCAGAAGGTCTCCGCTTACGGAATATATGGAATGTATTCCTGTCATGAATGTACCTTCAGGCCACTGCGACTTTGACCGTAAGTAAAGTTCTTCGCATTCCGATTTTTCCAGAGAAGCCGCGCTCCTGTCATTCCTGTCGATAAGGACGTATGATATTGCCGGGCGCAGGCCTGATTCGGAAGCGGCCCTGTATGCCGCTGACGGGAACCAGTAATGGTCATTGAAAGTAGTGGTACCGGTCCTGAGCATCTCCACACATGCAAGCCTGGTACCCAGATAGACGAAATCTTCATCGATATGACGCTCCGCCGTCCATATCCTGTCAAGCCACTGATGGAAAGCGACATCCTCGCCGGTACCGCGCATAAGGGTCATGGCGGCATGGGTATGCATGTTGACAAAACCGGGAACGGCCACTTTTCCGTGGCACTGTACCGTCTCCACTTCCTGTCCTTTCTCCCGGTCCCGGACCGCGGCGTCCTGTCCGGAGGACGAAATCCGCCTTATCCTGCCGTCTTCTATGAGAATATCGACCTCGTCTTCCCCGCACCCTACTGCCTTTATGTTCTTTAGAAGTATTGGTCCCATATATATTCCGGTTAAATTGCCCAAAGATAAAGAAAAAATCTCCTGAAAAGATTCAGAAAAGAATTTTTGACAGGGATTGCAAACAACTTCTTATCTTTGCGGCAACAATGGAAGTCGCAATGGAAAACAAGAAAGAACTGTACCCTCTGAAATTCATCCCTGTCGCAGAAAGGAAGCCGTGGGGAGGCAATGCACTCATCGGGAAACTCGGTAAAGAGTTCGTGGAATGTGACAGTGACGGCAATGAAACGAGGCTCACGGGAAAGGACCGCATAGGTGAAAGCTGGGAAATATCCGACATGGGATTTACCGATTCCGTAACGGCAAACGGATGGCTTGCCGGCAACACGCTCGGGGAAATCATGGACACATATATCGAAAGGATTTCCGGAGAGGATGTCTACCGGTTTTATGGAAGACAATTCCCCGTACTCGTGAAATTCCTCGACATCCGGGGGCGGACCTCGCTGCAGGTCCATCCTGACGATGAAACCGCGGAACAGAGATACGACTCTCTGGGGAAATGCGAGATGTGGTATATAATGGACGCGTCTCCAGAGGCGAAAATATACATGGGTTTCAAAAGGGAGATTTCCGCACAGGAACTTTACGACAAATGCAAGGACGGCACGATAGAGGAGGAACTCAATGTCATCGCTCCGCGCAAGGGTGACTGGCTGCTGATAAGGCCGGGAACCGTACACGCCGCAGAAGGAGGCCTGCTTATAGCGGAAATCCAGGAATCCTCCGACCTGACTTTCAGACTATGCGACTGGGGAAGGGAGAAAAGCCCTGCGACTGCCCGTCCGATGCATCTTGAAGAGGCTTTCGACATCATCGATATAGGGCAATACAATGGGGACGGCTACCATAAAGGGCCGCTTTGGGAGAATCCGGAAGACGGAAACGGACTTCATTGCAGCCGGGTCACGGATGAACTTGTCCGCGTCCCCCAGTTTACGGTCACGAAAATATGTGTCCACGATCCGCTGAAAGTCTCCAACAGCCATTCAGGCAGCTTCATAATATATATATGCATTGACGGGGAAGCGGCTATTCAGGTACCTGTATCGCGTCAGGACGGGAACAGCGCCATGGAGAGCTACAGTATGAAAAAAGGGGAAACGGTACTGGTCCCGGCAGACATGCCGGATTTTTTCGTCGTGCCTGCCGACAGGGATACGGTTTTGCTGGAAGTACGTACAGAAGCAGAGGAAGAAAAGGACAGCTACATCAACCCTGACACCGAGCCGTACCTCGAAGGCGAGGATTACGGAGGTGTGGAGAATGACGATATGGACTAACTGACAAAACAATGGCTGAAGAAACCAGAATAGACAAATATCTGTGGGCAATCCGGGTATTCAAGACCCGGACCGATGCCACCGATGCATGTAAAGGCGGAAAAGTCAGGCTGAACGGAGCTGACGTAAAACCATCAAGGACTGTCAGGCCCGGAGATGTGATTACAGCCCGCAAAGGTGCAGTCACATATTCTTACCGTGTATTGGAAACGGTGGAAAAAAGGCAGGGGGCGAAACTTGTTCCCCAATATGCGGAAAACATCACTCCGCAGGAGGAACTTGCAAAGCTCAAGGCTCCGGTAGAGACTTTCTTCCTCAAACGTGACAGAGGTGCAGGACGGCCTACAAAAAAGGACAGACGCCAGATGGAATCTCTTTGGGACTCGCTGAGCTTCAACGATGTACCGGACGATGTTTCAGATATGTTCGCATCCGGGTTCGGGTTTGATGATGATATGGACGCCGAAGACTGATACAGTCTGCTATCTTTAAAGGGGAAGCCGCATACCGGGATCCTCGGACGATATCACAACAGCAGCATGACAGCAAAGCAGTATAGAAGGAATCCTTTGAAAGTCAGGTTCCCTGAAGTGCTGAAATCAAGGAGTGTTTCTGTGATGTCGCCAGAAGCTTGCTCTCCAAGATCATCCGCATCGGGCATATTCAGGTATGACCATTTGCGGACAAGGTAACCGTTATCGAAGCATGTTACTCCGCCGTTGGAACGGTTCATCGATATAAGGGCCTTGTAATCCGCATAATATGCATTTTCATAAAGATAGTCAGCTATATCCGTGTCCAGGCCGGACTTCTCCAATGCGGTCTGGAAAGCCTGGGGGTACGACGAAACGAGTAGAATCGGAAAGAATCCGTACGACCGGGCGGTCTCTATAAAATATGCCGCCTTCTCCCATTTTGCCCTGTTCACACTCCCGGTCCTGTAGACCGACAGCACCATTACATTGTGTTGTATGGCAAGTTCGCTCCGATATTCGCCGGCTGCATCCGTAAAGGTGAGTTCCGGGAAAATTTCCTGTCTGTAACCGGTTTTGGGAACAGCTTTCGATTCTACGAATGTCCATGTAGAATCAGGAAGGTTTTCTAAAGAAAATTCTTTCTGCTTTCCGCCTTTTTCGTAGACAAGGACATAATCGAACATGTCTTCTCCATCCGTTTCATAGAATCTTTCTGCGGCAAGAAGCCTGGAAGCCGGCTTGAAATCGGTGTAGTTTACCAGCGGAATGTAAAGCAGTGAATAAACGGTAAAGGCGATGACTCCTGCCATGACCATGGTGAATGATACGTATTTCCTGCGCCTGTTATGTCCGAAATCACGGTAGGGAAGGAATGCGGCAAGTGCCAATGCGCACAGAATCAGGTTCTTGACAAATGTCTCCATGTGGGTCAGATGTATCACCTCCCCGAAACATCCGCAGTCCATCACCGGATTGAATATCACAAGGACGAGTGTCAGCAGTGTAAAGAACCCAAGAAGAACCGATGCCGCTATTGCAGTAACTTTACGCCACAGGCCCGTTATCAGTGCTGCTCCTGTGACTGTCTCCAGCAATGCGAGTACCAGGGCCACCGGCTTTGCAGAGAATACGAGAAAATCCAAATGGAAGAACCTGTAGTAATCCTCCATTACCAGTCCTGCCCCTACCGGATCCAGCAATTTGAATATTCCGGACAGAAAGAATACTACACCTGTGATAAAAGCACAGAAACGGCGGATTCGCATCGGTAAGGGTTTCATATTTTTGTCAGTTTTTCGGGTTTTTATCTTTTGTTGTTCTATTTGTTATATTTCCTTTTTTGAAGGTATGTCAATTGACAAAAATATGAAACAGTCTGAATCCCCACCGCTGCGCGGAGCCCCTTTCAAGGGGCGCCTCCCCCCACCGCCCCCTCGCCGGGGGCCCGTCGCCGCTTCGCTGCTCCTATGTTTTGTCAGTTTTTCGGGTTGTCTTTTTATATTGTTCTTTGTTA
>JADILV010000082.1 GCA_017695115.1 Candidatus Cryptobacteroides avicola | reverse complement strand
ACTATGAGCTTATGAAAGAAATTAACGGAGGAACTCAAATGCGCGATGTCTGGACACTGCCGGCTATAGCCAAGTGGGAGAAAAACTGCGGTAAGCATCCGACCCAGAAACCTCTTTGTGTGCTTTCAAGGATAATCCTCGCGTCCACCCAGCCTGGAGCATGGGTGCTTGATCCGTTTGCGGGAAGCAGTACGACAGGAATTGCAGCCAATCTGCTTGGCCGTAGATATCTGGGCATAGATATGTGTCAAGATTTCCTTGATTTAAGCATCAAGCGCAAAAACGAAATAGAGGATCCGGTCAAAAGAGAAGAAATCCTGCTAAAACTCAACAAGCAGTCCGAATTGTACCAAGACAAGGAAATACGTGTCCTTGGCGAGGAACAAGTCGGGTATGGTGAGGAATTGCCGTTTTAAGAGAACTTTTCTGTACATAAGGTTGGTAAAATCAGGTATAAACAATTCTTTTCTGTCTCTGTATGCTCCGAATTCTGTGAACTAACCAGTTGAGGTACAGGTGGGTTTTATCGATTAGTCGCTTTGAAGCTTCATGTATTTCCGTAAAATAATGTGTAAACACTAAAATGCGATAGATACTTTACTTTTTATAAGAACAAAACATATCTCATATCAAGAAATAGTAAAAGAAATGCCGGACTTGCCTAGAGTATCATACAAGAAAATTTAAGGTCGGTGCAGTTTTTAGTAATAGTAAATAATACGATCATGCAAGAAAAATAAAAACAACCGCACAGTCGTCGATAAATATTGCACAAATTATTGTTGGGTAATTGAAATATTACTATATTTGCGATAAATATAAGTCAATACAGAATGGGCTACAAAATTATAAGTGCAAAAAAATTTCAAACAAAGTTAAAGGCGACTGTACACAAGTCAGGGAAGCTTGGTTTTGCGGACGCGGCTGCTAAAGAATTGGGATTTGCATCGAATGCAGAACCATATGTCAAGTTTGCTGTTGACGAAGATAATCCTTCGATATTATATTTAATTAATGTTAAGGAAGGTGATGAGGATTCGTTTAGGGTGAATAAAGCGGGTAATTATTATTATGTCAACACTAGGCTGATGTTTGATTCTCTGCAAATAGATTATATTAACGAGACCGTTATATATGACATGATTAAAGTTGAAGGAATAGAAAACGATGTTTACAGGATGAATAAAAGAACTACAAAAAGAGCAGAAAAGGAGGATAAAGATATGTAGTAAGGACGAAATGCTGACTATAAACAAAGGGGAGTCCACCGCCAAGTTAAACTCCCCTGAAATTATCATCTGGTTGAAGTGATGATTCCCATAGAATTAGTCATTCTATGTGGTGATAATTTTGTACAAATGTACGCAAATTTATGGTTTTTACAAAAAATGCGTCTCTTGCAAAGATTCAACCCGTGGGCGATTACTATGAAAATTTTATAAAATTAAAAATATGACAATAATAAAGAAAACAAATCGTCATTATACAAATGGTGACTCGGTTGAGACAATGGCTTCACTAGAGAATGCTATTGCGGTGCTTTCAAGAGACAATGAATATGTTGATAAGGTTCTTGAGTGCTTTTCTGTTGACAGGTCTAAAGAGAAAGTGATTCAAATAGGTAATGTGAAAAACCTTCTTGAGGATATTTCTATTCTGGATTCGATGGCTGAAAAGAAGGATGTACGAGTAAAAGTTCGTGACATTGTCCTTGATAAGATGCTGGAAGAAGAGGCTGCGCTTTTTACTCTATATGGTATTTCTGATTTGGATTTAGTCAAGAAATTACATGCTGACCATATTCAAGTGGAGAGTCGATACTCGGCTAAGAATGATGTTCTTGAAATCCATAAACTCGGTAAATTCGCAAATTTTTGCAGAGATAACAAATGGTCGGATCTATTGGATTATATAAATGAATATATAAGAAATCACACCAAAAATAACGAGTTTTGTTCAGCGCGACTTATAAGACCGATAGAGAGTGATAGATATCTACTTCGTGCAGTTACATCAGATAAGGTATATCGGAATTATGGAATTAATTTTTCCGTGCTTGTTGCACTTCTATCTGTAAATAGATATGCGATGTCGACAAAATCAGATGTTTTTATCGACAATTATCAAATAGATGACTCCCGAGTTTATCTGTCGTTTCGATTGGGTGCTCCTGTACGAATTAGTGATAATTTGGAGTTGTCGTTTAGTTTGATCCTTGAAAATGATGAGATTAAAGATTCCTCTGTTTCCTTTAGCGGCGTTTTTCAACTTATGTACACTTCGGAAGGAAGGAATACCAATATCACTTTGCGGCCTAACACTTCCCATTATCCCGGCGAGATGTCGTATAATACAGATATGCTCACCTATACTCATAGCATGAGCGTAGAGAAAGTATACGATAAAATCAGCAATTTGCCACTTTATATAGAAAAATATGTCAGTCAGGTGGCTAAATATGCAAAGGCTATTATTGATATTAAGAATCCAAATGAAGTCAAAAGTTTTATTGTAGAAGCTGTCAATAAGGCAAAAAAAGACGAATTTTCCAAGTATAAAGAGGCAGTCTTGCGTAGGCTTGCGGCTATTGAATCTAATTCAATTTTTGATTTATTTGAGGCCCTGCGTAGTGTCGAAGAACTTTTTGGGGAGGACATTGTTTCTCGGGAATATTGGCGCAAAAAATTGTTTAATCTTCTTTTTTCTCGTGGAAAAGACAGTGAGTAGGATTGTATGCAAGAGACTGCTTCAAAATTGATTATATGAGCGGCCTTTGAATATTGTCAGTTTCTCTGGGAACAATTTGGGAACATTTGAAGAAAAGCAAAAGAGGTAATTATTTGATTTTTAAATAATTACCTCTTTTCGCAGTACCCGGAGCCGGGGTCGAACCGGCACATCCTTTCGGACATTGGTGTTTGAGACCAACGCGTCTACCGATTCCGCCATCCGGGCATTGCTGGTGGTGGGCGGCAGCCCTATCTGAAAAATCAGGTGTGCAAAGGTATTGCAAATTGGCTTAAAAAGCAAGTGCGCTTGCAGAAAACTTTTTATTTCTATATGTTTGTACCGCCGCGGGCTGACGGCATGTAGCGGCGGGTTGATAAAGGTTTAGTATTATGGCTTCTGTAAGGATACTGTTTGTGGCGATGGTGATGTCCGTATGCTCTCTGGCGTCAGGGCAGGACAGGATTTATTTCAGGGATGCTGCTCCGGTGGACGCTTCAGTCAGGGAGATAGGTGATGATTATGTGCTGTACAAGGCATGGGACAACCTCGGCGGCCCTGATTTCCGGGCTTCTCTTTCGAGAGTTGACCGGATTGTCTTTGAGAACGGGTCTGAAAGTGTGTTCATGGACGGGAGGCCGGTCTCCGGCCCTGATGCCCTGATGTTTTCCGGGGCAGTGGTCCCGGGAAGGCTTGACTACCGGCACGGACGGTATTATCTGGGGCTTTCTGTCGTGACTCCGGAGCAGATGATGGATTATATCGGTTACAAGAATTACGGCAGTATTTATCTGAAGGCCCGGAGACAGTACACGGCCGGACTTTATCTTACATGCCTGGGCGGGGCCTTCCTGCTTACAGGGATAGTGACACATGCCGCATCCAGTGCGGCTGACTCCATGTTCGATGATTCCGCTTTCGGATCTTCCGGGGGGTCGGATGCTGGACTTTATGTGGCAAGCTATGTCCTCGGGGCCGCCGGACTGGCTTCCGGCATACCCCTGCTTGTCAAGGGGAACAGGAAGCTGGACGCCATAGCGGATGACTATAACCGGAGAAACGGCTACAGCCTCGGACAGGGTCATGTGGAGAAGTCGCTGACCGTAGGGCAGTGCCGTAGCGGCGGAGTCGGGCTGGCGTTCAATTTCTGACCCGGGCCCCGCTCTGCTATTCTTTTCAAAATGTGTTGTATATTTGCAATTTTGAGTTGATGAATGTAAGCTTGTCAAACCGGCAGTACTGATATGGATGTAAATACAGAAAAGAATATACTGGAGGACATTACCCAGAAGGAGTATGAACATGGTTTTGTGACGGATGTGGAGCAGGAGTTCATCCCGAAAGGCCTGAATGAGGATATCATAAGGCTGATTTCGGCGAAGAAGGATGAACCGCAGTGGCTTCTGGACTTCAGGCTTGACGCCTTCCGCAAATGGCAGAAGATGAAGGTTCCTGACTGGGCCCATCTGGATATCCCTGAAATTGATTTCCAGGATATTATCTATTATGCGGCTCCCAAGAAGGACAGCGACCGGCCGAAAGAGATCGATCCCGAGCTGGCAGAGACATTCGAGAAACTGGGCATTCCCCTTCACGAAAGGGCTGCGCTGGCCGGGGTGGCGGTGGATGCGGTCTTCGACTCGGTATCGGTAACAACGACTTTCCGTCAGGCACTTTCAGAGAAAGGGATAATATTCTGTTCTTTTTCGGAGGCTGTCAAGGAGCATCCGGACCTGGTGAGAAAATATCTGGCTACCGTTGTCCCTACAGGGGACAATTTCTATGCGGCACTCAATTCCGCAGTGTTCAGCGACGGATCCTTCTGCTACATCCCGAAAGGTGTGCGGTGTCCGATGGAGCTGTCCAGCTATTTCAGAATCAATGCAAAGGGGACAGGGCAGTTTGAAAGGACGCTGATAGTTGCCGATGAGGGGTCCTATGTCAGCTACATGGAAGGGTGTACCGCTCCGATGAGGGACGAGAACCAGCTCCATGCCGCAGTCGTGGAGATAGTCGTGGAGAAAGATGCGGACGTGAAGTACTCTACTGTCCAGAACTGGTATCCGGGAGATGCGCAGGGGCGAGGAGGTATTTTCAACTTCGTGACCAAGCGAGGAATCTGCAAAGGTGCCGGAAGCCATCTTTCATGGACCCAGGTCGAGACGGGGTCGGCGATTACATGGAAGTACCCGAGCACCATACTTAAAGGGGACAATTCATCGTCTGAGTTCTACTCTGTGGCCGTAACCAACAATTTCCAGCAGGCCGATACCGGGACCAAGATGATTCACATCGGTAAAAATACCCGCAGCCGCATTGTGAGCAAGGGAATTTCTGCAGGGCGCAGCCAGAACAGTTACCGCGGGCTGGTGAAGATGCTTCCCGGGGCTGACAACGCGAGAAACTTTTCCCAGTGTGACAGTCTGCTGATCGGTGACAGGTGCGGGGCGCATACTTTCCCTGTAATAGAAAACGCCAACAGGACAGCGGTAGTGGAACATGAGGCCACTACTTCGAAGATAAGTGAAGACCAGCTTTTCTACTGCAACCAGAGGGGAATCGGTCCCGAAGAAGCCGTAGGTCTGATAGTCAACGGGTATGCCCGTGAAGTGCTGTCAAAGCTGCCGATGGAGTTCGCGGTAGAGGCCCAGAAACTCCTGCAGGTTTCGCTGGAGGGATCTGTAGGATAGCATTTATGGTGGTGCTGCAGCGGAGCAGGAAAATCTGTCCAAATGTTAGCTGAAAATGATGAAGGAGATAATAAACTATACGCTTTTCACCATCGGAGGTGATACTCCGGTCCTGCTGATAGACCTGATAACGTCTATATTGGGGTTGACTTGCGTGTTTCTGGCAGGAAGAAACAGCAAATACAATTTCTGGGTCGGCTACCTGTACACTTTCGCACTGTTTCTCATGTTCTGGAACAAGAACCTGTACGCGAGCCTGATCCTTCAGCCCATATCGCTGGGAATAAATATACTGGGACATTACCGCTGGACACATCCGAAGAAAGAGGAGGAGAGTTCAGCAGACCATAGTGCGCTAAAAGTATCCATGCTCAGCTGGCCGCAGAGAGCGGTCGCTGTCGCATCGGTATTTGTCCTTGCAGGCGTATGGGGGTGGCTTCTCAGCCAACTCGGCAACAACTGGTTCCCGGGCGCGTTCCCGTCAGATCCGATACCGTATCTGGATGCCTGTGTGACAGTGTTGATACTCGTGGCGCAGTTCCTTTCCGCTCTCAAGAAATGGGATTGCTGGATAGCATGGCTGCTGGTGAATGTGACACAGATGGCTCTTCACATATCGGTAGGACATGTGTTCATGCCGATAGTTTCAGGCCTGTACCTGATAAACGGGATAGCTTCACTGTACAGCTGGTACAGACTTTACCGCAAGGCGGCATAATGAATTCAAGATAACCGGATTTCGGAGAAATCCTTGACATCGGTTCGACGGATTCCGGTTATTAAATGACAAAGTATTGAATATTAGGATTAAACAAATTCGTCAGACTGACGTTAAACCATAATTGACATGTCAGAAAACAATATTCTGTTGAAAATAGAAGGTCTCCATGCCCGTGTCGAGGACAAGGAAATCCTCAAAGGCGTGGACCTCACCATAAGGAAAGGGGAAATCCATGCCGTGATGGGACCGAACGGGGCGGGAAAGAGCACTCTGTCCGCAGTCCTTGCGGGTAAGCCCAACTTCACCGTAACAGAAGGGTCTGTCACTTTCATGGGAAAGGACCTGCTGAAAATGGCGCCTGAGGAACGTTCCTGGGCCGGCATCTTCCTGTCTTTCCAGTATCCGGTGGAGATTCCAGGCGTGACCATTACCAATTTTATGAAGACTGCCGTCAATGCCCGTCGCCAGGCTGAGGGTCAGGAGCCTTTGAAAGCGGCTGAGTTCCTCAAACTGATGAAAGAGAAGATGGCTTTCGTCCAGATGAAGCCTGAATTTGCGAAACGCGAGGTCAATGTAGGTTTTTCGGGTGGAGAGAAAAAGCGTAACGAGATTTTCCAGATGGCGATGCTCGATCCAGTGCTTTCAATCCTTGATGAGACAGACAGCGGACTGGATGTCGACGCGCTCAGGATAGTGGCCAACGGTGTGAATTCATTGCACACCCCTGAGAAAGCCGCGATTATCATTACCCATTATCAGAGACTTCTGGAATATATCGTGCCTGATGTGGTGCATGTGCTGAAAGACGGCAGGATCGTAAAGACGGCAGGCAAAGAACTTGTGGCCGAAATAGAGGAAAAAGGTTATGACAGCATCAACTGACAGTGTAGTGAATGGAATGCCTGTGGTGGCCGTTGCTGCCGGAGAAAGCCTGAACCGCTCCATAGTCATCGGCAAGGAGGAGCCAAAGGACTGCTTCCTGCATGTTGTCATGGCTGAGGATTCCCATCTGGATCTGTCAGTTATAGTCCTTCCTGGCGCAAGCAGCCGGGTGAACCTGCAGGTTGATATGGAAGGTCCTGGTGCAGAGGCATATATTTCTGGAATTTATCTCTGTCCCGGAGATGAAAGAGTCAGTATCCGTACTGATGTCAATCATAAAGTCCATCACTGTGTCTCGCGCCAGCTCTTTAAAGGAATTGCCGGCGGGACCGCAAAAACTGATTTTTACGGAAAGATAGTCGTGGCTCAGGATGCCCAGAAGACCGAAGCATACCAGGAGAACCACAATCTGCTCATTTCGGACGCGGCCAGAATGGATACCAGACCTCAGCTGGAAATATACGCGGATGACGTAAAATGCTCTCACGGGGCAACTGTAGGACGGCTCAACGAAGAAGAACAGTTCTATATGCGTTCTCGCGGCATTCCTGAACGGGAGGCTATGGTGCTGCAGATGCTTTCGTTCATTTCCCCCGTAATCAGCCATATTCCGGATCTGCAGACCAGGGAGAACGTTTCGGCTATAGCCGAAACGGCCATAAGGAATATCGGAATGTCGGAATAAAGTGCTTATGCGATGATATCATATCCCAATGTAAAAGTCAATCTGGGTCTTAACGTCCTGCGTAAACGCCCTGACGGCTACCATGACCTGGAGACTCTTTTCCTTCCCTACCATGAAATCCATGATGTCCTGGAAATCGTTTCCGGAGATGACTACAGCAGGACATCGGCCGGACTGATTGCCCGATACGGACATCCTGACGGGCTCTGCGGGGACTCCGACGATGCACCTCAGCTTGTGCAGTCTGTTTCTCCTGACGGGAAAGTGATGGTAACCATAGCCAGGAAAGAAGGCGTAGACTGGGAGCCTATAGAGGATTTATGCGTAAAAGCGTACCGCGCCCTGGATGCGGATTTCGATTTGCCTCCTGTCAAGATATATCTGGAGAAACTTTCTCCTGTAGGAGCCGGGCTGGGAGGAGGCTCGGCAGATGCGGCTTTCGCAGTAAGGATGCTTGACGGAATGTTTTCTTTAGGTCTTGATGACAGCGGCATGGCCGGATATGCCTCCAGCCTGGGAAGTGACTGTGCATTCTTCATTTATAACAAGGCGATGACCGGAGAAGGGCGGGGGGAAATATTGACCCCGTTCAGCCTTGGCGGTATGGAGATTCTGGATACTGAAGGGAATCTTCTCGCCGGTGAGCCGGACGGGACCGGTAATGTGTTTGAACTTAAGGTCATAGTTCCGGAAGGCATTTCAGTCTCCACCGCTGACGCATATCGCGGGATTGTCCCTTCTGTCCCGGAAACGTCTCTGCAGGAAGTGCTTTCCATGCCTGTGGAAAGCTGGAAAGAGAATCTGAAAAATGATTTTGAAAGTACGGTGTTCGCCAAGTACCCGCAGCTTGAAGCCATAAAACGTTCCCTCTATGATTCAGGAGCGGTGTATGCTTCGATGTCCGGCAGCGGATCTGCACTTTTCGCACTTTATAGGAAATGAAGGTGCTCCGAATGGTGATATAGGAATCCCCCTGCAGAATGCCTTGCAGCGGGGATTTTTTCTTTTTCTTAATGTTTTTTCGTAATTTTTATAAAAGAAAAAACATAAAGATTCGTAAAACAGTGGCGAAGTCCCGGTATCTGAGGTGAGATATTTCGGGGCTTCTTCTTTTATATTTTCCTTTGCACCGGAAAAATTCCGGCAGACGGTTTCCTGTCGTTAAACAGATCCCTTGTCTGCGCTCGGGATGACATATTGTGAGGTATCATTGGAGATCGTCATTTTGAATGGTTATAAGGTTAATACAATTAAATAAATTCGTCAGACTGACATTAAAACCGAATTCTTATGAAATTGAAAAGTGTAGCAGGTTCAGTGATCGGACCGCTGGCAATGGGGACCGTGGCGGTTTTGTTTACCATGTGCGGAAAAGAGAGGCATAATCCGGAATCGGGGATACCGGTCCCTGAACCTCCGGCGCATATAGATACGCTATATGTTACAGGTGTTGAATATCCCGCAGGCTATGATTGGATTAAGGATCAGGACTACGGTACCGTGCAGTGCCGTCTGTTTCTGGAGAAGAACGGAGAGCGGATTGTGGACGTGCCTGTGGGATATTTTTATGAGACGGCGTCTGATCCGGACATGCACAGGTGTATCGGCGGTCACCTGTACACGGATTATTCATCTGATACGGAGACTGTCATCAAGAAAGACGGAACGGACCTGTTCCGCTACCAGGGGAGGGAGATGATAACAGGGTTCCATGTTTCTGACAGTTGTGATGTGTATACTGTAGGACAGTCCCGTTCAGGAGAGCAGGGCTTCAGATTCAGGAAGAACGGTCAGACCCTGTTGTCCGTCGATGCCGGTCATGCCATTTCGGATATCCATGAAAAGGATGGCCGCATGTACCTTGCATACAAGCAGGAAGAACAGCCAGATCGGGATCATGGCTCCGCGCCGGGATATTATCTGTATGACGGGGAACGCCCTGTCCTGTTCTCTGAGATATCCGGGGATGAGGAGATCATGGCGGCTGTTTCTTCCGGAAGCAGTGTCATTTATGCTGCGGCTTATGCTGTGTCCGATCTGCTGCAGGCGGGGTATCTGTACAGTAAAGGGAAAAAATATCCTTTGTCAGGAGTGTATGGCAATCTTGTGTCATGCCGGATACTGCAGGACGGAGATAATATATATTTGACCGGAATCTGCCATGATTCTACAGGAGAAGAATACAGATATGTCGTATGGAATGACACCGGTGATGTCCTGTATGCGATGGCTCCGGGAGAGATTCCTTATTATTCGTTTGTCAAGGGCGGAACAGTATATGATTTTGTACAGTCTGAAGGTATCTTTAATGATATATCATGTTTCCGGAACGGACAGAAACTGTATACATACGGTCAGGATCTGTCTTCCTATGGGAACACTCCGGCTGCAGTATGCCGTGATACCCTCTATTTTGCATTTTCCGACAGGGCGGCGGGCCGGAAACCGTGCATTGCGGCTGACGATGATGTCAGGGATTGTACCTTCAACGGCTTCTTTTCAGGAGTATCCGCATGGTAAAGACTTACTCTTCCCACCAGACAGTACGCGACAGGTCGGAATTTACCTGTATATGGACTTTGAGCGTTTCCTCAGGAAGCAGTTCTTCTATATTCTCGGGCCACTCCATCAGGCAAAGGTTTCCGCTGTAGAAGTAGTCGTCTATCCCGATGTCGATGGCTTCTGAAAGTTTTGCGATACGATAGAAATCGAAATGGTAGACAGTCTGCCCGGCAGAAGTGACATATTCATTGACAATGGTGAAAGTCGGGGAGCAGACGGGGTCAGTTACACCCAGACACTTGCAGATTGCCGTAGTGAAAGTGGTCTTTCCTGCTCCCATGGGGGCATAGAAAGCGATCAGTCTGTTTCCGCGTATCTTTTCAAGAAAGGACCCGGCCGCCCTTTCGAGGTCGCCGAGTCCATTTATATTTATTTCGGTCCTTCCCATTATCTTACATAGCTTGTAAGTATCTGCATCCCTTCATCTGCAGGGGAGAATGTCACTTCCGTGCAGTCGGCAGGGACAAGCACCGTTTCTCCCTGATGCAGGGATACCACGTTGCCTTCAGAATCTTTGAGTGTGCCTTTGCCTGCGATGCAGATTACTATAAGGAACGAGTCAAGCCCCTTTATGTCTTTTGTGACAGTGCTGTCCAGGTCATAGAGGGAAGTCGTGAAATAGCTGCAGTCTACCAGTACATTCTCCTGGTTCCGGACTTTAGTATAGGCCGTTTTATAGTCAGGATATACTGTATAGTCAATTGCCGCTTTTGCAAGTTCGGTATGCAGCTCGCGCGGTTTTCCGTCAAGACCGAGCCTACCGAAATCATAAATCCTGTAGGTAATGTCGGATGTCTGCTGGATTTCGGCTATGAAAGAACCTGAACCGATGCTGTGGATACGTCCGGCCGGAAGGAAGAACACATCGCCGGGGGCTACCTTGTAGTCATGGAGCACGTCGGTAATGGTGTGGTCATTGACCTTTTCTTCATATTCTTCAGGGGTGATCTTTCTGGTAAGTCCGGACATCAGGTGTGCATCCTTGTCAGCCTCCACTACATACCACATCTCGGTCTTGCCTTTCGAGCCGTTGTGCCGGGCGGCGGCCAGTTCGTCATCAGGATGTACCTGGATTGACAGGTCCTGCTTTGCGTCGATGAACTTTATAAGGAGAGGGAACTGGTCTCCGGTCTTGCGGTAGTTCTCTTCTCCTATAAGTTTCCCTTTGAATTCACGGATGAGTTCCGTAATGGTACGGCCTTCATATTCGCCGTTCGCCACTACAGATTCATTGCCTTTTACTCCTGAAAGCTCCCAGCTTTCGCCGATATTGTGCTGGTCAGTGGTGATACCTTTGAACGGGGCGATTTTTTCTCCTCCCCAGACAAGGGTCTTGAGTATTGGTCTGAATTTAAGAGGATACATATTTCAGTGATTTTAGACTATTTGTTTTTATCAAGCTGGTTGAGGGCGAATGTATAGGCTCCCAATGAAATGGCCTTGCTCGCTCCGAGTTTCGAGATAGCCACTCCGATACGTTTCTGAGGATCGTAGACCACTTCCCGGTCGCTGCCGTATACTTTGAGTTTCCTCTGGTCTCCTTTTGCAAATTCTTCGAACTCCTCTTCATTGTCCAGATCATAGACTTTCATCTGTACCCTGTTCAGTTCTTCTCCCGTGAGTGTATGCATCTTGCTGCGGAGCATTTCCAGAAGCCCTGGCATTATGTATTTCTTTGCCGCCGTGATGCCTCCTCCTATGACGATGAGTCCGTCGATGATGGTCACTGCGGTGGCCATGGCGTCACCTGCTACGCGGCCCATGGTGTCGAACGCCTTTCTGGCCGCTTCCTGGTCTCCGGCCCTTGTGCCTTCGGCGATATCGAATATGTCTTTGGGTTCCAGGGCGCTGTCGTCCCCGCTGATCTGTCTGTAGACTCTCTTGACAGCCCTTATGGATGCTCCGTCCTCGACGATGATGTCATGGTTGTCGGTATGCGGCAGGCAGAATGTCTCGACGCATGAGTTGTCGCCGCGGTTGAGTTCGCCGTTGATGACAGTCCCTATGCCGAGACCTGTCCCGAAAGTATATCCGATAAGGTTCCTGTATCTTTTTGAGGAGCCGGCCTGCTCGAGTTTTGCATTGATTTCCGGCAGAAGCCCTCCGAGAGCCTCTCCGTATGCATAGAGGTCTCCGTCATTGTTGATGAATACCGGTACGCCGAATTCGTTGCTGAGATATGGTCCGAGAGCCACTCCGTCCCTGAAGGAAGGGAAATTGGGAAGGTAGCCTCCGATGATTCCGTTCGGATAGTCGGCAGGTCCGGGGAATGCGAAACTGATAGCCGAAGGTTTTTCGTTGCTTTCGCTGAGTTTCCATACGACGGTCCTGAAACCTGTAACCATCGTTCCGAGACAAAGGTCGAGATTTGCTGCATTCGACGGTAATGTGATAGGATCAACAATGAATTTTCCACCTTTCATCGCGCTGAAGACCATATTCGTGCCTCCTGCGTCCAGAGTGAGGACAATGCGCGGGTCATTAGTATAATTTGCCATATCTGTGTTTTGTAAAATTGTCACAACAATCCTACAAAGATAGGCATTATGCCGCAGAATTCCAATTCAGGAGTACCTTCCTCACAGGAATTGCCCGGCCTGACAGACATTGTCAGGAAAATTTCGTACATTTACACGTTTTTAATCCATGTCGCCTTGATTAATGACAATCGTATGAAATTCCATCCCTCTTCTTGCGGCCTTTCCTTTCTGACAGCAGTACTTCTTGTCCTGCTGCTTTTCATGTCTGCCGGTACCTGCACGGCCGCTGGCAGGCACTACCGTAAAGGTTTTCTGTATCGTGACGGCGGACAGCTCATGCTGGACGGCAGACCCTACAGGTCGGCGTCATTCAATTCATTCCAGCTGTCCGGGTGCGGACATGATTACGAACTGTTTTCGGACAGTGAGATCGACAGTCTGTTCGCATCTCTGCCTGAAGGGATGCTGATAAGGACATGGGCTTTCCCGGGCAGCGAGAAAAGGACTGCACAGTTACTGGAACTTGCCGGCAGGCACGGGCACAAGCTCCTGCTGACTCTCGGTGACGGACGCAGTTCATGCGGGCATCATGATGGGGCCAACGACGGGGACGGGAGCGGAAAGCTCCCAGGCTGGTATATTGACGGATACAAGGAATCCTATCTGCCTCATGTAAAGAGGATTGTAGAGATGTTCAAAGATTCTCCAGCCGTAGGCATGTGGGAGATCCTTAATGAGCCGGGGGATGCCGCGTGGCAGGTAATCAAGGAATTCTACGATATTGTCGCTGCAGAGATAAAGAAGATCGACCATGACCATCTGGTATCTACGGGATCGTGGTCTCCTTGGGCGTACGGAGGCGAGGAGCCTTTCCGGGAACTGCACTCCGGACCGCACATCGATGTGGGCTGTATCCATGAATACGATTATGACTACAATCAGTCGAATATGATAGAGTCGCCTCACTTCCAGGCAGCCATGAATGCCATGAGGGATCTGGACAAGGTCCTTATAGTCGAGGAGACCGGCATAGAGAGCGGGGACAGGTGCAGGACGGACCGGAATACGAGGGCGGAAGCCATGAGGCAGAAGATGGATGTGTATTTCCGGAAAGGGGCGGCTGCCGTGCTGGTGTGGAATCTGGCGGCTGAAGTCAGGGGCTGTGCTTTCAGTTTCACCCCTGAAGATCCTATGATGGAAATGATAGCAGAATATCCGGTAAACAGTCGAAAGTAATGGAATCCATGTCTATAGAAAATGCGGGGGAAGATTCTGTCCGGATTTTTTTCGGACCGGCTATTGAAGGACTTTCTTCCTGTCTTGAAGGCCGGGGACCGGTCTTTTTGGTTTATGACAGCAATGTCGGGATGCATGCGGATAAAGTAAAGGCCTGTGTGCCTGTAGTGTCTGCCCTTGCGCTTGATGTGTCGGAGACTGCAAAGACGATACGGACAGTCATGGATATCTGTTCATGGCTTCTGGAAAAAGGAGCGGACAGGAATGCCATACTGCTGGCCGTGGGAGGCGGGATACTTACCGACATGGCAGGATTTGCCGCCGCCATATATAAAAGAGGTATCAGGGTTTCCTATGTCCCGACGACCCTTCTCGCGCAGGTAGACGCTTCTGTGGGAGGCAAGACAGGAGTCAACTTTTACGGATACAAGAATATGCTCGGGGTGATCAGACAGCCGGATTTTACCTATATATGCCGCGAGGTGCTTGAAACCCTGCCTTATGAGCATATCCTGGAAGGGGCTGCTGAAATGATCAAGACATTCATTATCAAGGATAACGGAAATTACCGGAAGGCAGTCGGCCTGTTTTCGGGCATGCGGTCCGGCCACATGGATTTGCAGTCGGGGCCGGAGGCCCGTGTACTGTCGGAACTTGTCAGGGAGGCGGTGGCGGTCAAGGCGGAAATAGTTTCGGAAGATCAGTTCGAGAGCGGTGCCAGGCGCAAACTGAATCTGGGCCATACTTTTGCCCATGCCATAGAATGGTGTGACCACGGCATTTCCCATGGCCAGGCGGTCTCTATCGGAATGGTATGTGCGGCAAGGCTTTCTGAAGCGGAAGGCATTTGCAGTAAAGGACTTGCAGACAGGATCCGTTCGGATCTGGAGGCATGCGGACTGCGAACAGATATGCCTTTCCCTGCCAGTGTGCTTGCAGATGCTATGGACAAGGACAAGAAAGCGGAAAACGGAAAAATTAATTTTGTACTGATAAAGGAAATAGGGACGGTGCAGATCGTCCCTCTGACATCCGGGTCAGTCGTAGAATCTTTTGAGCGGATATGATTTGTACTACAATCCAGAAAGAAGATCCCGAGGAGGTCATCAAGGCGGTCTCCAGGTGTGAAATGGCGGAAATAAGGCTTGACAGCTGCGACATGGGTCCGGAGCGGATCCAGGAGTGTTTTTCTATGGATGTCCCTTTGGTGGCGACATGCAGGATAGCCTCGCTGATGGAAAAGAATCCCGCGATGACGGAGGCTGCCGCCGTCAGGACCAGTGAGGAGAGGCTGATCAGGGCCATAATAGCCGGGGCAAGATATGCTGACGTTGAGATAGAGGCCCCAAAACAGATGGTAAAGAGAGTGGCTTTGGCCGCCCGTGAGAACGGTACCGTGCTTATCCGTTCATATCACAATTTCAAATGCACGGATTCTTCGGATGATTTGAAATCCATAGTGGAGAAATGTCTGTATCATGACGGGGAGATAGCCAAGATCGTCACAATGGCGGTGTCGGATGAGGATTCTGACAGAGTCCTGTCGCTCTACGGCAGTTTCGACCCGTCAAAACTGATCGCTTTCTGTATGGGCGGGCATGGCCGGGACTCAAGGCTGGAATGCCTGAAAAAAGGAGCTCCGTTTACGTATGCAGCCTTGGACGGCGATCCGCCGGCGGCTCCGGGCCAGTGGTCCGACAGGGAGATGTATAGGGCCGTATATGGCGGGCGCCGTTTTGTGGGTTACCCTGATGCGGGAATGTGCGTTTCGGACCGGCCTTGCCGGCAGATTCGGGTCCCGTCATCCAAAAGCTTCGCGCAGAGGGCGATAATCGCAGCCGCATTATGTGACGGCATGTCGCATCTGAGACATTATTCTGACTGCGGAGACAACGCTGCCGCCATCGCTGTGGCCCGCAGTCTGGGCGCGGATGTCTCTATAGACGGGGATACGCTCGTAATCAAAGGGGCCGGAACGGAACGGGCAGGTTCGCTTGTCGGGGCTTCCGGCACGCTCCATGTCGGAGAGTCCGGCCTTCTTGCCAGGCTCATGATGCCGCTTGTTTCTGTCCTGTCTCCGGTCCCGGTGACGCTGACCGGTGAAAAGACCCTATCAGGAAGGATACTTTCCGGAGTGGACGGGATTATGGAACGGTTCGGCGTGAAAATCTCAGGCCAGGACGGCCTGTGCCGGGTGCCGCTCAGGATCAATGGCCGTCTTGTACCGTGCCGTACCGATTTTTCCGGTACAGACGGTTCCCAGATCATCTCCGGGCTTCTTATGGCTCTCCCGTTGGCCGGGAAAAACTCTTCATTTACAGTACATGATCCTGTCAGTATCCCGTACATGTTCATTACTGTCGATATCCTGAAAAAGTTCGGCATAAAGATTTCCGACGAGCTGCTCGGAGGGGATGACTTCATGCTTTCTTCCGGCAGTTGGGACTTCTGCAGCGATATCGTATTCAAGATAAAAGGCGGTCAGAGATATACTCCTGCCGATCTGGATCTGGAAGGGGACTGGAGCACGGCCGCGAATTTCCTTGTGGCCGGCGCCGTCTTCGGACGCGCGGAGCTTTCAGGTCTGGACACCGGGTCTATCCAGGCCGATCTCAGTATCATGGATATCCTGATGGATGCCGGAGCGGGTCTTTCACAGTATGATGGCAATGACGGCAACATTGCGGTACAGCGTGCTCCGTTGCGCAGTTTTACGACAGACGCTTCGCAATGTCCCGATCTTTTTCCTATAATTTCGGTGTTGGCGGCTTTCTGTCAGGGCACAAGCAGGATAAGCGGAGTGCGGAGACTTTCACACAAGGAAAGCGACAGGGGAAAGGCTATTCTCGAAATGTTGTCCCGGATGGGTGTAAATGCCGCGATCGAGGAAGATACACTTATAATAGAAGGGCATTCTCTGGACAGCAGGATCCTTACGGGAACGCTTCTTAAAGGAGGTTTTTACAGGACCTGCCATGACCACCGTATGGCCATGGCCCTTTCCGTAGCTTCGCTCGGGGCCGATTCTCCGATAGAGATAGATGACCGCGACTGTGTAGCCAAGTCGTGCCCTATGTTTTTTGATCTGTTCAAAAGTTTCGTGTCATGAATGTTTTCGGGAAAAATTTCAGGGTATCGGTTTTCGGAGAATCCCATGGAGCCGGTATAGGAGTCGTTTTAGACGGAGTCCCGGCAGGATTGGAACTGTCTGCCGATGATTTTGCCGCTGATCTTGCCCGCAGGAAAAGCGGAGCCAAGGGGACTACTCCGAGAAAGGAAGATGATATCCCGGAAATTCTCAGCGGTGTCATGGCAGGCCATACTACCGGGGCTCCTGTCGTGGTGCTTTTCAGAAACGGCAATACCAGACCTTCCGATTATTCTCTCTTCAAGGAAATGCCGCGGCCCGGTCATGCGGATTTTGTGGCCGGTGTCAAATGGCATGATTTCAATGATCCCAGAGGAGGCGGCCATTTTTCAGGGCGGGTGACACTCTGCATGGTGGCGGCAGGAGTCGTGGCAAAAAAGATGTTGCACTCAGGATATGCGCTTGAGCGGTTGACCGCTTCAGGGCTGCCGCTGCCGCAGGATGATTCGCGGCAGCTTTTTTCCGTTGAGGCGTCAGTAGTCGAGGTCGGAGGCGTACCTTTGTCGGAAGTGGAGATTCCGGGAGAGCGTAACCCTTCGGTCCTGTGGTCAAAACAGCTGGATGCTGCGATTGCGGACGGTGACTCGCTCGGAGGCGTGGTGGAGTGCAAAGTGGAGAATATGCCTGTAGGACTCGGAGAACCGTTTTTCGATTCCGTTGAATCCCTTGTGTCGCATATAGTCTTTTCGATTCCTGGAGTAAGGGGAATAGAATTCGGTGACGGGTTCAGGGCTGCGCGGATGAAAGGTTCCGAACACAATGATCCTGTCGTATCACCTGCAGGGACTACTTCCGGAAATGGTGCAGGGGGTATCAACGGCGGTATAACAAACGGAAACCCTGTTGTTTTCAGGGTCGCTTTCAAGCCTACGTCCAGTATCCGCATGACACAGCATACATGGAATTTTACCGCCGGCAGAATCTCATCTCTCGATATTCCCGGGCGTCATGACGTCTGCTTTGCCCTTCGTACTCCTGTCATTGTAGAGTCAGCCGCCGCCATCGTCCTTGCGGATCTGCTCCTTTCGCTGCGCTGATCTGCCGTTGAAGGAACGCCCTGGATGTCGTGGGTGGATTTGAGCCACCCACGGATTTTAATTATAGGCTACGAGCTTGTCTGCCGGTACTGCCAGCGCTTCCTTCAACTGTTTGTCATACCTGAGTCTTACCTGGATTCCGGCTTCCTGATAATAATACCTTACCGCAATCTCCTCCTCTATGAAAGGAATGATTTCGTCTTTCTTCAGGCGGATGAACTTTTCCTTGTCCATATCAAGCGCTTTGCCGAGAGCATCAAGTTCCTGGTTCATCGCGTCCTTGAGACCGTCGGCTTCAAGTTCTTTCTTCATCTGGTCGAAAAGTGTCTTGGCTCCGCTTCTGTAGTCGAAGTCCTGTGTCTTTGCGAATCCGATGAAATCCTCAAAATCCTCATCGGTAAAATGGAACTGGTCCAATGCAGGGATGCTGTCATGTTCGCGCACGAACTTCAGCACGTAGTTGTCGACCACTCCTGAAAGGACCAGAGAGTAGACCAGTCTGCTGTAGACAGGGGCCTCTATTTTTATATCCGGTGTGATTCCTCCTCCGTCCCGGACACTCCTTCCATGCAGGGTCTTGAACTCATGGGTAAGGGAATCCGGTATGTGTCCTACGCTGCCGTCCTCATTCCGGTGGCTGTAGTCTATGGCCTGGACGCATCTCCCGCTCGGGGTGTAGTACTTTGCAGTGGTGACTTTGAGCTGTCCGTTATAGACGACCGGCCTTATGGTCTGGACCAGGCCTTTGCCGAATGTCCGTTCTCCGATTATAGTCCCGCGGTCCAGATCCTGAATGGCTCCGGCCACGATTTCGGAAGATGAAGCGGAACCGCTGTCCACCATTACTATTATAGGTATGGTCGTGTCTACAGGCTCGGCCGTTGTCTTGTATTCCTTGTATGACTGAGGATCCTTGCCTTTGGCAGTCACTACCAGAGAGCCTTTGGGAACGAACAGGGATACGATGTTTATAGCTTCAGGCATCAGTCCTCCGCCGTTTCCCCTGAGGTCGAGCACCAGCCGCTTCATGCCTGCCGCCTTGAGTTTCATGTATCCTGATTTCACGTCATTGGACACGTTGTCCGTGAAGCCGTTCTGTTTGATATACCCTGTAGTGTCGTCCAGCATCCCCACATATTCCACATCCGGAATATGGATACGCTCCCTGACGATGGGAACGTCAAGAGTATCACCGCTGCGCAGCTTCTTTACCTTGAAGACGACGGTAGTGCCCGGTTTCCCTTTCATCTTGTCGCTGCTCTGCGCCGCTTCAAGCCCTTTTGTAGGCTCTCCGTTTATGGCGATTATCTCATCTCCGCAGACAAGCCCGTTCTTGTATGCAGGTGAGTCCTTGTACGGCTCGTTGATCACTACATTCTCTTCCTTTTTCTTATATATGATGGCCCCGATACCTCCGTATGTCTTGGAGAGCATCATCTGCAGGTCCTCGTTCTCTTCTTCAGGTATATATATGGTATAGGGATCGAGGTTGTCCAGCATGGCATCCACGCCTGTACGCATTATCCTGTCTACAGGAAGCGAATCCACGTATGAACGGTTAAGTTCTTTCAGTATGGAATTCTGGATTTCAACCCATTGTCCGAGTTTGAAACTTTTTGACTGTCCGGACGCTGCGGTGCAGGCGAATACTGCAGCAGAAACTGCAAGAAAGAGTTTTAAGTATTTCATTTTCAGTAAAATTTTCATCGGGGCGACATTTTTAGCAAAAGCCAAGCCACAAATTTAACAAAATTCAAAACAGTTTTTTACCTTTGCACCGTTTTTAGCGGAAAAGAATAAATGAAGATTGTATTTGCAACGGGCAATAGCGGTAAATTGCGTGAAGCATCAGAGATTTTAGGCGGGGGATTCGAGCTCGTTACTCCTGCACAGATGGGCATCACGGATGATGTCCAGGAAACAGGCCTTACTCTAAAGGCCAACTCTATCCTCAAGGCGGAACATATCTGGAACAGCTGCAAGTGCGCTTGCTTTGCAGATGATACAGGCCTGGAGGTCGCAGCCCTCGGCGGGGCACCGGGTGTACATACGGCAAGGTATGCCGGAGAAGACAAGGATTTCAACCGGAACATGGACAAGGTCCTGTCCGAACTGGCTCTTCTTCGTGCTGAATGTTCCATGGCTGAAGCCCTCGGCCTGAAAATGAACAGATATTCACGGCGGGCAAGATTCAGAAGCGTGGTCACCCTTATATTGAAAGGTGAAAAGCATTTTTTTGAAGGCACCCTCGAAGGCAGCATAGCATATTACAGGTCGGGAAACGGAGGATTCGGATATGACCCTGTCTTCATGCCTGACGAATATCCGGGGAAAACCCTGGCTGACATTACCGAGGAAGAGAAGAATGCCATTTCGCACAGAGGCAAGGCTCTGAGGGCGATGTCGGCTTTCCTGAACAGTCTGCAGGACAGATGATGACTCTTGCCGAACTCATCATTCTCCATTATACAAAGACAGGGGACAATTCAGTCGTTATCCATACCCTTAGCCGGGAATACGGCCGAAGGAGTTTCTACGTGCGGGGAGTCGGGAGGAATGCCATGATGACGATGTTCCTTCCCATGAACATCGTCGAATGCACTATTTCGGAAAATTCCAGGTCAAGCCTGTATACGGCTTCCAGACCGGTCCTTGCATGTCATTTGCCGGGTATCAGGGACAGCCTTTACAAGAATACTATCGCTATGTTCATGAGCGAGGTCCTTTACCGTGCGGTCAGGGACGGGGCCGATGAACCGGGCCTTTTTGACTGGTGCAGGGAGAGTATCCTGCTTCTGGATGCCATGGAGTCCGATTACAGCAATTTTCATATAAGGTTCCTGCTTGAACTTGCCGCAGCGCTCGGGTTCATGCCGTCCGTTGAGGACATGAAGCCGTTTGCCGGCAATCTTGCGCCGCTTGTTGACAGGTTCCTTAAAGAACCCTTCGGCCAGAGCATGCTTATCCCCCTGAACGGTAAGACCAGAGGTGAAATTGCGGAGGCTGTCCTGAAGTACATCGGATACCATCTGGATTCTCCGCTGGAAATTAACTCATTGAAAGTTCTGCACGAGGTGCTCTGTTAAGAAATGATTAAAATATGGAACATGAACAGTAAGAATATTTGTCTCTTTTGTATAAATATCTAACTTTGCGCCCTAAATATTGCCAAGATTTATTTTTATTTATATTACCACTTATGAAACAAACAGTTACAGGATTTTTGCTCGCTTTGGCGGCATTGTTTGTAGGAGGGGGTATTCTTTCAGCACAGGTGACGACTTCGTCTCTCAACGGTCTCGTTGCAGACGAGGCGGGAGTGCCTGTCGTCGGAGTGGCTGTTCTTGCCACCCATGAACCCTCCGGTACTATCTACACGGTAATCACGAATGAAGATGGCCGTTACACTATCAACGGTATGCGTTCGGGAGGTCCTTACTCTGTAGAGTTTTCTTGTCTTGGCTACCAGCCTATGACTTATACCGAAGTGACTCTTCAACTTGCCGAGACTTTCAGCCTGAATGTCACTATGAAGGAAGACAGCGAAATGCTCAGCGAGGCTGTCATAGTAGCTTCCGCCGCGTCTAAATTCGTTGCCGAAAAGACGGGCGCTTCCACGAATATCTCGAACCGGCAGATGTCTGCGCTTCCTACAGTAAACAGAAGCATAGAGGATGTGACCAGACTTTCACCATACGGAGGCAACGGTATGAGCTTCGCCGGAACTGACGGCCGTACAGCCAACTTTACCGTCGACGGTGCCAACTTCAACAACAACTTCGGTCTCAACGACGGTCTCCCAGGAGGCGGCAGTCCTATCTCTATCGATGCCATCGAAGAGGTCCAGGTCGTGATTTCCCCGTATGACGTGCGTCAGACAAACTTCATCGGAGGCGGTGTCAACGCCATCACCAAGTCAGGTACAAACACTTTCAAGGGTACAGCCTATATCTACCACAGGAACGAGAACATGCGTGGAAACGCAGTCGAAGGTCAGGATATAGCCGGTGCCCGCGACCGTGACAGGATGACCACTTACGGTGCTACTCTCGGCGGTCCTATCATAAAGAACAAACTGTTCTTCTTCGTGAATTACGAGTATTCTAAGACTCCTACTGTCGTGAACCGCTGGAGGGCTTCGGTTGACGGGAAACGCGATGCCGATGCGTATATCTCAAGGACTACCGTAGCAGATATGGAGAAAGTCAGCAAGCATCTGAAGGACAATTACGGTTATGACACAGGTTCATTCACGGATTTCCCTGCTGACGAGAGCAACCAGAAGATTCTCGTCCGTCTGGACTGGAACATCGCTCAGAACCATCATCTCGCGGTGCGTTACAACTATACTCTGAACAAGGGGTGGAATTCTCCGAACGCATCTTCTTCAGACTGCAAGACACGTACTGTTGATGCGCGTATGTCACAGTATTCAATGTCTTTTGCAAATTCTATGTACTCAATGGACAATATCGTGCATTCAGTCTCATTGGATCTGAACAGCCGTATCAACGACAACCTTTCAAACCAGCTGCTTGCCACGTTCTCCAAGCTCGATGATGTCCGTGGAACCAATTCATCTGTTTTCCCGTTCGTGGATATCCTTGACGGTACGGACAATATAAGACCGTATATGTCATTCGGTTATGAGTTGTTCACCTACAACAATGCAGTACACAATACCGTAGCCAATGTAAGGGATGACATTACATATTATGTTGGAACACACAAGATTACAGCAGGTGCAAGCTATGAGTACCAGATGGCTGACAACTCCTATATGAGAAACGGTACAGGATACTACCGTTACCGTTCTCTTCAGGACTTCCTTACTGAAGCCGAGCCTGAGACTGTGTGTCTTACATACGGATATGGCGACGACAACAATCCGGCTGCCAGGGTGCGCTTCCACAAGGTAGGCGTCTATGCCCAGGACGAATGGACTCCTAACGATAAGTTCATGCTTTCTTACGGTATCCGTCTTGACGGCCTGTTCTTCAGCAATAAGGATATCATGACCAATAATGCTATCCTGGACCTCGACTATAACGGCCGTCATGTTGATACGGGACTGTGGCCTTCCGGTAAGGTTTCAGTTTCTCCTCGTGTCGGGTTCACGTGGGATATCTTCGGCGACAAGAGCTTTAAGTTCCGTGGAGGTACAGGTCTTTTCTCCGGCCGTCTTCCTCTGGTGTTCTTCACGAACATGCCTACCAACTCCGGTATGGTGCAGAACAATGTCAAGATTCAGGTGGGAGACAAGCTCTTGCAAAAATTTGCCGGTAATTTTATCACGGATCCGACTGCACTCAAGAATTTCCTGCATGAGCAAGATCCGGATAAGTTCCCTCTAACCATTTCTCCTGAAGACGGTGTGGTAGGTTCGTCTTTCGCTGCGGTCGACCGCAAGTTCAAGATGCCTCAGGTATGGAAGACTTCCGTCGCTCTCGACTATGCTTTCCCTACTTCATTCCCTATGAGCATTACAGGAGAGTTCATCTTCAACAAGACTGTCAACGGTGTCTGCATGTCCAACTGGAATGTAATGCCTGTGGACGGGTTCACAAGGCTCAACGGTCCTGATAACAGGCCTATTTACCCTGCGAACCACAAATATACCGGGACTGATGCGTTTGTCCTGACCAACACCAACAAAGGATACGGATATTCGGCGAACATCATGTTCAACATGTCTCCGGTAGAAGGGCTCGACTTCACTGCATCCTACACTCATCTCGTATCAAAGGAACTTACAGGTATGCCTGGATCCGATGCTTCAAGCGCATTCACTTATGTGCCTACAGTCGACGGACCGAACAATCCTATTCTGCACAACTCGCAGTATGTTACTCCTGACAGGTTCTTCGCATCGCTCACTTACCGTGACAAGTGCAACAATACCTTCAGTCTGTTCTACGAGACTTGGAGAGGCGGCTACAACTACTCTTATATGTTCGATGGTGACTTTAACGGTGACGGATACAACTATGATGCTATCTATATCCCTAACACCAAGGACGAGCTCAAGTTTGTTTCTGACGATGACCGTGACCGTTTCTGGGCTTATGTCGAGAACGACAAATACCTTAGCAAGCATAAAGGTAAATACGCGGAAGCTTACAGCGTATATTCTCCGTGGGTACACAGACTTGATTTCCATTATGCCCACGATTTCAAGGTGAGAATCGGAAAGACTACCAACACTCTCCAGCTCAGCGTGGATATCAAGAACCTTCTCAATATCTTCAACTCTTCATGGGGTGTTATGAAGTACATGAACCCAGATCTGAATTCCGGCCGTATCCTGACTTGTGATCACATTGATGCAGAAGGTGTTCCGGTATTCAGCACTCCTAAGGCCGTATCGGCGAACACTCCGGTGTGGACATATTACCATGACCTCGGACAGTGCTGGTACGCTCAGGTAGGTATCAAATATATGTTCAATTAACCGTATAAAATTTGAATATATGAAAATGAAAAACATAATAGCGGTACTTGCTTCAGGAGCGCTCTTGTTTGCAGGCTGCACAAAAGAATATGAGGTTACCACACTGGATGTCATACAGCTTTCAAAGACATTCATTTCGGTACCTGAAGACGGTACTCCTGTAACCGTCGAGCTTACGGCTTCGGTGGACTGGTCTTTCGACAAATTGTTCGAGCATGAAATAGAAGGACAGTATGAAGACCACGAAGTAGCCAAGGAAATGAAAGAAACTCCGGAATGGCTTACAGTCTCCAATGTATCCGGTGGTGCCGGGACCACAAAACTCACATTCACAGCAGAAGCATCCGAGGTCGGCCGTGAGGCTAAGCTCGTGATTTCAGCTGGCGGTAAGAAGCAGAATCTTACAGTAAGACAGGGAGAAATCCAGGCTTCGGTCGCTACTTGTGCAGAGGTTATCGCTGCGGTGGACGGGCAGAGCTTCACTGTGACCGGAACATGTACCAGCATTGTAAATACGACATACGGTAACTGGTATCTGAATGATGGAACCGGGGAAATCTATATTTATGGAACTGTCAATGATTCAGGGCAGAATGCCTGGGATACTTTCAATATCGAAGTCGGTGACGAAGTGACTGTAAGCGGTTCAAAAGTAACTTACGGGTCTACAGTAGAGTTTGTTGATGCCAAATTCATTTCCGTAAAGAAGTCTCTTCTTCAGGTTCCGGAAAATGGAGTTACTGATTTCCTTGTGAACAAATACGGTTATAGAATCAATTCTGAAGGTACTGTCATTGATGGGGAGAATGCAGCCAATGAAATAGTGGCTGAATTCATTGTCAAAGGCAACGGTATCCTGTTCGAAATCCCTTCAGATATGCAGTCATGGGCTCAGGTGACCGACATTAAGGTGGTAGCACCTGAGGAAGAGGATTCAGAGGATCCGGATATAACCGAAGTAACAATAAAGGTTGCTTCTACCGACGGCACAGTGGCAAGATCCGGTGTTATAACATTCAAATCCGCAGACGGTAAGGATGAGTCTTCAGTGGAGATTTCCGTGACCCAGATCCCTGACGAGATCTCTATGGCTGAAGCCATGGATAAAATAGATCCGACCGATGCCAAGAAAGAGACTTATGTCAAGACCTCGGCTACGATAGCCGCGACTTGCAGAAACGGTTTCCTTCTTTACAGCGACAGTGAATATCTGTTGGTATACGCTGACGGATTCGAGTATGATTCTTACAAGGATATGGTAGGGCATACAGCTACTGTAGCCGGACTGGTGTGTCAGAACAATGACGGGCCTCAGATCAAGGATGTCGATATTCTTGCCATAGACAAGGCTGTAGGGACTTATACCGAACCGGCGGAATGTGAAACACTCAATGCCGCCAAGATTAATGAACTGGCTGCACAGACAGGGAAAGATGTTCTGGAGATCAAGTACTTTACTGCAACAGGTAGACTGATTGATCCGTACCACAATCTTGTAGTGGATGGGACAGACACTGCTCTTGCTTTCTACGGCAACGATTCAAAGGTGTTTGATCTTGACAGGTATTGCGAAAAAGGTGAGCCTGTCACTGTCAAAGGCTATTATATTTCAAGACAGGAAGGCAGGATTAACTTCATTGTCACTGATATGGAACCGGAACTTCCTGCGGAAGAAGAAAAGTAAGAATTTAGATAGAAATATGTTTATTGCGGCCGTCCGATTCGTGACGGCCGTTTTTTATGTTTCTGCAATTGTTTATTTTTGCAGATGTTCCGACTGTAAATAATTTGAATATGAAGAAAATACTTTTTGCCATGTTTTGCGCACTGTCCATGGTCTGCTTCTTTTCCTGCGGACCGGAGGATTCCGTTACTTATGAGTTGAAACCCCGTGAAGAACTTCTTGTGAAAGAAGACGGCAGTTTTACGAAAATCTTTCTTGCCGGGACTATCGACATGGGAAACAGTGTGGACTGGCAGGCGCAGCTGAAAGAATATTTTTCCGGAAAAGAAGGCAGGTATATACTGTACAACCCAAGACGGGGTTCGTGGAACGGCGGTGCCGGCGGGGAAATGGAGTATCAGGTGAATTGGGAACTTGAGCATCTGGAAAAGGCCGATATCATCATAATGAATATACTCGGAAGCAGCAAGTCTCCGATAACTCTGCTGGAAATGGGACTGCATGCCCGTTCCGGAAAACTTTATGTGGCATGCGAACCGTCTTTCTACCGGTATGACAATGTGCGTATTACATGCGCCTACTACGGTATCCCACTATATCCGTCATTGGATGCCCTTCTTGAGAGCCTCGGCCTTTGACCGGATTCTCCTGATAATGCCATTGTTTCCTGCACCTGCAGAGTGCGGTTTTTCATCTTTTTTAAAGTTTTTTCTGTTTTTTATTGTTTATGAGGTGTATATTTGTGTGATTTTGTCGCGTGATGCGGCGATGTGTACGTTAAACCTTACCTGATATGAAACGAATATTGCTTATCTTGACTTTAGCTATGCTTGTGCCTTCATGTAAGCAGCTGAATCCTTTTCTCGGCGATTGGAATACGCCTTACGGGATTCCTGATTTTGAATCCATTAAAGAGTCCGACTATATTCCGGCAGTAAAATTCGGCATCCGCCAGCAGGAAGGACAGATAGATGCGATTATCGCTAACGGCAACGCCCCTGATTTCGAGAATACCGTTGCCGCGTATGAACTTTCAGGGGAGATCCTCGACAGGGTGACCGGTGTGCTTTTCAATCTGTCCGAGTCCGACGCGACCCCTTCCATGCAGAAGATAGTGGAGAAGGTCATACCGATGCTCACGGAGCATAATGACAATGTGTTCATGAATCCGTATTTTTTTGCCCGTGTAGACGAACTTTATCAGGACAGGGAAAATCAGAACCTGACCAGAGAGCAGGTAATGACGCTCGAAAAACTACATCGTGCATTCATTGACAATGGTGTCAACCTGGCCCCGCAGTCGCAGGAACGTCTCAGGGCGATCAACAAGGAACTTGCCGTGCTGGAGCAGCGTTTCGGCAACAACGTGCTTGACCGGACCAACGCTTTCCGCATGGTGCTTGCCGATACTTCCGAGATTGCCGGTCTGCCTTCTTCCGTACTGGCTTCGGCTGCAGCAGAGGCCGCCCATGCCGGTATTACCGCCAGGGATGCGGCAAAGATGAAGGGAATCCGGGAGCAGGATGTCGCAGAAGGAGGGCCGTGGCTCTTCACTCTACACAATGCCAGCTATGTGCCGTTCATGACCAACAGTTCCCGCAGGGACCTCAGGGAAAAGATGTTTACGGCCTATTCGACCAGATGCAACACCGGAGGCGATACGGACAACAAGCCTGTAGTTCTTGATATCATCAGGCTGCGCATAGAGAAAGCCAATCTTTTAGGATACGATACGCCTGCAGCACAGATTCTTTCCGACAAGATGGCGCATGATCCGCAGACTGTAGATTCTTTCCTCGGAAAGATTTTCCCTGCGGCAGTGCGTCAGGCAAGAGTGGAAATCGAAGATATGCAGGCTGTCATGGACAAGGATGTCGAGGCCGGACTCCTTCCTGCTGACAGTACATCTGTCATAATGCCTTGGGACTGGGCCTACTATGCAGAGAAGGTGCGGCAGGAAAAATATGCCCTCAATGAGGATCTCGTACGGCCGTATTTCCGGATGGAGAACGTCCGTGAAGGCGTCTTCAATACCGCTCACAGACTCTACGGACTGAACTTCAGGCAGCTTGACAGCATCCCGGTTTATCATCCTGATGTGGAAGGCTTTGAGGTTACCGACAGCGACGGCTCGCTTATAGGTATCCTGCTTACGGACTATTATACTCGCGGTACGAAGAGAGGCGGCGCGTGGATGAACAACGTCAGGAATCAGTACAAGACAAAGAAAGGAGAGGATATAAGGCCTATAATAGTGAATGTGGCCAATTTCCCGAAGCCGTCAGCCGGAATGCCTTCGCTTCTTTCCATAGATGAGGTCGGGACAATGTTCCACGAATTCGGACATGCTCTCCATGGCCTGCTCAGCCAGTGCACATACAAGGATGTCAGCGGCACGGGAGTGGCGAGGGATTTCGTAGAACTGCCGTCGCAGATAAATGAAAACTGGGCATTTCTCCCGGAGGTGCTCAAGACATACGCCCATCACTACAGCACGGGAGAAGAGATTCCGGACAGCCTGATTACAAAGATTTCCGTTTCGAAGAACTTCAACCAGGGATTCATGACAACAGAACTGGTGGCTGCAGCCATTCTGGATATGAAATGGCATGAACTGGGTTCCATATATGTGTCCCGGGACTGCCCGTATGCATCTGAAACAGATGCTCCTGCGGATTCTACAGGCCGGAATGAAGGACTTAAAGTCATTGATCCGGATAAATTCGAGTCTTTTGTCATGGCTCAGGCCGGTCTTCCGGAACAGATCATACCTCGTTACCGCACTACGTATTTCAACCACGTTTTCAGCGGAGGCTACAGTGCCGGATATTACGGTTATCTGTGGGCCGAGGTGCTTGACAAGGATGCATTCGAGCTGTTCAGGAAAAAAGGCGAGTTTGACAGCGCTACAGCCCGTTCTTTCCGTGAGAACATCCTTGAAAAGGGCGGCAGTGAGGAGCCTATGGTACTTTACCGCCGGTTCCGTGGTGCAGATCCTGATCCTGATGCCCTGCTCCGTGCCAGAGGGCTTAGGTAAGACTTCACATACAAAAATAAAGTCCATCCTTGCTTGGATGGACTTTATTTTTGTATAAGGTTTTCGTCTTATTTCTTGTCGACTACTTCTTCCTCTACCGGAGCTTTGCCTACCTTTACGACATCGATGTCGAAGATAAGGGTGGAATTAGGACCGATCTTGCCCATGTTGCGTGCACCGTATGCGAGAGAGTCAGGAATGAAAAGCTGGATTTTTCCGCCTTCACCCACGAGCTGCAGACCCTCGGTCCAGCCCTTGATAACGCGGTTGAGCATCATCTTTACAGGCTCTTTGGTCTTGTCGCTGGCATCGAACTCGGTACCGTCGATAAGAGTACCGGTATAGTGAACATATACGGTATCCTTAGGACCTGCCTTTACATCGTTTCCGGCTTCGATAATCTTGTACTGGAGACCGCTTTCAGTAACTTCTACGCCTACTTTCTTTCCGTTCTCGCTGAGGAATTCCTCGCCGATCTTCTTGTTTACGGCAGCGGTGTACTCGTTCCTTGCGCTGATGTACTTGTTGAACAGGACGTTCATAAGCTCAGGGTTCACATCGAGCTGGGCATTGAATTCAGGGCTGTTCATGTCGCCTTCAGCTTTGATGAAGTCCATCATTCCTTTCTTGATCTGTGCGAAGTTCAGATCTTCTCCGAAGTTGTTGTACTTGATGAAGTATCCGAAGTTTACACCGACAAGGTAGCTCACTGAATCGGTAGTGGCTTTTGAAGGAAGCTGCACATCTACATCTGCTTTCGGTGTGCTGCCAGAGTTGCAGGCTGCCGTCATGGCTACGGCTGCGGCAGCGGCTGCGATGATTTTGATTGTTTTCATTGTCTGTATTGTTTTGATATTGTAGTCTTTTTTACCCGAATTTGTCCCGCCTGGCAGGCGGGACAAATCGTACAAAGATACTTAAAAATATTATATGATGTATATTATTTGTCCGTTTTAATCCTGTTGGTCTCTTCCGGGAGGATTTCTGCGGCCGTCAGCTCAGGCGCTTTGCCCTTGCAGGAAAGGCTCATGGCCGTAAGGCCGAGGACGGCGGCGCTTGCAGATGTGATCAGAATGCTGATCTTTCCGATGTCTACAAGCTCAGGGGAAGAGAATGCCAGGTTGTTGATGAAGATGGACATTGTGAAGCCGATGCCTCCCAGCATGCCGATAGAAGCCATCTGCTTCCATGTCACACCTGTAGGCCTGGCGGCAAGCCTCATTTTTATGCTTATGAAGCTGAAAAGGAAGATTCCCGCCGGCTTGCCGACAAGCAGTCCGAGGAAAATCCCCAGGGATACCGGAGACAGGCCTCCTGAAGATATGCTGCTGAAATCCAGGGCTACGCCGGCGTTTGCCAGGGCGAACAGCGGCATTATGATGAATGTCACGATCGGATGCAGCTTGCTTTCCAGCCTGTGCAGCAACGGATCGACGCTTTTGATTTCAGTGCTCATGCTGTGGATGATATGCTGCTGCTCCGGGCTTGTGAGGACATTCATCTGACGGTTGCTCGTGAGCTTGAATTTCTCGAGCAGCAGGCTTATCCTGCTCTGGAACCGTACTTCATTGATACTTCCTTTGGACGGTATGACCATGGCCAGAAGCACACCGGCTATGGTGGCATGTATCCCGGACAGATATGTGAAGTACCACATCGCGATGCCTGGGATAATGTAAAGGTATTTGTTCTTGACCTTGAGGAAATTGAAGCCGGCCAGGACGGCAAGTATCATACCTGCGGCCGCTATGTATTCCAGATGCAGGGCATGAGTCGGGTAGAATACGGCAAGCACTATTATCGCTCCGATGTCATCTACGATGGCCAAAGCGGTCAGGAACACTTTAAGACTCGGAGGGACCCTGTTTCCGAGCAGGGAAAGTATTCCGATGGCGAATGCTATGTCCGTGGCCATAGGAATGCCCCAGCCGGTGATGCTTTCGGGATTTCCGGCATTGCACGCCCAGTATATCCCCGCCGGTACCAGCATGCCGCCCAAGGCCGCTACTATCGGAAGCGCAGACCTTTTTATCGAGGACAACTGTCCTACGAGCATTTCCCTCTTGATTTCCAGGCCGACGACAAAGAAGAATATGGCCATCAGCGCGTCATTGACCCAGTATCTCAATGACATGTCGATGGAAAATTTCCCGATGCTTATGCCTGCGCGGGTCTCCCACATCCTGTCGAACCATTCCCCGCCCGGGATGCTGGCCAGGGTCACTGCGATTACCGCGCACACGAGCAGCAGTATGCCGCCTGTGGATTCGTTGTGGAAAAACGTGTTGAAGATGTGGAGGATTTCCCTGTTGCGGTGGCTTGAAAGTTTTTCGGCAGGACGGGACGCTGCCGGAGCATTTGTTTTAAGGGCCATTGAAGAGTCTGTATTGTCCGGATTTGTTGAAAATCTGGTAATTGGATTAAAATCTAAAGGACAAAGGTACAATAAAGTTACGGAAAGTAATGCCAATCAATAAAAATAAATTATTTGCTTACATCAGAATATTGTTATACCTTAGTAAGGGCTAAAGAATTTTATATGGATATCGATTCATCTACGCTTCGTTCGAAGCTGAAAGAATTTTTCGGTTTTGATTCATTCAAAGGGGATCAGGAGAAGATAATAAGGCATCTGGTATCGGGTGGCAGTTCCTTTGTGATAATGCCTACCGGGGGAGGGAAGTCTCTGTGCTACCAGCTTCCTGCCTTGGTCATGGAAGGTACGGCCATAGTCATTTCCCCTCTTATTGCCCTGATGAAGAATCAGGTAGATGCCATAAGGGGATTCGTGTCGGGCAACGAGGGCATAGCCCATTTCCTGAATTCCTCCCTGTCGCGGGCCCAGCTCGCCGAGGTCAAGGATGACTTGGTGTCCGGAGCGACAAAACTGCTTTATGTGGCCCCGGAATCCCTTACAAAGCCCGAGAACATCGCACTTCTCAAGGAGATAAAGATATCTTTCTATGCCGTGGATGAGGCCCACTGCATTTCTGAGTGGGGGCATGATTTCAGACCGGAGTACAGGCGGATAAAATCCATAATGGAGGAAATCGGAACGGCACCTGTCATAGCGCTGACAGCCACCGCGACGCCTAAGGTCCAGAGTGATATCCAGAAGAACCTGGGGCTTCTGGACGCCAGGGTGTTCAAGTCCTCCTTCAACAGGCCGAACCTTTATTATGAGATCAGGGACAAGTCGGACCCGAAACGGGAGATAATAAAGTTCATAAAGCAGAATCCGGGAAAATCGGGGATCATCTACTGCCTGAGCCGGAAAAAGGTGGAAGAACTTGCCGAACTGCTTAATATAAATGGTATAAAGGCACTTCCGTACCATGCCGGACTGGATGCCAGGACAAGGGCCGAAAACCAGGACAGGTTCCTGATGGAGGAAATAGACGTCATTGTCGCCACGATCGCTTTCGGCATGGGTATCGACAAGCCTGACGTGAGGTTCGTCATACATTATGATATCCCCAAGAGTATCGAAGGCTATTATCAGGAGACAGGCCGGGCGGGCCGGGACGGAAAGGAAGGGGTCTGCATCGCTTTCTACAGATACAAGGATATACAGAAACTGGAGAAGTTCATGCAGGGAAAGCCTGTAGCCGAACAGGAAATAGGAAAGCAGCTTCTTCTGGAAGTAGTGGCCTACGCCGAGTCGAACCAGTGCCGCAGGAAGCTGCTGCTCAACTACTTCGGAGAGGATTATACGAAAGACAACTGCGGGGCATGCGACAACTGTCTCCATCCTAAGACCACGTTTGACGGCCAGGAAGACATGTGCCTGGTAATAGAGCTTGTCCGGTCCATGCCGGAGCATTTCAAGATAGAACATCTGGCAAACATTCTTGCAGGAGAATCCAATTCGCTTATCAAATCATACAGGCATGACAGCCTGGAACTTTTCGGAGCCGGAAAAGACCATACTACACGCTTCTGGTGTGCCGTAATCCATCAGGGGCTTATACTTCACCTGCTGGACAAGGAGATAGAGTCCTACGGGCTTATTTCCGTGACTGCGAAAGGGCAGGAGTTCTATGAGCATCCTCATGAACTGATGCTTACGGGTGAAAGGGACTTCGTTGAGGGAGAGGACGATGACGATGATGCCGTGTCTGCCGTAAAGGGCGGAGGCGGCGGGGATGCTGTCCTTCTGTCCATGCTCAAGGATCTCAGGCACGACCTTTCCCGCAGGCTGCACCTCCAGCCGTGGGTGATTTTCTCGGATACGTCCCTGGAGGACATGTCGATCATGTATCCGGAGACGGAGGAGGAACTGAAGAATTGTCAGGGAGTAGGCGAGGGCAAGGCCAGAAAATACGGTGCGGAGTTCCTGAAACTGATAGGCAGATATGTCGAAGAGAACGAAATTTCCCGACCGGACGATTTTGTAGTCAAGTCCATAGTCAACAAGTCTGCGAACAAGGTGTTCATAATCCAGAGCGTCGACCGCAAACTGCCGTTGGACGATATCGCCGAAGCCAAGGGAATGGATATGGACGAACTTCTGGACGAGCTTGAGGCTATAGTCTATTCCGGTACGAAACTCAGCCTTGACTATTATATAGACCAGAATCTTGATGATGACACCGTTTCCGACATATACGACTATTTCATGGAAGAAGCCGAGTCGGATTCCATCGGGGATGCCATGAAAGAGCTGGGCAGCGGGTATGAAGAGTTCGAGGTCCGGCTTGTCCGGCTGAAATTCCTGTGCGAGGTGGCCAACTGACGGATGACAGGGATATACAGGGAATCTATAAATGTAGTGGATATGAGAAAATTTTCTGTCGCCGTCGTTTCTTTGCTTCTGTCTCTGTGTGCGCTGGCGAAGTCTCCTGCAGATACCGTCCGCATCCTTGCAGTCGGCAACAGTTTCTCCCATGACGCCATTGAGCAGAATCTTTTTGAACTGGCGGAGGCTTACGGCATTACGGTCATCATCGGCAACGCATTCATAGGCGGCTGTTCTCTGGAAAGGCATGTGGTCAATTCCCGCGAGGACAAGCCTGACTATGCATACAGGAAAATCGGTGCCGACGGTGTCCGCAGGGAATACAAGGACGTGACTCTTGCCGAGATTGTCGCTGACGAGCAGTGGGATTATGTGAGCCTGCAGCAGGCAAGTCCGCTTTCCGGCCTGTATGAGACATACCGGACGTGGCTGCCTGAACTTTACGGCTATGTCAGGGCAAGGGTCCCTGAGGATGCCTGCTTCATGCTTCACCAGACATGGGCGTATGCCTGCGATTCAGATCATGCCGGGTTTGCGAACTATGACCGGGACCAGATGAAGATGTACAGGGCTGTCGTGAAGGCGAACAGGAAAGCGGCAAGACTTGTGGGGATAAAGGTCATCATCCCTTCAGGAACGGCTATACAGAATGCGCGGACATCATTCATCGGCGACAGGATGAACAGGGACGGATACCATCTGGATTTGCTGTGGGGACGCTATACGGCCGCATGTACATGGTATGAGAAGATTTTCGGCAATGTGCTTGAAAACGCCTATGCCCCGCAGGGGCTTGCCCCTGACTATACGGAGGTGTGCCGGCGCTCTGCGCATGAGGCTGTACGCCATCCGTATCGGGTGACGGAAATCAAGGTAAGGAATTCTGACGGGGAACGCTGATTTTCCCTAACAATAATTATCTCATGTGCGGTAATACCTATTTTTTGGGATTGCCGCACTTTTCATGTCGCTGTACTTTTGCACCCGAAAAAAGAAGATGCAAAAGATGAAATCCAAACTTATTCTTTCTGCAATCGCCTTCTTAGCCTTATCGACTAATCCACAGACGTTTGCACAGACCGAATCTGAAACTTCCAGCCCTGATGCAGTGACAGGGGCCACTTCTGAATCATCCGGGAACGGCGCTGCCGGTGCGGAACCGGACAGCAGTAAATCCAAAGACAGGAAACCTGGCAAAGGCTTTTTTAACCGCCTGTCCATAGGCGGTTACGGAGAAGCTGTCTATACCTATAATATGTATAGTGACAATGTCCACCGTTATATGTACCCCGGTGAATATAAGGATACGAAGGGACACGGGCGTTTCGACCTTCCCCATGTGGTAGTCATGCTCGGATATGACTTCGGCAAGGGATGGCAGCTGGGAATGGAGATAGAGTTCGAGCATGGGGGAACAGAGTCGGCTGTAGAAAAGGAGGCAGAAGAAGGAGGCGAGTTCGAGAAAGAGATAGAAAGAGGCGGTGAAGTGGCGCTGGAGCAGTTCTGGATACAGAAGACGTTTTTCCCGCAGCTGAACCTTAAGGCAGGCCACATTGTCGTCCCTGTCGGACTGACCAACAGCTATCATCTGCCGACACAGTTTTTTACGGTTTACCGTCCGGAAGGGGAGAACACCATCATGCCGTGTACCTGGCATGAGACGGGACTCAGCATCTGGGGAAAGGCCGGGGACTGGAGATATGAGGTCCTTGCGGTGGCAGGTCTCAATTCGTCATATTTCACCAACGACGGCTGGGTGCATGACGGTTCCGCTTCTCCATATGAATTCAAGGCCGCCAACCGTATCGCCGGCGCATTCCGTGTGGACAACTATTCGGTAAAAGGTCTGAGAATGGGTCTGAGCGGATATATCGGCAACAGTTTCAACAATGATATCGAGAAATCCTTCTCCTCGCTCTATGCCGGAGTCAAAGGTACGGTCATGATAGGGGCCTTCGATTTTGAGTACAATGACCATAATGTCATAGCCCGCGGAAGTTTCGATTACGGACATCTTTCCGATGCGGCCTATATCACCAGACAGAACAAGAACCAGATGTCGGGCACGAGCTCTCCGTATCCGCATACCCCGGTGGGGGAAGCCGCACTGGCTGCAGGAGTGGAGGCCGGGTACAATTTCTTCGGGCTTTCTCCGCGGCTGAAGGACCAGAAGTTCTATGTGTTCGGCAGGTATGAGTATTACAACTCCTATATCCCATATACAGGCGCGACTGAGTACCGCTGGACGGAGAAACAACGTATTGCTATGGGAATCAACTATTTCCCTATAGACGAAATCGTAATAAAAGCAGAATATTCTTATCGTTTTGCAAAAGAGAACGTATTCAATCCTGAGCCGTCCCTTTCTCTCGGGGTCGCCTGGTCGGGTTTCTTCAGACACTAAACAATTAAAACAATACACAATGAAAAAATTGGTTTATTTTTCCGGTGCAGTCCTGGCTCTTACCGGCCTTGCTGCCTGCAACGAGACCGGGACCACTCCCGATCTGGATGCGAATGATGACCGCTATGCGGCAATCGCAGAGACATTTGTCAATGAAACTGTCATCCCTACTTACAAATATCTGGCAGATGACACTGCCGAGCTCGTTGACCGCCTGGAGGCTTTCGCAGGAAACAAGTCCCAGCAGGCCCTGGATGCCGCCTGTGAGGTGTTCCTTACTTCACGTGCATATTGGGAAAAGAGCGAGGCTTTCCTGTTCGGGGCGGCAACCGCTTTCGGTATTGACCCGCATATAGATTCATGGCCTCTTGACCAGACAGCTCTCGAGAGACTTCTCGCCAGCGAGACTATAATATCCTCTCTTGCAGGAGAAGGCGGTGACGCTTATGCCGGTGACCAGCTCGGGAATGCGCTTCTCGGTTTCCATGGTATAGAATTCATCCTTTTCCGGAACGGGGACAACAGGACATACACTGATATCACCGATACCGAACTCACCTATGCAATAGCTGTTGCTGGCGACCTCAGGAACCGTTGCGCCGAACTCTATATCTCATGGTCAGGAAACGAAAGCTACAAATTATATGACTATGTAGCCAATGACCTTGAGCTGAATCTTGTTATCGAAGGAAGCGGCAATTATTACGGAGAGGATATGCTCAAGGCCGGCAATGCCGGAAGCAGCTATGCGAGCCAGTCCCTTGTGATGCAGGCCATCTGTGACGGCTGTATCACTATTGCGGACGAAGTTGCAACCCAGAAGATCGGACGTCCGTATAACGGGACTACAGAAGAGGATATTGCCTATATCGAGTCTCCGTACAGCCACAAGTCTATCCAGGATTTCTATGACAACATGGTGAGCATCAAGAATGTCTACTACGGTGGTCTCGATGCTGAATCCATGGGGGCTTCTGCGGACAGTTATGACCGGACGAATTCGCTCCATGCATGGTTCCAGGAGACAGACCCGGATTTCGATGCCCGCATGACAGCCGCAATCGACAAGGCTCTTGCCGAGATTAACGGGGACGGTACCGGGATGGTGAAGCCGTTTGTGAATAACAGACAGGATGCTTCTGTCGGAGAGGCTATCGAAGCTATATCCGCATTGAACGAGGTCCTTATTGAAGCAAAAGGCAGATTCACTGAATAGACAATAGATATTGATACAGATGAGGGCAGCCGGACATTTCCTCCGGTAGCCCTCATAAATGCATAAAGGTCGTAATATGAAAAAGATTATTGCAATATGTACAGGAGCCGCGCTGGTGGCTGCATTGTATTCATGTGATGACAGGGGCGGAGCTACTCCTGACCTGCCGGACGAACAGGAATCATGGATCGAGATCGAGACTTATGCCGGAGGGGAGCTCGGTACCACATTCAACCGCTCGGCTTCCGCTTTCGAGGATCCTACCCCGGCAGTCGAACTCGCCGGCATGGAGTATGACTTCAAGCAGGGGGAATATTTCTTTGAAAGGTCCTTTACCGAGAATACGGCACCTTTTGACGGTCTCGGGCCTCTGTATCTCAGGTCTTCATGTCTGGACTGCCATCCGGGGTACGGACACGGGAAGAGGATGGAACGCTACCGCTGGAACGACTATGGGAACGGATATCTTCTGGTGCTCTATGATCCTAAGGACAACAGTTATCTGACTTCCCTTACTGGAATGCCGCAGACCCAGGCCGTAGCCCCATTCAAGGCTCCTCTCGATGAAACGAAAATCTCTATAGAGTGGAAAGAATACGTGGACGAGTGGGGGAACAAGTTCGAGGACGGCGAGACGTATTCTCTGATATATCCGGAGGTTACGATTCCTGCTGATGCCTATTATGTACCGGTGCTGTCAAAGAACGGCCCTCTCGATGCATCCGAGGTGGGTATCCGGCTCGAGTCCACTATAGGCATATACGGGTCAGGACTTATAGATGCCATCCCTGATGACTCCTTGCTGGTGCAGTACCGTAAGGAAGAGGCTATGGGCATACCTCTCAACCCTGCGATTTATGCAGGCGGACAGTGGCAGAGCCAGTATTCCAACACCAAGCAGGGAAACGGGGAGAAGCATCCTTTCCGCTACACATATGCCCTCAGCCGCGGAGCCGTCCAGGACGGACCGGGAGCCAATGCAATCTGGAATATCACCAATGTCACCCGCTCCGACCGCCGTTACCATTATATGACTGTCGCATATGCGACAAAAGCTTCACAGGATCCTGACGTGCAGGCGGCATTCTATGATTATTTCCCTGAGTATAAGACGGATGCGGGAGTCGAGAAGGATATATACAACTACCTCATGGGAGAATATACCGACGAGTACGGCAAGACTGTGCCTGTAGTCGATGCGGAGATGAACGATGAAGACTATGTGGATTTCATGATCTGGCACAGGGGACTGGCTGTTCCTGCCGCGAGGGATCTGGATGATGAGCAGGTGCAGCTCGGAAGGAAGCTTTTCAGGGAGATCGGATGTGCAGTATGCCACAGACCGTCATGGAAGACCGGTGATGACGAACTCAATGACCCGAACAACTATTTCAACCGTGGGGATGCCCGTCTGCCTAAATATCCTCATCAGACGATCTGGCCATATACTGATCTTGTCCAGCATCAGCTGAAGATGGTCAATGATATCAGGGGCGGATGGTGCCGTACTACCCCTCTGTGGGGCCGCGGACTTTCCCTGATCTGTTCCGGGCATCAGGACCGTCTTCATGACTGCCGTGCAAGGAATGTCATAGAGGCTATCATGTGGCACGGGGCTCAGGACAGCGATGCGAGAAAGTCAGTGGAGGCTTTCCGCGGGCTGGACAAAGAAGAGCGTGACGCTGTTGTGAAATTTATTAATGCCATATAGTGGCATATTATGCAGAAAATCTGTAAATACTTGTCATTCGGGGCAGTAGCCCTTCTGATTGTGTATATGTCCGTTGCATCGGTCCTGGAGAAGTTCTACGGGACCGATGCCGTCATGAAATGGGGATACCATTCCCCTGTGTTTCTCGCCCTTTGGGCAGCAGCTGCTTTGTCGGGAGCGGTTTATCTGTATTTCAGGATTATAAAGGGCAGGAGCCGGAAGAGGATTCCGTTCTCCGTTATAGGTATCCATCTGGCGTTCATCCTGATATTGGCAGGGGCTTTAGTGTCGCATGTGACTGGAGAGCAGGGCATTCTTCACCTCAGGGAAGGTGATGGCCCTGTACGGGAATACAGTCTGGATGACGGTACTGTGTCGGCCTTGCCTTTTTCAGTGGAGCTGAAGGATTTCAGGATTGAATATTATCACGGATCGGGAGCTCCGAGTGACTATGTCAGTACGATAGGAGTCGTGTCGCAGGACGGGGACTTGGAGGCTGCCGTTGCCATGAACAGGATTTTCAGGTATATGGGCTACAGGTTCTATCAGGCATCATATGATGATGACGGTATGGGGTCTACCTTGTCGGTAAGCCATGATCCTGCAGGAGTGGCGGTGACATATGCGGGATATGTTCTTCTGCTATTGTGCATGGCCGGGTTCTTTTTCCAGCGTGACAGCGGGTTCAGAACGGCTCTGAGGCAGCTGTCGGGGAAGGCTGCCATTCTGGCGGCAGCTTTCCTCCTACCGGCTTTTTCAGCAGGTGCGGCAGCTTCAGACGGGTCTGCCGGGGCTGTGTCAGGAAAAGAGCTTCCAAAACATCTTCCGGAAGAGACTGCCAGGGAATACGGCCGCATGTATGTCTATTACAACGACAGAATCTGTCCGATGCAGACCCTGGCACGGGATTTTACCATGAAACTTTACGGCAGATCCTCCTACAGGGGACTTTCTGCCGAGCAGGTGCTGACAGGCTGGATATTCTTTCATAACAGCTGGCAGGATACTGCAGTACAGGATACCGGAGGCAGTGAGAAAGCCCGGATGAAAGCCCGTGACAGAGAAGAGGCCATCATGCTGGTATGTTCCGCCCGTCTGCTTAAAATCTTCCCTTATGAGGACAGGGACGGCAAGGTGACATGGTATTCTTCTGTGGACAATCTTCCGTATGAGATGGATGAGGACCAGTGGATTTTCGTGCGCAAGGTAATGTCCCTTGCCGGAGAATCCATAATGAAGAAGGATTTTTCCGCGGCCGCCGAGATCTTCGGCAAGATTCGTGAATACCAGAGGAAAACGGCAGATGGCGTACTCCCGGACGATGCCCGTATTGCGGCGGAGCGGATATATAATGCTCTGGAACGTCCGAAAGCTGCTTCCATGCTGTGTCTTGTGGCGGGTCTGTTCCTGTTTGTCATTGCCTGTTTCCGCCGGCAGGACTGCCGTCTTTCCCAGGTGCGGAAGAAAGGGGAGGATGCGGTAAATGCCATCGCCTTTATCCTGTCGGTAGTGCTGTCCGTCTATCTTACCGCCGTTTTCATCCTGCGCTGGTATATTTCGGGACATATTCCGATGTCCAACGGATTTGAAACTATGGTGCTTCTCGCCTGGAACACGATGATGCTCACCGTCTTTATGGGGAAGAGGTTCCCACTTGTCCGGCCGTTCGGTTTCCTGCTTGCCGGATTCGCCCTCCTGGTGGCGTCCTTCGGGGAGTCAGACCCGCAGATTACGCATATGATGCCGGTCCTGTCATCCCCGCTGCTTTCAGTGCATGTGATGTGCATGATGATATCATATACACTTCTCGGTCTTGTCATGCTGAACAGCCTGCTTGCGCTTGTGCGTCATTACAGCTCGGGAGAAACATCCTTGTCCGGCTGTGCCCTGTCCCGTGTGGTGCTGTACCCTGCCGTCTTCTTCCTTGCCGCCGGCACTTTCCTCGGTGCCGTCTGGGCCAATGTCTCATGGGGCCGCTACTGGGCTTGGGACCCTAAGGAAGTGTGGGCGCTGATCACTCTTCTGGTCTATGCATTCGCCCTTCATGGAGGTTCTCTGAAAGCATTTCGCTCCCCGGTGTTCTTCCACTGGTTCTGCCTCTTTGCTTTCCTGTGCGTTGTCATAACATATTTCGGAGTGAATTTCTTCCTCGGCGGGCTGCACAGCTATGCATAAGGAGCACTCTGCTCCGGAGGAATCCGGAATGTCGCCGGAGAGTGACGGATTTGTGGATTTTTTATTGACAATATCAAACAACATCGCGAAAAATTATTTACATTTGTGTGCTTTTAACCAATATTTGATTATAGATTTTAATCGACCATGCAACACAAAGTAATAGATACTACGGATGTTGTGATCAGATTTGCAGGAGATTCGGGAGACGGCATGCAGCTCACCGGATCTCTTTTTGCTGATATGTCAGCGATTTACGGGAATGCGCTTTCCACATTTCCGGATTTTCCGGCTGAAATCAGGGCTCCCCACGGTACTATTTCGGGGGTTTCCGGCTTCCAGGTCCACATAGGAAGCGAGGATGTCAACACTCCTGGAGACTACTGCGACCTTTTAGTCGCCATGAACCCGGCGGCTCTCAAGTCCAACGCCAGATGGCTCAAGAGAACCGCGATGGTGATTCTGGATGCTGGTACTTTTGACGAGACAGGTCTGAAGAAAGCCGGCTTTACAGGGGATCCGGTCGAGGAACTGAATATAGGGGACAGGACCATTATCGCTGCGGATATCACGGCATTGACGGAAGAGAGTCTTAAGGACAGCGGCCTGGATATCAAGACTGTCCACAAATGCAAGAACATGTTCGCCCTCGGCATGGCCTGTTTCATCTACAGCCGTCCTGTAGAATACATACACGGCTATCTTGAAAAGAAATTCAGGAAGAAACATCCGGAACTGATCGCCCCCAACGAGAAAGTGGTCAGTGACGGATACAATTATGCTGCGAACATCCAGGCCATTCCCAACACATACGTCGTGGAGCCTGCGCACAAGAAGAAAGGTCTCTACAGAAATATAACCGGAAACCAGGCTATAGCCTGGGGACTTCTGGCCGCTGCGGAAAAATCGGGAAGACCACTTTTCTGCGGCTCTTATCCGATTACCCCTGCTACGGCCATCCTTGAAGAACTTGCCCTGCACAAGAGTCTGCATGCCACTACTTTGCAGGCAGAAGACGAAATAGCGGGTATATGTACCGCCATAGGAGCCGCTTTTGCTGGAGACCTTGCGGTAACTACGACTTCAGGTCCCGGGCTTTCCCTGAAATCCGAGGCTTTGGGGCTTGCCGTGATGACGGAACTTCCTCTGGTCGTGGTGGATGTACAGAGGGCAGGCCCTTCTACGGGAATACCTACCAAAACCGAGCAGACAGACCTTAACCAGGCGCTGTACGGACGCAATGGAGAATGCCCTATAGCCGTTATGGCCGCACATTCTCCGGCGCATTGTTTTGATGCTGCATTCATGGCCTCAAAACTTGCTCTGGAACACATGATGCCTGTAATTCTCCTGTCGGAAGGATTTCTCGGAAACGGTTCGGAGCCGTGGCTGATTCCGTCGATGTCGGATTATCCTGAAATAAAGCCTCCATTCGCTGAAAAGCTTACCGGACCGTTCTTCCCGTTCGAGAGGGATCCCCGGACGATGGCACGCAAATGGGCGCTTCCGGGACAGCAGGGATTCGAGCACAGGGTCGGCGGACTGGAGAAGAACCATCAGGGCGTGCTTTCTTCCGATCCGGTGAACCATGCGACCATGGTACGCGAACGGGCCGAGAAAGTGGCCAGGCTTGCGGATTATATCCCGGAACTTAAAGTCAACGGACCGGCTTCGGGGAAACTTCTTGTGGTAGGCTGGGGCGGTACATACGGTCATCTGCTGTCGGCAGTATCCCAGGTCCGTGCTTCAGGTAAGGATGTAAGCTATGCGCATTTCGATTTCATAAACCCGCTTCCGTGCAATACGGAAGAAGTGTTCGGAAAGTTTGAAAAGATACTTGTCTGCGAGCTTAACAGCGGACATTTCGCAGGCTATCTCAGGAATCTTCTCCCTAAACATAAATACTTGCAGTACAACAAAGTGCAGGGACAGCCGTTCCTCGTTCAGGAACTTGTCTCCGCCATAAACTTCGCATTGTAGACCGGTGTCGTCCCGAGCGGAGGTTCTGCATTAAAAATAAAAAGTTATGACCAGATATACATTCCAGGATTTCAAAAGCGACCAGGAAGTGAGATGGTGTCCGGGCTGCGGAGACCATGCCGTACTTGCGGCCCTGCAGAGAGCCATGCCGAAAGTGGCGGAGGCCCTGGGCTACGAGAAAGAGCGTTACGTGGTGGTGTCCGGTATCGGCTGCTCTTCCAGGCTTCCTTACTATATGAATACGTATGGCTTCCACAGCATTCACGGCAGGGCTACCGCCATTTCCACAGGAATCAAGGTGGCAAACCCCGGCCTTACCGTCTGGCAGGCCTGCGGTGACGGGGATGCGCTTGCCATAGGTGGAAACCATTTCATCCATGCCATACGCAGGAACGTGGATATCAACATTATCCTGTTCAACAACCAGATATACGGCCTTACCAAAGGGCAGTATTCTCCTACCTCAAAGTTCGGGGCCATCACCAAGACATCCCCGTACGGTACGGTAGAGCATCCTTTCAATCCGGGCAGCCTTGTCCTCGGAGCCAAAGGGACCTTCTTTGCCCGCGGACTGGACTGCGAACTCAAGCTGAATGAGGAGATAATGGTGGCGGCAGCTACGCATAACGGTACATCTGTCATGGAGATGCTGACCAACTGCGTGATATTCAATGACGGCGCCCATTCTGCAATATCGGATAAGGAATACCGGGCCGACAGGACCATTGTCCTCAGACACGGTGAGAAAATGATATTCGGCAAGAACCGTGACAAGGGCCTCGTCCTTGACGGACTCCGTCTTAAAGTCGTGACTATCGGTGAAAAAGGAATCACAGAGGATGATATCCTGACTCATGACTCCCATTCCGACAATATCGGTATCCACATGATGCTCGCAGATATGAAATATCCGGAATATCCTGTGGCTCTTGGGGTTATCCGTGATGTGTCCGATGTGACATACGATGGCGGTGTCCGCATGCAGGCTGAGCAGGTGACAGAGAAATCGCATATACATTGTGTGGATGACCTTTTGCGCAGCGGTTCCACCTGGGAGGTGTAAATCCTCACATACTTTTAGTATGCTCCGGTCCTCGTGCATCGCACGCCTTGAACTCACCTTATTATATGGATTTACCGGAATGAAGATTATTCAGGGCATAGCCCGGAGTTTTTTTGATGTGATAAAAATGAACTTTTAATAACCAATAAATTATGAATACCAATGAGATTATGGCCCGTCTCCAGGCCAAGTACGGAAACGAGAAAGAGTACCTTCAGGCCGTGCGTGAAGTGTTGGAGACAGTCGAGGAAGAATATAACAGACACCCTGAATTCGAGGCTGCCAGGATCGTCGAGCGTATCGTCGAGCCTGACAGGATATTCACATTCAAGGTGACATGGGTCGATGACAACGGAGAGATCCAGACCAACACCGGATACCGCGTGCAGTTCAACAACGCCATCGGTCCGTACAAGGGCGGCCTCCGTTTCCATCCTTCAGTAAACCTTTCCATCCTGAAATTCCTCGGATTCGAACAGACATTCAAGAATGCGCTTACGACCCTTCCTATGGGGGGCGGCAAAGGAGGTTCTGACTTCAACCCTAAGGGCAAGTCGGATGCAGAGATCATGCGTTTCTGCCAGGCTTTCATGCTTGAACTCTGGAGAAACATAGGTCCTGATACGGATGTCCCTGCAGGCGATATCGGAGTCGGCGGACGCGAGATCGGTTTCCTGTATGGAATGTACAAGAAACTTGCACGTGAGCATACAGGCGTACTTACCGGGAAAGGTATGACATGGGGAGGTTCCCTTATCCGTCCGGAAGCCACAGGTTTCGGTGCTGTCTATTTCGTCCAGCACATGCTCCATCTCCAGGGCAAGGACATAAAGGACAAGACCGTCGCCATTTCAGGTTTCGGCAATGTGGCATGGGGAGCGGCTACCAAGGCGACACAGCTCGGGGCCAAGGTCATTGCCATTTCAGGTCCTGACGGGGCCATCTATGATCCGGAAGGCATGAACGACGAGAAGATTGCATATATGCTGGAACTCCGCGCATCGAACAATGATGTCGTCGCTCCGTTTGCGGAGAAATTCCCTTCCGCTACATTCTACCCTGGCAAGAAAGCCTGGAGCATAAAATGTGACATCGCGATGCCTTGCGCATTCCAGAACGAGCTTACAGGCGCTGATGCAGAAGAACTTATCAAAAACGGTACATGGTGCTGTGCAGAGGTTTCCAATATGGGATGTACTCCAGAGGCTATCGAGGCATTCCAGAAGGCAAGGATAATGTTCGCTCCGGGCAAGGCCGTAAATGCCGGCGGAGTCGCCACTTCCGGACTCGAAATGACCCAGAATGCGATGCATATCAGCTGGAGTGCGGAGGAAGTCGACAGGAAACTCCATGAAATCATGGCAAATATCCACCATGCCTGCGTTGAGCATGGCCAGGAACCTGACGGATATATCAACTATGTAAAAGGAGCCAACGTTTCAGGCTTCATGAAAGTGGCTCGCGCAATGCTTGAGCAGGGGGTTATCTAAAATCTCTTTCTCTATAATGTTATTCCGGTCGTCTCTGAAAACGAATTCGGGACGGCCGGAATTTTTTTTTGAAACACATATTGCAGTTAGCAAAAACTTGCTAAATTTGATACCCGAATTTTAAACCACTCATTAAAACACTAGACTGATAATGTCACAGCAGCTTCCCAAAGAGAGAAAATTCTCCCGGAAACTCACGATAGCACTTCCTATCGTGTTGGCAATCACCCTTTTCTTATGGCTTGTTCCTACTTCATTCTTCGGTATTGACGGACTTACCGTCACCGAGCAGAGGACCATAGCCATTTTTGTTTTTGCAGCGTTGATGTGGATGTTTGAAATCATCCCGACGTGGACTACTTCCGTTCTTATAATCGTGGTAATGCTGCTGACCATTTCCGACAGCAGTTTCTCGTTCATGAAAGGATCGGGAATTCCTGCGGAAATGGGTACTTTCGTAAGCTACAAGTCGATTCTTGCGACATTCGCCGACCCTGTTATCATGCTGTTCCTTGGCGGATTCATCCTTGCGATAGCGGCGACGAAGGTCGGGATGGATGTCCAGCTGGCGCGTGTCCTGCTGAAGCCTTTCGGCAAGAAATCGGAGTTTGTCCTTCTCGGCTTCCTGATGGTCATAGGAATATTTTCAATGTTCATGAGCAATACGGCCACGGCTGCGATGATGCTGACTTTCCTGGCCCCTGTGCTGAAGACCCTCCCGCCTGACGGCAAGGGCCGTATAGCACTGGCACTGGCTATCCCGATTGCCGCCAACCTCGGTGGAATCGGTACGCCTATCGGTACACCGCCGAATGCTATCGCCTTCCAGTATCTCAATGATTCCCTGCATCTTGATGTAGGGTTCGGAGACTGGTCATTGAGGATGATCCCATATGTGCTTGTAATGCTTTTCATTGCATGGCTCGTCCTGCTGAAACTTTATCCGTTCAAGCAGAAGACCATAGAGCTCAAGATAGAAGGCGGTCGCGAGAAAAACTGGCAGACTTATGTCGTATGGATAACATTTGCAATAACGATTCTGCTGTGGATGTCGGAAAGCCTTACCAAGCTTAATTCCAATGTCGTAGCCATGATTCCTGTCGGTGTATTCTGTGTCACGGGGATTATAACAAAGGATGACCTCAAGGAAATCAACTGGAGTGTGCTCTGGATGGTGGCCGGCGGTTTCGCACTCGGTCTCGCTCTTACGAATACCGGACTCGCAGAGCATCTGGTGACATCCATACCGTTCGGTGAATGGCTCCCTATCATTGTAATCCTGGTTTCTGGTTTTCTCGGGTATTTCGTGTCGAACTTCATATCGAATACGGCTGCTGCCAGCCTTCTGGTGCCTATCCTGTGCGCTGTGGCTGTCGGCATGGGCGAAACGCTTGATCCACTGGGAGGTTCGAAGACCCTGCTTATCGGGGCCGTACTCTGTACTTCCCTGGCAATGCTTTTCCCTATCAGTACTCCGCCAAATGCCCTTGCGCATTCGACAGGGCTTGTCACTACCAAGGATATGACCAAAGTCGGTCTGATTATCGGTATCATCGGATTTGTCCTGGGATATGCAATGCTGTTCCTGATAGGATTTTAAATCGGACATACTCAATTCTTTGAGGGGTCGGGGCTGTGGGCTCCGGCCCTTTTCCATAAGGATGGCTCCCGTCCTGTCATTCCGACCGGCCGCTTATTTGTCATTTCGACCGAAGGACGAAGTCCGGAGCGGAGAAATCTGCAAGGGGTATTTTTGCTGATAACCATTAAATATATTACCTTTGGCCCCTGTTTAATAATATTTTAACATTTGTACTGAAACCTTGAATTATATGAAGAAGATTTTTTATTCTATGGCGATGCTGGCTATTATGCCGCTGATGCAGGTGAGCGGTGCGGCTGCCGAATCCGCCAAAGAAAAAGGGGACGCAGTAAAACAGGAGATCAAGAACCATTTCAGTCTTTACGGCTTTATCAGGAACTATTTTACATTCGATTCACGTGAAAGCGCCTCCGGGACCGGCAACCTTTTCTATTATCTTCCATTCGAGAGGGATCTCAACGAATTCGGGGATGACCTCAATGCACAGCCGTCATTCCGTTTCCTTGCCATCACCTCGAGAGTAGGTCTGGATGTGAACGGGTACCGCATAGGAAAGACGGACATATCTGCAAAGGTCGAGACAGATTTTTATGCGGGCCTTTCCGGTTCGACAGGAACTGCGACGCTGCGTCTTCGCCAGGCTTATATGAAACTCGGATGGAAGGATCTTCCGATGTGCGGCGGGAACACGGCTTCCGTATCACTGCTGATGGGACAGGCATGGCATCCGATTGCCGCTGACCAGCCTGACGTGATAAGTCTTGCGACCGGCGCTCCGTTCAATGCTTTCAACCGCAGTCCGCAGGTGACTATGGATGCAAATCTCGGAAAGCATTTTACTATTACAGGTGCCTTCATCTATCAGATGCAGTATATATCCAACGGTCCTGAAGGCTCTACTTCCAATTATATGAAATACGGCATCCTGCCAGAAGTATATGCGGGCCTTACATACAAGACCGGAGGATTCCTTGCAAAGGCCGGTGTAAGTCTTCTGAGCATTAAACCGAGGAATACGGGTACGATCAATATCGGGGATAAAAATGTCACTGTCCAGGTTTCCGACAGGATGACGGCCCTTTCTCCGTTCCTCTATCTTCAGTATAAATACAAGACATTGACAGTCAAGGCCAAGACCATATATGGCGGGGCTGCCGACTATCTGAATCAGGTGGGCGGCTATGGCGTCACTTCAAATTCCTGCCCTGACGGCCATTGGGAATATGCTGCCACCCGCAGCAGTTCATCATGGCTGTCCGTATCATTCGGAAAGAAACTTCAGGGAATGTTCATGGCCGGTTATATAGCCAACCTCGGAGCATCCAAGGATTTTGTCGGTCTTGATAAGGATTATTACTACTTCTTCACGAAAGACGGACAGAATTACAGAAACATGGCCCAGGCTTTCCGCCTTGTCCCTACAATCGCCTATAATATAGGCAAATTCACTCTCGGACTTGAATATGAGGTGACTGCAGCTCAGTTCGGAAACGGGCTTGAAGCTGACGGTACTGTAATGAAAGCCGGCACAAGACTTCCTGACGGAGGGTGTGCCACGAGATACTGGGTAGCAAATCACCGTATCCAGTTTATGACAAAATTCACTTTCTGATCAATTTATTGAAGGACTCTTCCAGGATCCGTGGATTGCCTGAAGAATACAGTCTGACATCGGGGATTCCCTTTATGGCCTGCCTGCCTGCCGGGTCCGCTTCCTGTTCATGCAGAAGCCCTTCCCCGGACATTACTTCCATCAGGTGTCTTGCCACGGCAGGAGCCGGGTCTATGACAATGACATCAGGTCCGGCGATTTTCCGGATAGTCCCCATCAGGAAAGGATAGTGTGTACACCCGAGTACAATGACATCCGCCCCTGCATCCAGCAGAGGGCGGATGCTTTTTTCTACTGTAGATTCAGCTTCGGTCCCGTCTGTAATCCCGCGTTCGACCAACTCTACAAATCCGCTTCCCACATGTTCCACCACTTTTATGCCTTTGGCGAACGTTTCCCTGCTTGTTTTGTATTTCATGCCGCTGAGAGTGCCTGCCGTGGCCAGTACGCCGATGATTCCGGTCTTTGTCATTTCCGCCGCCGGTTTGACTGCAGGTTCCATTCCGATGAACTTTACATGATCGCGGCGTCCGCCTGAGATTTCCAGAATGCGCTGTGCGGTTTCATGTTTCAGAGGGTCTGAATACTCTTCCCTGAGGGTCGCGATGGCAGCGGCAGTTGCCGTATTGCAGGCGACCGTTATGATATCCGCACCTTCTTTTATAAGGAATTCCGTGATTTCCCTGGCCCTGCCGATGACATATTCCCTGCTTTTCTCCCCGTAAGGACAATGGGCGCTGTCGGCAAAATATATGTAGCTCTCTTCCGGAAGCATCCTGTACACTTCCTTGAATACTGACAGACCTCCTATCCCGGAATCGAAAATACCTATCATTGTTCCTGCATTATTGGCAGGTGCAAATTTAAAAACAGTTTGTGTTTTTAAAAAGAAAGTGACAAAATGTCAGTCGAAAGTGACTGGCATTTGTTTTGTCCAAAGGGATGGCGTCCAGACGGGATGTCCGGCATGGCAGCCGGTTCCTCCGAGGACGGAAAAACGATTAATCTTTAAAATTATACTTATTATGATCAAACCATTGGCAGACAGAGTACTGGTAGAGCCTAAAGAGGCTGAGACCAAGACAGCTGCAGGACTTTATATTCCTGATACAGCTAAAGAGAAACCACAGCAGGGTGTCATTGTGGCAGTAGGCCCGGGAAAGAAGGACGAGCCTATGGAGGTCAAGGTCGGGGACGAGGTCCTGTACGGTAAATATGCCGGTACCGAGGTGACCGTTGACGACAAGAAGTACCTCATCATGAAACAGTCAGACATTTTTGCAATTCTTTAATTATAACAGGGAGACTATATTATGGCAAAAGATATAAAATTCAATGTCGAGGCACGTGCCCAGATGAAGGAAGGTGCCGACGCTCTTGCAAACGCGGTTAAGGTAACTCTCGGTCCTAAAGGCCGTAACGTGGTTATCGACAAGAAGTTCGGTGCTCCTCAGGTTACCAAGGACGGTGT
>JADILV010000081.1 GCA_017695115.1 Candidatus Cryptobacteroides avicola | reverse complement strand
CATCGAGGAGTTCTGCCGCATCTGCGAACTGTACTACAACAGCACGGGGGACACGAAGAAGGACGCCGGACTGAGGCTCATAAGGCAAATCAAGCTGCTCATCAAGGCCTGCTCGGTGCCCCACCTGATAGAGGGGTATTACGGCGACGGGTATCCCTGCAAGACCCGGTACATAGAACGACTTGTAAGGAGAATCCCCGGCAAGGTGGCCATCGGCTGCACCACGCTGGCGGCCTTCGACCTGTACGAAAGCTACATCCGCGAGCATTTTCCCGACAGGCCGCTGTTCGCGGTCAAGGGGGACGTGGCGTTCAGGAAACGCCAGGGCATCGTGACGGAATTCGACTCGACCATCAACGGCATCCTCGTATGCACCCAGCAGAGCCTGAGCAGTTCGGTGAACATCCCCACCTGCAACGACGTGATACTGGAATCCCTGCAATGGAACATACCGAAGATGGAGCAGTTCTACTTCCGGTTCATCCGCCTGGACTCCAAGGAGATGAAGAACGTACATTACGTCACCTACGAGGACTCTGTCGAGCAGAACCTGATGGCGCTGGTGTTGGCCAAGGAACGCCTGAACGAGTTCATCAAGACGGGGGAAGTCAAGGAACAGTCAGAAATATTCGATGAGTTCGACATCACGATGTCCGTCATCGACAGCCTGCTCGTCCGCACACAGGACAGCGAGGGAAAGATACGCATCAGCTGGGGCAGCCAGCGCATAAAAGAGTGAGCAAAATGGGAACAATGGCAGAAAACCGCAGATTCCATTCCACCGGCAAAGGTAGCCCGTGTCCTTTCCGGCCGTGCAAGGTCGGGCCGCAGGCGGTTTTCAGGAAAATCATCCTCGCCGGAGGCTCCGGTATTTTCCTGAAAAACCCTGCACAGCCGGGACACGGACATCTGATGCCAGTGGAATGAAATCCACGGTTATGAACCATTCATTGATAACGAAAAAAAACAGCATACTATGGACTTGAACCGTTCAGAAGTGTCCGTGACGACACAACACCTCATAGACATGAGGAAGGAAAAGGACAACTGGCTCCAGATGTCGGATTTCAGCGACATGGGCGAGTTCCTCTGCGCCTGCTCCGACCTGTTTCCCAAGGAACGCCATCCGGAATACAGGTATCTCGGATGGGAAGACATACCCGATCAGTTGATTAACCGGGAATGGCTCTGCCCGAACTTCTTCGACATCAGGGACGCGCTTGGGGCGCTCGACAGTGAAGATACGGAGCATTTCATCACATGGACCGGGCATTACGGATATGACATCACTTCCGATGATCCGTACATGATGGTCTCCCACTATCTGGACCTGTACGGGAACGCCGCCGCCCCGCCTGAGGACGACCCGGCGGACATGGCGGAAGACGAGCTTGTTTACACGGGGGTATCATCCTATTACCTGGACATCCCCCGTTACCGGAATGAGATATTCGATGACAATTACAATTAAAAACAAACGGATATGAGAATCGACTTCAAGAACCCAGTAATGCCGGTGGACCCGTATTCGCAGCTGGCGTTCGTGGAAATACTGAACATCATCCTGGCGGCCAGGCACATCGTGGACGTGAACCGGCTTTTGATAAACAGGAATGTCAACCCACGATTCGGCTCGTTGTCCGGCTATTTCAGATGGTCATTCGCCGGGGACTGTTTCACGCTATGGCAACGCATGGACTACAACTCCATGCTGTGTTTCAATCCCGGGATACTGGAAATACATTTCGGCACCCTGGCCGCAAGGGACAACAGGAGAGACACCAATATGTTCAACTGACAAAAACAACGGAATATGGCAACGACAGTCAAAGTCCCCAACCGGGACATCGCAATCAGGGCGTTCGATTACCTGCGCCGTGAGCACAAGACATTTCCGGCCTTGCGCCTGGCATACCACCTGTTTCACCACGAGGGCATATCCCTCGGCATCGGCGACACGGACTGGGACATAGACACGGCCCTGCAAAGGTACGGCGGCGAGCCGAGAACCGGATTCGGGCATTCCGCCCATTTCAACTTCAACGGGAAAACGTTAATGGAGCGGGATAAATTCCGACGGGCATTCTATGAAGAGGACAGATAACCGGAGGGCGGCCGAAAAGCCGCTCTCTGCATTTATAAACGACATGTACGGGAAAAGAAATCCTGCCGTACACAGGTGACAGAAATGGAAAAACAGGAAAAACTGACAATGGAATTCGTAAAATCCCTCATGGACGAATCCTACACGCTGGTGTGGGTGGACTACCGGGATAATCTTGATAACAGCCTTGATACTATCCGGAAGTGCCTGAAAGAAGGAAGCAGCGAAAGCCTTTGGGAAAAAGTGGACGAATGGTACAGTGACGCGGAATGGGAAGCCGTCAGGGATATTATCTCAAAGCTGAAGGATGAATGTGTCTGCTTCCATGACCTTGATGAAGAAGCCGTGGAGCAGTTTTTCGGAGAACACGAGGATGAAATCAGGGAGGAAATATACAGCCGCAACGACTCGGACGTGATAACGGAACTGATAAGGCATACGGATGACATACCCGTCCGGGTGGAGATGTTGTCCGACTACGACTGTATCAATTCCCATTGGTACGAGGGCGGAAGTTACCGTTACGAAGGCTCCTATTTCGGCGACATGGTGGACGCGCTGAATCTCAATCCGGCGAGAGTGAAGAATTTATTGACAGACCACGGTTACAAGACTTACGGACATTTCCCGAACCGAAAGAGCAGGAACGGCAAAGAACAGGTATCCTACGAACAGTTCTACCAAGAGCTTATCAATTCCTGCTGCGGTGCCAACCTGTTGACCTATATAGGCAGGGTGAGCCTGAAAGACTTGTACAATACCGGATTCTCGTTAGAGGAAGTAACCATACCCAAAGGCAACTGCTGTGGTATCTTCAGTTCCATATTCGGCGGCGGAAGCCTGCTTGGAATGGAACTGAAACAAGATGTCAGGCTGAAACTCGGGTTCAGCGGCCGTCACGGCTTCCGATTCCAGTTGGACAATGAAACGGAATACGCATATTCCATTAAGCGCGTCTATGGCGTATGCGACTCTTTTTTCGGCGGAACTGTAAGTATAATCTATTGAAAACATATCAAGTATTAACAATCAAATCATAAGAATTATGGCAAAGTACGATGTAAGAGTACGGTACACCTTCGAGGGTACCTACAAGGTCGTGGCGGAAAACCGTGACGAGGCGGAAAGAATGGTAACGGAAGACTGCGGCCTGGTACTGGGCGGCAATATCCATACTACCCGCGACGATGACGAGGTGACAGACTGGAATTTCGGCAGTCACCCCGACATGCAGATACTGTCTCTCAAGGAAAGGGACAACAAGGGCAAGGTTAAATACACGGCCATGTGTTTCAGCGACAGGATTGAAGAACTGCGGAAGGACATCATCGAGGCAATCAGGCGACTGCTTTACGCACATGGCCTGAAAGAACTCTCATTTACCAACGATGATGAAGACCCCGTATGGGTCATCTGGTTCGACAAGAACGGTGATCCCTATGAATGCCGGGTGACGGGCTTGGAAGTTACGGACAGCCGCCTGACGGTATTCGCATGGGAAAAGGAAAGCGGATGCGAAGTGGCCTGCCACACTCCTTACGAGCTCGGTGCCAGCAACATCGACTGGCTCAACCAGATGTACAAGGCGGCCTTGCTGCAGCTTGAACATACAAACGGAAACTCTTAAAAACGAAAGACAATATGGCAACAAAAGTCAATATGGACAGACATATCTGGGAGGGATGGACTGTCGGAGCGTTCATCAGGGAACTGGCCCCGCAGGTGGAAATGATCATGAGCGGCCAAAGCTGGAGGGAGCCTTTCAGGAACAAACAGGAACTGGCGGACTGGTGCCGTGACAACCAGCCCTATTACAAGAAAAGGATTCCCGAAGTGAACAGCCATTTCGCAAGAATGTATAACCTCAAATAAAGACAGCAACATGAAATATCAAGCGGAAAATGCAATATCCAGCTTCTTCTACTATATGTGGAACACCTGGAGCGAGGAAGAATGTAAGGCCGTGTACGGGGACATGCACCGGCACTTTTGGGAGAAATGGTGCCAGATGACGGACAAAGGAGTATTCGGGGCCGCCGAACGGTTCTATGCGGAACTGACGGACCGTTACAGGGAAAAACTGGCGGAACGGGCGGTCAGCCTTTACGATGGCAAATCGTCCAGGAAGCAGCCCGAAGAATCGCAAATCCTTGTATGTGCATCCTGCGGTTCTATGGAAATAGAAATCCAGGCATGGATAGACGCAAATACTAACGAGTTCCATAGCGATGTGGATGAGGATTCGGATAGCCGGTGGTGCGGAGAATGCGAAAGCCATACGGATTTCTGCCATAAGGATGAATTCAAAAAAGTAATGGATGGGTGGTGGTCCTCCCTGGCTTCCAAGCAAAAAGACATGATTTTTAATCTTGCTGAGACAGGATATTCTCCAGATAACAAACCACAGGAATCAGAATACGGTACTGCCGATGGCTGGTGGAATGGTCTGGACTATGACCGGAAACGGAAAATCTATAACGAATATAACCCTGACAACGAAGAATAATATGCAAAAGGACATTATCAGCCTGATTTGCAACTCATGCAGTTGCAACGGCACAGAAGCACAAGAACACCTGGATTCCGAACTCCGGCACCTGCGTGAGTTGCAGGAACTGGATGATTTGAGGGAGGATGACATAGAGGCTGCCTGTCTCAACCTCGGTCTTGACCTTGACTGGCAGGAGTATTTTATCAACCGCCTCGCCGGGGCATAATAATATTGCGGTTATGACTTATTTTCAGAACATACATTCATTGGCGGACCTGAAAAGAGAGTACCGCCATCTGGCCATGCAGAACCATCCCGACAAGGGCGGCGACACTGCAATCATGCAGCAGGTGAACACCGAGTTTGAAAGGCTCTTTGAAGTCTGGAAAGACAAGACAGACATTTCCGTGGCCTCTACCGGATATGAATGCGATTATTCGGGAGCCACGGCAAGGGAATATACCGAATATGTGTACAACGAATACCGCTGGAAAGGGCGCAATTACGAGGGGCAGCACGCACCCGAAGTCGTCGAATTGGTCAGGATCTGGCTCAAGGAAGCCTATCCGAGATACAAGTTCTCGGTCAGACGAGAAAACTATCATTCCATCTACATCCGTCTGATGAAAGCGGATTTCGAGGCTTTCACCAAAGAATCAGGGAAAATCCAGGGAGATATCAACCATTACCACATTGCATCCGACAAGTCCCTGACGGACCGCGCGAAGGAGGTGATGCTGAATGTCCGCGATTTCGTGATGTCGTACAATTTTGATGACAGCGATCCGATGACAGACTATTTCCATACCAATTTCTACCTCACCCTCGGAATCGGCAGTTACAGGCAGCCGTATAAAGTGGAACGGTCTAAACTTACGGGAAAGGATTGCCCCGAAGTGTTCACGCATCCCGAAGGACCGGCACACAAGGCGGTGCGTCAGGCATTGGGCAAGGCACGGTTCGGCTTCATCGAAAGCCGGAAACATGTCGGGGAAATGATACTCGGGGAAGACTATTACGGCTCACAGGGCGAACACTATTTTTGGCCGAAAGAATATTCAAGTGCGAAAACGGCTCAAAAACGGATTGACAAACTGGAGAAAGCGGGCATTCAATGCAAACTTACAGGCTTTAATGGCGGTTATATCCGCTTCCTCGGCTACACTCCGGAAATGGAAACGTTGCTGGAGCAAGAACGGCAGGAATTCGCCATTGCTCATAAGGCATGGCAATCAAAAAACAATATACAAACCAATTTAATTTAAGATATTATGGATGCAAACAATATTAGCGAATGGTGGCGCAGTCTGCCGGAAAGCATCAGGATGAAACTCTCCGGGAATGGTGTCACGGATATATTGCAGGAACCGGACACTTCAGTCCAGGTAACTTTATACAAATATGCCCGGCTCAGGGCCGTCGAAACAGAGAAAGACAAGGACGAGGAGCGCTCGCTGCTCAATGAAGTAGCCTGCGGGCTAAGCGACCTTGCCCTCGCCGGAAACAACGGAATGCCTCTTGAAGACATGTGCAACGAAGACGGTGAGTTCCTTGAAGAATACCAGGAACAATTCGACAAACTCTACGACTACTATGAGAAAACTTTGGTGGAAATAAACTGGGCTCTCATCATTTCACATACAGGGATGACGGTCACGGAACTAATCCGGCTGTTGAAAAAGTTCGGATACAAACAGGTGGATATAGATACGGACAGAAGAATACCCAAAACATTCTATACTTATTGTAAGAGCCTTCACATCAACGCCACAGAAAATCTGTCCTTCCACATCGTACCTCCGGAAGAAAGCTTTGGAATGGGACGCTTTGCCATGTGTGCGACTAAAAACGGGAAAAGTTCGCAACTGGGAACAGACCATGCCCAACTCTTCTTTCCTGATTTCTTCGCATTCTTAAAAGGCGAAAAGATCGAAAAGGAAATCATAGATGAAGTATGCGATTGTGACTGCGAATGAATCCATAGAATATGTACAACAACCTAATAAGATCTGTAATGAAAACAAAAGTTTTGAGATACAAGTTTGACGGCAACACCGTCGTCGCCCCATACATGGAGCTTGAACCGTATGCCGAGAACGTATATGTTTCCCTGTCCAAGAAAAACGAATACGGCAATGAAA
>JADILV010000080.1 GCA_017695115.1 Candidatus Cryptobacteroides avicola | reverse complement strand
GAAGTCGCGTTCACGCTGATTCTTGGGATTGGCATAGATGTAAATGTTCAATCCTTCATGGCGGATGGTCTTCATTGTTTCCTGATCCCGGTAGCCCGGATAATAATCAAGGTAGAAAGATAACATCCCTTTCTTCAATGGACGTGTTCTCAGTGTTACTGTTTTACATTCTGACATAGTTGCGAATATTTTTAGTTGACATTAAATTTTGCGGCTAAGTTGCACAATGGCTTTATGCAGACCGCGTTCAGCATAAAATCATTTTCCGGTCTGTATATCTGTGCGCACAGATGCGTTACCTGGCACCCATGATGTGGTCGAATTCCACCTTCAGAAAGCGCACGAACCTGCCTTTCTTCTCCCGTTTTATTTCGTGGAATTGCAGGATGCCGTAAACTGAATCCCGGGTGAGATTGTATTTCTTCATGGCTTCCTGTACTGTGTAGTATTCAGACGAGTCATCTTCGGCGGTCTGTTTTGAGAGGTCGAAGTGAAGTTTGGAGTAGAATATCTGGCCGTGCTCTTTCTTCGAGGGGATGTTATTGCGATAAACATGCGAGCGGATGGCGATACGGGTCATTCCGTACTTCTTCTCGATTTCTTCGGGAGTGTACCATTCGGTCAGGGCATCGTCAGTCCTGTACTTGGCGAATGCCGTATCGATGTGTTTTTTGCTATAATAGTTGAACTGGCGAATACGGATTTTGGGGATATGGTTCTCTCTTGTATATGCCCAAATCCATTTTTGCGAGACTTTGTACTTTTCGGCAATTTGCTCGGCAGTGTAGTACTCAGTTATATCAAGATCATCTTTTACTCTTCTTCTCTCATAGGGGCGTGTTTTGAGCATCAGTTCAATATCGGCTCTGCGAATGATTGACATCCTTGCACTGATTCTTGAAGCTCTCAACTTTTCCTCTTTGACAAGCTTGTAAATGTATTGGCGAGAAACGCCCATCAATTGTGCGGCTTTTGCAAAAGTAAAGTAGTCTTGATGGTCAAGTTTACTTTTGACTTCTATCAAATCCTGCAATTCACGAAGTTCGAGTCTTCGTTCTCTCATACGGTGTTTGTAGCCTTGACTAGCACATTGGTGGCTGCAATAATTGGTGGTAGTTTTCTTCGCAACGAATGGCTTACCACACCATTGGCAAATTCTTTTTACTTCCATGTTGTTTTCTCCATATTTTTAGTGAAACCATATAGTTTTAATTTCGCTTTTTGTCTACCTATGTAAACCATTGTCAACACATGTTGTTGACTACTTCAGTGTGACATCGGGGCAAATCCCGAAATTGTTCCGTGGTAGAAATATGGTAGAAAAATAGGATGGACAACTGCCTCTAACTGCTATCAGCCGGATTTTGGATAAATAAAAAAGCCACTGATTTACAGTGGCTTCGTTATAGTTAGTTCTAATTCGTTGCAGTTAATTGCGATATATCATTTGCCGATGCAGAACCGGCTGAAGATGACTCCGAGGACTTCGTCCGTGGAGATTTCTCCGACGATGGAGCCGATGTAGTAGATGGCTTCGCGGATGTCTTGGGAGACCAGATCGGTAGGGGTGCCGGCTGCGAGTCCGGATTTGACACGGCAGAGCGCTTCCTGTGTTTTGGTCAGAGCTTCGATGTGGCGGATGTTGGTCACAAGGGTGGTGTCGGAATCTGACATTTTGTTTTTCTGCGTAGCGGCAAGATATTTTTTCAGTTCGTCAGTTCCTGTCTGCTTTTTGGCGGAAAGTTCTTGAAGGTGGATTCTGGTTTTTCCGTATGTGATATCGTACGGATTCTCTGAAGTGCCGGAGTTTTGGCTTGTATCTGGGCCGTGAGCGCCGTTACTTTGCTCGTTTTTGGTATAATATTGATTATTAAGGAATGAAACTATAATGTTTTTAATCAAAACATTTTTGTTATGCATTTCCGGGCTTCCAATCAGGTCGCTTTTGTTGAGCAGGATCACCAGATCCTGGCGGGTGAAATCTATTTTCGGAAGCAGTTCTTCGAGACCTTCACGGATCTGCTCTTCATTGCGGGACACATCAGTCATTCCGAGGACGATATCCGCTTCGGAAATTTTTCTGTAGGTCCGTTCTATCCCGATTTTTTCAACTGTTTCCGAAGTCTTGCGGATGCCGGCGGTATCAATGAAGCGGAACATGATGCCGTCAATGTTCATGGTTTCTTCGACGGTGTCGCGCGTCGTTCCGTGTATGTCGGAAACAATGGCCCGGTCTTCTCCGAGCAGGGCGTTCAGCAGAGTGCTTTTGCCTGTGTTCGTTGCTCCGGCAATGGCTACCGGTACGCCGTTCTTGATGGCATTTCCCAGCCGGAATGAGTCTATAAGCGATGATATGTGGTTCATGACCTTGTCCAGCAGGGTGGCAAGATGCTTCCTGTCGGCAAATTCGACTTCTTCTTCGCTGAAATCCAGTTCGAGTTCCATCAGGGCGACGATTTCCAGAAGCTGTGACCTCATTGATTTCAATTCAGAGGAAAAGCCTCCTTTCATCTGGTTGAAAGCGATTCGGTGCGCACCTGCGCTCTGGGATGCGATAAGATCCGCAACGGCTTCTGCCTGGGCCAGATCCATTTTCCCGTTGAGGAATGCACGCCTGGTGAACTCTCCAGGCTCTGCAGCCCGGGCGCCGGCCTGCAGAAGCAGAAGCATGATTTGTTCTACAATGTATTTTGATGCATGGCATGAAATCTCGACGGAGTTTTCACCGGTGTAGGAGTGCGGAGCGCGGAAAATGCCCACTAGGACTTCGTCTACCGGAGAGCCGTCGGTCCCATAGATGTTTCCGAATTTTATGGTATAGCCTTTGGCTGTCGATGCCGTTCCGTGTCCGGTGTATTTTACTACTTTATCGGCGATTTCAAGAGCTTTTTCTCCGCTCATGCGTATTATCGAAATCGCACCTGTGCCGGGGACCGTAGCAGGTGCGCAGATGGTATCATCGTTCTCCAGATACATGGCAATTCTCGTTGGATATACTTTTACGGCAAATTCAAGCGGACAAAATTACTCCTATTTTTCTATAAAGTGAAATCATCATGTGAAAATTGCCAAAATATCCCAATCTTTGCAGATCGAACCAGTGCAGGGATCAATGAAAACGCAACGTCCTTTTAAATTCATCCATACCGGAGACTGGCATCTCGGCCAGATTTTCAATGAATATGACCGGACACGGGAGCATACCGCTTTTTTCGGCAGCCTGAAAGGGATCGTGGCCGGGGAACAGCCTGATGCGTTGCTGGTGTGCGGGGACATATATCACAGTTCCGTTCCTTCCGCATCCGTACAGAAACTTTATACCGATGCCGTTCTTGAGCTTAAAGAAGCCTGTCCTGACATGACCGTAGTCATAATTGCCGGAAACCATGACAGTCCGACGAGGCTGGAAATAGACAGGAATTTGTGGGAGCATCTTGGCGTCAAGGTAATAGGGTCGCTTTCCAAAACGGAAGGGGAAGTCTGCCTGGAGAAACATATTGTCGGTATTCCGTCCCGGGAGGACGGCATGGCAGGTTATGTCGTAGCCGTACCGCATGTATTCAGGCAGAATTATCCTGAGTTGCCGGACGGCTCGGGTACAACGGAATATCTGCCAGGTGGAGCCCGGCAGGACAATCATCAGTATGTCAGACAGAAAGCTTTTTATCAGGCATTGCTTGACAGGGTAAAGTCCTGCGATGCAGAAGTTCCAGTTGTACTCATGGCCCATCTGGCCGTCTCGGGATGCGATGCGTCCGGTCATGATGATACAATAGGAGGAATGGAATATACCCCGCAGGATGTTTTTCCGGACGGATATGACTATCTGGCCCTCGGACATATACATCACCCGCAGACTCTCCGCAGAACCGGAGCTGCGAGCATTAAGACCGGAGGGGAGGAAGTGTATGCTTCTCCTGTCGCCAGGTACAGCGGATCTCCTGTTGCCGTGAGTTTTGATGAAAATTATGCACACAGTGTTTCGGTAGTAGAGATATCCGGATCGGAAACAGGGGACGGGAAGCAGGTGCGGATAAAACAAGTGGAGATACCGCAGTCTGTCCCGATGAAGACGATTCCTGACCATCCTGTGCCGTTCGAAGAGGCGTTGGGTGCTCTGGAAGCGTTTCCCGGAAACACGAAAGCGTATATAAGGCTCGATGTCCTGATTAAGGATTATCTGCCTCAGAATGCTGCTGCCCGAGCCATGTCAGTGGCAGAATCAAAGGAGTGCCGCTATTGCGGCATGAAAGTGACCAGAGAATCCGTCGCTTCTCCTGATGATGCCAGGCGGCTTTCCGTAGAAGAAATAAAGGCCGTGGATCCTGTCGAGATCGCAGGAATGTATTACAGACAGCGTTTCGGAACCGGACTTGATCCTGAACTGGAAGAAATGCTCAAAGAAGTGGCTGACGAAGAATATAACCGCAGGGAGGAATGACGGGATGGAACTGAAATCATTGGAAATCAAAAATATCGCTTCAATAGGATCAGCTGTGATCGACTTTTGCCGGACTCCTTTGAAAGAGGAATCGGTATTCCTTATCTGCGGGGAGACGGGAGCGGGGAAGAGCACGATCCTCGACGCGGTCTGTCTGGCCCTCTATAACCAGGCCCCGCGTCTTGCCTCATCCGGTCTGGAGCGTATCGGAGATGATGCCGTACCTGCCGACAAGAGAAATCCGGACGGCGATCTTGGCACGAACGACCCGAGGCAGTTCCTGAGGAAAGGCACGGCGGAGGCTTCAGTGAAACTTGTATTTACAGGATTGGACAACATTGACTATACCGCTGTCTGGAGTGTAAGGAGGGCTTACGGGAGCACGGCGGGGAAAATCCAGGATGTTATATGGACCTTAGAGTGTGGAGAGGGGGATATCCTGCACAAAAGAAGCGAGGTAAAAGCCAGAATCGAACAGGTGACGGGAATGACTTTCGACCAGTATTGCAGGACATCGATGCTGGCCCAGGGGGAATTTGCCAGGTTCCTGAAGAGCAGCGAGAATGAAAAAGCCGATATACTTGAAAAACTCACAAGAACAGATATTTTTGCCAGAATAGGAGCCGGAATTGCGGCACGCAGCAAGCAGTACAGGGAGGCATACCTGCGCCAACAGGAGAAGATATCAGGAATCGTGCTGTTGGACGAGGAAGAACGCAGGGCTCTGCAGGAAGAACTGGCACTGAAAGAAACAACGCTTAATGGCCTTTCCAGAGACAAGGAGTCTTCTTCATCAAAACTTAACTGGTTACAGACGTTGGCCGATCTGGAGTCGAAAGTGGAGAAAAGCAGGATTGACGTCGGGGCCGCAATGGCTGCCTTGTCCTCGGACAGTTTCCTCAGAAATGAAAGGCTGTGCATGGATTGGGACCTGACTCCTGACCAGCGGGCTGCCCTGTCAAGGAAAAAAGAACAGGAAAGCGCATTGGAACGACTTTCTGTAGAGTCTGAAGGAAACAGGAAGACTTTCATGTCGCTTTCAGCCGATCTTGCTGCCAGAGAGGCAGAACTGGCGGAGAACTCAGCCAGATTCCGGAGCCTGAATGAAAAACTGGAGATGCTCCGGCCCTACGCTCCGATGTATTCATCTTTCAAATCGATAAACGGCCTTCTCGGAACTGTCGTTTCATGCAGGAAAACGATAGGAGATCTGGACTGCAGGCTGAAAAAAGCGGAAGACACCCTGAAAAAGGCCGGAGAGGACTATTCGGCGCAGGCGGACTCTCTGGAGAATATGCGTCAGACCAGAAATTCCATGCAGAAGGAGCTTGAAGCTATGTATTCAGCGATTTCCGCTATGGACAAGGAAGGGAAGACCAGGGCCAGGAATGATCTGGACGACAGGATGTCCCTGGTGAAAGAAGCCGGAATGTCTGTCAGGGAGATGCTGAAGGCCTCAGACAGAAAATCAAAGGAAACAGCCATGCTGCAGTCCTATAAGAAATTATATAATGAGGCCTGCAAAGCGGCCGGGGCCGCCTTGGAGTCATTTGTCCTTGCTGACAGAAGGTATGCCGAAGCATCGGCAATGGTGGACAGAATGAGGGATTCAGTCGATACATGGGCCAAAGTCGCCAGATCCAAGCTCAATACAGGAGATATATGTCCTCTATGCGGACAGGAAATACTTTCGCTCACTTCAGATGCGGAGTTCGAAAGCATGCTTGCTCCGCTTAAAGAAGATCTGGAAAAGAAGAGCGAGGAAAGGAAGTCGGCTGAAGCAGTCATGAATGACACGGCAGCGGATGCCAGGGCATGGGAAAAGGCTGTCAGAACAGAGCAGGAGACACTTGAAACAGTTGAAAATGAGTATGCCGCTGCCAGAAAAGAAGCTGAGGCCAGATGTGCCGTCATATTTTTTTCTCCAGATGAAAGTGATACCCTGGAAAGACTCAGAGATTATTATAAGGCTATGGAAGACGAGCGGAAATCATTGGGGAAAATCCTTGATGATATCGCCGCATCGGAAAAGGCGGCAAAATGCCTTCAGGATGAAATCAACAGCCGGAATAAATCTATAGAATCCAAAGTGGCGGAAATGCATGCAGCCGCCGAGAACATTGCTTCACTGGAAAAGGAAACGGCTTCTTTGCAGGCCGGTATGGATTCTGCCCTGGGCAATGCCGAAGCTTCCATGTCCCTGGCCGGGAAGGATATCGTTATTGAAAATTGGGAGAAAAAGTTCAATGCTGACCCGGACCGGTTCATGGCTTCGCTCAGGACAGAATCGGAGCAGTATTCCAGTGACAAGGATGAACTTTCATCTCTGGCGGCATCAATAGAAAAAAAGAAAGGCATAATAGAGGATATCAAAGCTTCACGGCAGAATATCCTCGGAATTTACCCCGAATGGGGCAATGCCGGGGGCACCGGCCCGGCAGTGCAGGAAGATGCCGGTTGGGATGACATTCACAGGAAATGGGTGGATCTTTATTCCAAGGTAACTTCAATCAATGGTTTAGAGAAGTCGGCAGAGGACAGCCTGCAGAGGATAAAGGCATTCCTGGAAAAATCCTATGCAGCCAATTCGATTTCCGGGGAGCGTCTGGAAGAACTTCTGGCAATAAGGCCGGATGAGATCATTAAAGTCAAAGAAGCGGTCTCTTCATGCAAATCTGCCTTGAAAAGTGCGGAATCAGTCCTGAAACAGCGAGAGGAAGATCTGGCCAGACACAGGCTTTCTGCACCTGAAATGGCTGAGGAGGATACGCCTGAACGTCTTGAGGCATATCTGGAGGAAATCGGGACCGGACTTAATGCCGTGAATCAGGAGATCGGGTCGATAAAACAGAGGCTGCTTGCAGATGACGGGAATTCCAGAATGGCGGGGAAAGAGAAAGAAGCCGCCGAGTATCTGCGGAAGAAAGTTGAGAAATGGGACAGGCTTTACAGCCTTTTCGGTGATGCAGAAGGCAGGAAATTCAGGAAAATCGCCCAAGGATTCGTAATGACGGAACTTACAAGGAATGCCAATGCCTATCTTGAGCATCTTTCAGGACGTTATATCCTTGACAGCCAACCGGGTTCACTTACGCTTACAGTCCGTGATATGTATCAGGGAGGTGCGGTCAGATCAGTAAATACGCTGTCCGGTGGGGAGACATTCCTTGTTTCTCTTTCACTGGCCCTGGGGCTCTCGTCCCTGTCAGGAAGCAGCCTTAAGGTAAATATTCTTTTTATCGATGAGGGATTCGGAACATTAAGTTCCGATTACCTCAATGTAGTAATGGAATCTTTGGAAAACCTTCACCAGATGGGTGGAAGGAAAGTAGGTATAATCAGCCATGTGGAGTCTCTGCGGGAAAGGATTCCTGTCCAGATTCAGGTCCGGCGGCAGGGGAGTGACTGCAGTTCGGTAGAGGTGGTGTCCGTATGATTCAGGAGAGGATATGACAATGCCGGAGGTTACAGATTTTATACGAAAGGCGAAAAAATATGTTAAAAGTTCGATATCTTGTTGATTTATTGGATGAAAATCTGTAACTTTCAGCAAAAGTTTAACCTTTAATGATTTTCAACTATGTCTGATTTTGCAACAAAACATGGAACAGAAGAACGCGGTTCATCTGGCAAAGACGGCTGTGTATTTGACTGGACTCCAGGTGAGGCAGTGCGAAACTCTGGAAAAGATGCACATCCGGAAAATGTATCGTCAGTAGTTTTCGAATCAGATATTTTTCCTGATGTCATATCTTGAACGGACTTATCGGAAAGAGGGTCAAAAGGTGGAATTTCAAACGTTAAGCTGAAAGTTCTCTTTTGACCCTCTTTTTTGTCTGTATCAATGCATTATGCAGATACTGCTGATTTCCGCCTTTTCGATTACATCCGCCGGTGCCAAGATCCAGTGTTTTATGTCGGACGAAAAGTAGATTCTTGATTCTCCGGATCTGAGCGCTCCTGCCAGAACGAAAATCCCGTCACCGAATGCGATGCTACGGTAATTGAAGTTGATCACGTATTTTTCTGCAAACGTCCATGATTTGCCGTCCTCTGAATACAGGATTTCATTGAGTCCGGCCGTAAGGAATTTCCCGTTTCCGTAACCTACCACAGGATGCTCGGCTCCTCCTGCTTTTGTGTTGTAGCTCCAGTTGATGCCGTCACTTGAATAGCCTGCAGTACCTGTGTATGTACCTCGTTTCCCCACTGCTACGAAAAGTCCATCGTTATAGGTTATGGCATTCTGTATGGAGGTGTACATTGTAGAAGACGCCGTTTTCCAGGTTACTCCATCCGACGAATAGCCGAGGGATCCATACCGGTTGTCCTTTTTGCCGACTGCAACGAACCTGCCGTTTCCGAAAGTGACTCCGTTCCATTGGATCTGGCCGCTTTCCTGTAACGCCCATGTTATTCCGGTCGTAGAACGGGCAATCGCCCCATTGCTGCCTACAGCTATGAATTTTCCGTCTCCGTATGTGACATAATTCCAGTCGTAAGTCCCTGCAGTGACTTTTTTCCAATTGATGCCATTGGCAGAACTTCCGATCGCGCCGTTGTCTCCTACAGCTATGTACTTTCCGTTTCCGTATGTGATGCAGTTCCAGTTGTCGCTTCCCAGCGTGACCTGCGTGAGCTTGTTGTTGCTGTCAGTGTAGAAGATTTTGCCTCCGGCTCCTACTGCGATTACAGGAACGGATATGTAGGACAGGTTGCTGTTGTCAATTCTCCAGGATACTTTGTCCAGACCGTCTTCTGTTGTCGTCAGAGTGATTATGTTTTCTGTATTTCTGAAGATGTTGAAATCAGTCGTTTCGTCTTGTCCGAGATAGAACCGGTATGTTACCGGTCCTTCGACACCGGAGGAGCCGTCCAGATCGGCAGTGACCTCCATGTAAGTGCAGAGTTTCTCTTTTTCGGCGGGTATGTTTTCAGGAACCTTTTCCCACTGGTCCTTGTTTCCAGGCAGCAGTATTCCCTGGCAGTTTTCCAGCATATAGAACGTGGCTGACTTTCCTGCATTGAGACCGGCTATGTCCGATGCAGTAGCCGTGTCTCCGGTCATGGTTGAAGCCGCCCCGCTGCCCGTAGTGAACGGGACTATGTCTTTAGGGCTATTCATGAGCCGTACCGAATTTACTCTGAACCCCGGAAGAGAACTTGAATTTATTTTAAGTTCCACTTTGGCTATAAGTCTCTCCAACCGGATTTCTATTTCCTGTTCCGCTCCTGTTATCTTCTTTGTCACAGTTGCGGCCATAGGAAAGCCTTTACTGCTGAAATCTGATATTCCTGTCATGGTGTAGCGGTATCCGCTCATTTCATCATCGGTTGCAGGGGCGGTAATCCGTCCGGTATTCGCAAGCACATAGAAGGTATATGTCTTGCCTGATGTGAGCTTCATGGCCGGACTGTCTAAAGCCCCTGCATATACTGCGGCCTCCAGTGCCCCTCCGCTATAGGCGAATATATTGATGTCCATGATTTTATTTTCGTCCGCCGTTACCGAGCTCCTGCTTTCGAAACCGGCCTCCGGTCCGCTGACTCTGAACGTGATTTCTACAAGTGCGCCGTCGGTGCTGTCCGGAATGTCTTCTTCATGACAAACAGCGTCTTTATGGCAGCTCACGGCGAATACCGCCATTATAATAAAAAGGAATTTGGTAAAAAAAGTTTTCATATTGACTTTAGTATTCGTTAGGAATCAAACGGGATGCAAAGTAGAGGACAATTATCCGTGTGCAGAAAAATTCAAACGTTTAATTTCTAAATCGCCTTTCCAGCGGTCTGAATTGCCTGTTTTAAATGCAGAATCCTGGAAAATATGCTGCAAAATCAGCCTTTGGAGGATTGTATGCAATTGATATACGGCCGCTTCCGGATATTATTCGTTTGAAATACAAGTGTCCGTTCAAGATTGCCGGCGGATGTCTGTCAGAGGCCGGTAAATTATTTTGCAGAAATGTAATGTTTTTTCCTATCTTTGCACCTTGAAATGTTGAACACTTTGTAATGCAGAAAATCCAGCAAATAATATAATGGAAAGAGAGACGACCGTTCCTTCTCGGGATGGTCGTTTTTTTTATATGTACTAATTGAATATTAACAGTATAAGGACAATGGACAAGAGACTCGGTGCTACACTCAGACTTGAGAACGGAATGGAGTTCAGGGGATACTCTTTCGGGTATGACGGGCCATGCGACGGGGAAGTGGTTTTCTCCACTGCCATGGTAGGTTATCCGGAGAGTTTGACAGACCCATCCTATTCAGGACAGATTCTTTGTATAACTTATCCTCTTATAGGTAATTACGGCGTCCCTGCAGATGGCGTGGACGAGTGGGGGATATCCAGGAATTTCGAATCTGACAGGATTCATGTCAGAGGTCTTGTAATCTCCGACTATTCGTTTGAATACAGCCACTGGAAAGCTGCCAGGAGCCTTGACGAATGGTTGAAGTCCCAGCAGATACCTGGTATTTACGGAATTGACACCAGGGAGCTTACAAAAGTCCTGAGAGAGCATGGCTCGATGCTCGGAATCATAGTTCCGGACGGGGTCACGAGGGATTTCCCGATCGAGGACCCGAATACTGTAAACCAGGTGGCGATAGTCAGCTGCAAGGAAGTGGTCCGTTATGGAAAAGGGGACAAGAAAGTAGTCCTTGTGGACCGCGGGGTGAAAAACAACATCATCCGCTGTTTCATCCGCAGGGGAGTCGAGGTCATCCGCGTTCCGTGGGACTACGATTTCAATACATTGGACTATGACGGGCTGTTCATTTCCAACGGCCCCGGAAACCCTGCCCTCTGTACAGTGACCGTCGACCATATAAGGGAGGCCCTTAAGAAAGACAAGCCGGTTTTCGGTATATGCATGGGCAACCAGCTTCTGTCCACTGCAGGAGGAGCGTCCACTTACAAGCTCAAATACGGGCACCGCAGCCACAACCAGCCTGTGCGCATGGTCGGCACGAACAGATGTTTCGTCACTTCCCAGAATCACGGTTTCGCCGTGGACAACAGCACATTGGGGTCAGACTGGGAGCCGCTTTTCATAAACATGAACGACGGGACCAATGAAGGCATCCGCCACAAGACAAAACCTTTCTTTTCCGCCCAGTTCCATCCTGAGGCTACCAGCGGTCCTACAGACACGGAGTTCCTTTTCGATGAATTCATATCCAAACTTTAAATCTGAAAGACAATGATTGACAACAATATAAAGAAAGTCGTAATCCTCGGTTCGGGTGCGCTGAAAATCGGGGAGGCTGGTGAGTTTGACTATTCCGGTTCACAGGCTTTGAAGGCTCTGAAAGAAGAAGGCATCGAGACAGTCCTGATCAACCCTAACATCGCTACTGTCCAGACTTCCGAAGGGGTCGCCGACAAGATATATTTCCTTCCTGTGACGCCGTTCTTTGTCGAGAAAGTCATCAAGAAGGAGGCACCGCAAGGGATTCTGCTGGCATTCGGTGGCCAGACTGCGCTGAATTGCGGAGTGGAGCTTTACAAGAGCGGAATACTTGAAAAATACGGAGTCAAGGTACTCGGTACGCCTGTGCAGGCGATTATAGATACAGAAGACCGTGAACTTTTCGTGGAGAAGCTGGACCAGATCGATGTCAAGACCATCAAGTCCCATGCTGCCGAGAATATGGAGCAGGCACGTGCTGCTGCCCTGGAACTCGGTTATCCTGTGATAATCCGCGCAGCATACGCGCTGGGAGGACTCGGTTCAGGGTTCTGCGACAACGAGCAGGAACTGGAAGAGATTTGTGAAAAGGCTTTCTCGTTCTCTCCGCAGGTGCTTGTCGAGAAGTCGCTCAAGGGCTGGAAAGAGATCGAATACGAGGTGGTCCGCGACCGTTATGACAACTGTATCACGGTCTGCAACATGGAGAACTTCGACCCTCTGGGAATCCATACAGGCGAAAGTATCGTAGTGGCACCGTCCCAGACGCTTACAAACGAAGAATATCATTATCTCCGCGAGCTTTCCATAAAGATCGTGCGTCATATAGGTATCGTCGGAGAGTGCAATGTCCAGTATGCTTTCAACCCTGATGCTATGGATTACAGGGTAATCGAAGTGAATGCGCGTCTGAGCCGTTCTTCCGCTCTTGCGTCAAAGGCGACAGGTTATCCTCTGGCTTTTGTGGCGGCCAAACTCGGGTTGGGATACGGGCTGTTTGATCTGAAGAACTCCGTCACGAAGGTGACTCCTGCTTTCTTCGAGCCTGCGCTTGACTACATTGTCTGCAAGATACCTCGCTGGGATCTTTCCAAATTCCACGGTGTTTCCCGCAAGATCGGGTCCAGCATGAAGAGTGTCGGAGAAGTGATGGCCATAGGCCGCAGCTTTGAAGAGGCTATACAGAAAGGTCTCAGGATGATAGGACAGGGCGCCCACGGGTTCGTCGGTAACAAGGAACTGAAGGTCGCTGATGTGGATGAGGCTCTGCGCGAACCTACCGACAGGCGCATATTCGTGATATCCAAGGCAATGAGGGCAGGATACACCGTTGACCAGATACACGATCTGACCAAGATAGACAAATGGTTCCTGCATAAGCTTGCCGGGATAGTGCGGACTTATCACGAAATGCAGACTTATGACAACTGCGAGGCGATGCCGGCCGGACTTCTCCGTCTGGCCAAGCAGCAGGGATTCTCCGATTTCCAGATAGCAAGGGCCATATACAAGGACAAGATTGACAGCGAAGACGCCCAGAATATCGTCCGTGCATTCAGAAAGTCACACGGTATCGTGCCGTGCGTAAAACAGATAGATACCCTCGCGGCTGAATTCCCGGCGCAGACAAACTATCTTTACCTTACATATAACGGCAGCTACAATGATGTCAGGTACCTGCACGACCACCGCTCGGTAATCGTCCTCGGATCAGGAGCGTACAGGATCGGAAGTTCCGTTGAGTTCGACTGGTGTTCGGTCAATGCCTTGAATACCATCAAGAAAGAAGGCTACAGGGGTGTAATGATCAATTACAATCCGGAGACGGTATCCACTGACTACGACATGTGCGACAGGCTCTATTTTGATGAGCTTACATACGAGAGGGTGATGGATATCTATGAACTGGAGCAGCCGCACGGAATGGTGGTTTCAGTGGGAGGACAGATTCCGAACAACCTTGCCCTCAGGCTTGACCAGAGCGGAGTCAATATCCTAGGGACCAAGGCTTCCAGCATAGACAAGGCTGAGGACAGGCACAAGTTCTCGTCTATCGTAGACGCTCTGGGGATAGACCAGCCTAAGTGGAAGGAACTCACCACGCTGGATGATGTGAACGCATTTGTTTCACAGGTAGGTTTCCCTGTGCTGGTAAGACCGTCATACGTGCTTTCAGGCGCCGCGATGAACGTATGCTACAACGAAGACGAACTCAAGCGCTTCCTTTCAATGGCGGCTGAAGTCTCCAAGAAGCATCCTGTCGTCATCAGCCAGTTCATGCAGAGGTGCAAGGAAATCGAGTTCGATGCTGTGGCTGATGCAGGAGAAGTCATCGCATACGCCATTTCAGAGCATATCGAGTTTGCCGGAGTCCATTCGGGAGACGCTACCATCCAGTTCCCTCCGCAGAAACTTTATATCGAGACCGTCCGCCGTATCAAGAAAATCGCGAAGAAAATCGCGGCCGCTCTGGAGATTTCAGGGCCTTTCAATATCCAGTTCCTCGCCAAGGAAAACGCCATCAAGGTCATAGAGTGTAACCTGAGGGCGTCACGGAGTTTTCCTTTCGTTTCCAAGGTTCTTAAAATCAACCTTATAGAACTCGCTACCAAGGTTATGCTCGGCAAGAAACCGATGCCGCCTCACAAGAGCGCGTTCGACCTTGACTATGTGGGGATCAAGGCTTCACAGTTCTCGTTCTCCAGACTGCAGCAGGCCGACCCTGTCCTCGGAGTCGATATGGCCTCTACCGGTGAAGTAGGATGTATCGGGGATGATTTCAACGAGGCACTTCTGAAATCGGTGTTGTCGGTAGGCTACAAGATCCCGTCAAAGAATATCCTGATTTCTTCCGGCGACGCTCTGCAGAAAGCCGACCTTTTCGGAGCCTGCAGACTGCTTGCCGACCACGGTTATACTCTTTATGCTACGGGAGGTTCCTATAAATATCTGGTAGAGAACGATGTTCCTGCCACTCGGGTCCTCTGGCCGAGCGAGAGCGAAGACCCGGTACTTGCCGCAGAGTTTGAATCCGCTCTGAAAATGCTGCAGGACAAGGAAATAGACCTTGTTGTCAATATCCCTAAGAACTACAGTACTCTCGAGATGGACAACGGTTACAAAATCCGCCGTGCGGCAATCGACTTCAACATCCCGCTGATTACCAATGCACGCCTTGCGACCGCGTTTATCAGGGCGTTCTGCGAGATGGGGCAGGATGATATTCAGATTAAGTCCTGGGACCAGTATTAAAATAATAAGGGCTGAATTTCTGCGTTGTGCTTGCTCTGCGCTCCTCACAACCATCAAGGTTGCTCCGGTGCTCGTGCTGTGCACGCCTTGAACTTCAGCCCTTATTCTTATTTTTTATATTTTCAATCTGCATCAAGCTGCGCTTCTGCATCGCCTCATCAGATTTTAAATCAGCCGAACAGAGGTGACGGATACGATAAATTTGTCGTGAACAGATGAATGTTCAAAGCCATTGACGGTTATTTATGACATTGGCTCCTGAAAAGGGGCTTCATTTGCTTATTGAGTAGGGATTTACTTTTCAGTATTTATCCCTGCGAAAACCATTTCGTCGAGAAGATGACCGGCCCCGGCGACCTTGTCGATTATAAACAGTACATATCTGATATCCAGGCAGATATTCCTGCAGTAGTCAGGATCGAAGACGATATCGCTCATCGTCCCTTCCCACACCCTGTCGAAATTTATCCCCATAAGGTCTCCGTCTGCATTTATGACAGGGCTTCCTGAATTTCCTCCGGAAGTATGATTGGTAGCGATGAAGCATACCGGGACGGTCGTATTGCCCTGGGCATCAGTGACAGCCCATCTGCCATAATCCTTTTCAGAATGGATATCCCTCAGCCGCTGCGGAATGTCATAATCGAAAATTTCAGGATTGTCCTTCTCCATTATGCCTTCCAGAGTAGACGAAGGTTCATAGTAAACGCCGTCGGCAGGGGAATAGCCCTGGACTTTCCCGTAAGCCACACGGAGAGTGAGGTTCGCGTCAGGGTAGAACGCCTTTTCCGGTTCGAACTCCATCTGGCCTTTCATATAAGTCCTGTAAAGGAGGGTGATTTCGCTGTTTATCCGTTTGCAGACGGGGGCTATGTCTTTCGCGAACCATTCAGCAAAGGAATTTCCGAATATGAAAGCAGGGTCATCGCTGACGGCAGCACTGTCAGCCGGAGTAAGGGTCAGCACACGCGTACTGTCCGTGAAAATGGAATTGCAGAACAGCGAGTCCGCCCAGACAGCGATACTGCCGTACTTTGCGATACCGTCTTTGAAATATGCAGGCTGGAAATCTTCCGGTAAATCTTCGGCGAAAGAACTCATGACAGCTATGAAAGATTCCTTGTCAATAGGAGCGTAATAGTCCTTGTAGAAAGACTTTGCTGTTTTGGATATGCCGGAGAAGAAAGCATTTTCAGCGGAGTCTGTTACTGCTGCGTCAGAAGCTTTCCCTGATCCGAGGAATCTGCCGTATTCCTTGAATTGTTTCCAGATGCTCATAGCGAAATTGCAGAGCTCAATGCTCCTGGCAGATTCCGTATAATATTCCTGTGTGAACATATACGGCTCAAGGGCTCCGTAAAGAGAATCCAGCCGTGGCAGGACGGTCTCATAGCCGGTGCCTTCGGCCCATTCGGAAAACCTCTTTTCATACTCCTGTTTTGCCGCGACAGTCCCGAGCCGTCTGATTCCCCCGGCTTCGCCCTGCCATTTTTTCCAGGCATTGGCTACGCCTGCATTCTTGGACGAATACTGGATTCTGACCGCCTGGCTCCGGTCCATATATTTTTTCTGTATGTCAAGTCTCTGGGTGCGCAGCGCGATTTTGGCCGGATCGGAAACATCGGATATATACCTGACGCCTTCCGACATGATATATTCGCGTGTACTTCCAGGGAATCCGTAGATGAAAGTGAAATCACCTTCATGGACACCGTTCAGGGAAATCCTGAAGAACTTTTTGGGAGTGTAAGGCACATTGTCCGGAGAATAGGGAGCAGGGTTGTTGTCCTTGTCCGCATAGATACGGAAAATGGAGAAGTCCCCTGTATGGCGTGGCCACATCCAGTTGTCGGTATCTCCACCGAACTTGCCGATTGAAGAAGGCGGTGCGCCTACCAGGCGGACATCACTGTATTCACGGTACAGGAACAGAAAATACTGGTTTCCGTAATACAGGGCTTCTACAGTGGCCCTCAGCCCTTTCCCTTCGGTTGTCACTTCCTTGACAAGTGCATCTGAATTGGCCTTTACGACAGAATCCCTCTGGCTTTCCGTCATATCAGTAACATATCCGTCGAGAATCCTGTCCGTCACATCTTCCATCCTTTCCAGAAAGCTGACGGTCAACCCTTCATTAGGCAGTTCCTCGTCACGGGTCATTGCCCAGAATCCGTCCCGAAGGTAGTCATGTTCCACGCTGCTGTGCTTCTGTATCTGTCCGTAGCCACAGTGGTGGTTGGTAAGAAGCAGCCCTTCCGGTGAAATCACCTCTCCTGTGCAGCCTCTTCCGAAAAGCACCACGGCATCCTTAAGCGAAGCCTGGTTGATACTGTAGATATCCTCGGCATCGAGCCTGAACCCTTTGCTCTGCATATCCTCTATCCTCTGGGAAATCAGCGACGGAAGCCACATTCCTTCATCGGCGTAAGCTGTCCCGGACCCGGCCAGAGCCATGGATATGGCAGCCGCTGTCATAATCTGTCCTATCTTTTTCATATCAGGCTGGTAGATTTTGTTTTATAACTTTTGCAAATCGTGCAAATATACGCAGAAGCCGAGTGCAATGCAAGCTTGATTGCAATTGCCGAGGCGCAACAGTATAAATGGGCGCAGGCAGTATTAAGACCAGGAATATTGACAGGTTGACAGTTAATGAAGACAACTGAAAAATTCGAGGGAGCCCTGAAATCACTTCCGGCGCACCCTCAAAATCAATATTTATGTCGTGTGTTCCAGGTTATTCGCCTGTATCTTTGCTGCAGCTTCCGGCAAGTACTTCCGGACTGAGCCCCAGCAGCCTGATCTTCTTCAGGATACCCGGGAGTTCATTCTGCATGAAATCCTCCCTCATCTTTTCCAGCACCTTCTCCCTGGCCCCTTCGCAGATGAAATATCCGATGCCACGCTTGTTGAAGATTATTCCGTCATTGGTAAGCCTTTCGTAACTGCGCATTACCGTGTTGGGATTTACTCCGATTTCTGCGCCCAGATCTCTCACGGACAGGATCCTTGATCCTTCCGGGGACTCTCCGCTGAGAATACGTTCGCATATCGAGTCGTATATCTGGAGAAATATAGGTTTGTTTGAATCGAATTCCATGATCTTCTAATATTGTATTTTCCTGATTCTGAAAAATATGCCTGCGCTTAACGCCGCACACAGGATGCATGACCATACGGTGTTCCATAAGAAAAGTCTGTCCATGTCGAAATCGGCAGAGGTTACCCAGTCTATGCCTATGGCATTTATTACCGATGCCACACCGAAAGAAACCACGATGGAGATCCCCATCAGTACAAGTATTGTCTTTGCGATCTTGTGCCTTTTGAAAATGACCGCGCCCAGCAGGAAGACCAGCATGTTGTTGACAGCTGAAAGCAGCATGTCAGTAAACGACAGTTTCACAGGAATCAACGGTTCCGTAAATAAATATACCACAATCGAATCCTTGACAGGACTGCCCACGGCCAGGGTGATCAGCAGGTCCAGGGCAAAATATATTGCAAGGAAAGACAAAGGTATGATGATCATGGTATTGATAATCATACTGAGGGCCTTTTCAAGACTTGATGCAGGCAGAAGCGTAAACATCGAGCCGGCCCGTTTTTCCGTGATATGACCGTAGCAGGCTGCTGGCATCCAGATGACGAATATAGCTCCGGTGATGGCAAAGAATGCACTTCTTGAAGAGGCAAACATGTACTGGTAGTCGTGCCCGAATGAAGAAAACAGGATGTCAAGCACGAAAACATACACAGGTATAAGGCCGAAGGCGAGTATGCTCAGTCCTTTGCCCGAGCAGATGGAGGCAAGGCTGCTGCCGCAATATCTGCCGAATCGTGAAAATGAGAATATGTTGTTTTTCATAATATCTAAAGTTCTATTTTTCTGGTCCGTTCCCAATAATACAATCCGAATCCTGCCGCCGTGACAGCCTGCACGGTGTACCAGAACCATGTGCAGTTGCTGACTACCATTTCAGCGGTCTGCTCCGCACTCATATACAGAGAGTCGACAATACTGATCACTATCATCAGGAACAGGATGAGTGCGACGGCGCATGAGAAGAATGTCTTGGTTATCTTGTTCTTTTTGAACAGGGCTCCTCCGGCAAGTCCGGCAAACGATACCATCGGTGGCAGGAAGAATGCATAAGTGCCGGCAAGTGAAAAACCGAATTCTTCGTTGTATGAAACGAGTTTATATTCAAGGAAATATCCAGCCAGGGATTTGCCGGATAAAGGGAACAATGCACTAAGTACGGCATCGCTTCCCAGATACAGTGTCAAAAAGACAACGGGGGCGATTATCACGGAAACCAGCACTGAACAGAAGAATTTTTCCGTATGTGATGCAGGTAAAAGGACCGGCATCACGCCTTCCCGCCTGTCAGTGAGGTTTCCGTATCTGACTATCGGGAAGACCAGGAAGAACAGGACAAATGCCACTGTGGCTATCAGTATCTTGAAGATAAAGTATCCGCTCCAGAAATCTTCAAGATTCTCATGATCATACAGTAATGAGAAAATGACCGATATGATGAAGAAAATCAGCGGCACCAGTCCGGACAGCAAGACAAACAGCCCCTGCGAACGGACAGTCTCTTCCAGTTCAAAGGAAAAGTATTTCCCGAATCTGTCTGAATCGAATGAATCTTTGCGTGCCATGGCGGTTTTATTTTCTGAACAGTCCTTTGATCAGTTCTTTATGGAGATGGACGGTGTTGAACAGGGCCTCTATGTTTACCTTGCTTTCCTCATCTCCGGTATTCATGTACACCTGGACGCTGCCGCCCGGGGTCACTTCGCTGTAGAGGGCATGAGGATTCTTTTCGTTGCTGTAGTCGAATGTGAGTTTGTCTGCTATTTCCGCGACGGAAGCATTCAGCAGGACATCCTGGCGGTCGAAGATTATTATCGGGTCGATGATGTTTTCCAGGTCACGGACCTGATGGGTCGAAATGAGAAGGGTGGAATCCTCTGCGGTGTATTTCGTGACCGCTTTCCTGAACTGTGCCTTTGACGGGATGTCCAGTCCGTTTGTAGGCTCGTCCATGAAAAGGTATTTGCAGTTGCAGGCGAGGGCGAACGAAATGTAGGTTTTCTTGAGCTGGCCGAACGACATCCTGTTCATTTTCTGGGAAGCGTCTGTCTCGAAGATGCCCATAAGCTCCGAAAACTTGCCCATGTCGAACTTTTCCCAGAATTTTCCGTATGACAATGCGAATTTCTCTGCCGGAACCGGCATCGGTGCGACTTCGTCGCTCAGGAAATATTCGAGAGAAAGGAAAGACGGCTCCCGGTTGAAAGGGATGTGTCCGTCGATTTCGATAGAACCGGACCTGACTTTCTTGAGTCCGCAGAGAAGGGTGAGCAGGGTAGTCTTGCCGACTCCGTTTTCCCCGAGAAGGCCGTAAATCTTGCCTTCTTCAAGGTGCATCGTGATGTTTTTCAGTACGACATTGTTTCCGTAGCTGAAGGTGATATTGTCAATGTTTATCATTGCAGTATGTTTTTTGATTTGAATACTTGCTGTATTAGTTTATTAATACACTGCAAATATAGAAACAAAAAGTCTTTCTGCAAATTTTTTTTAATGGCAGTCATTTCCTTCTGCCTTCGATATGCCTGGACCGGCGGAACTCCTTTTCTTTTTCTGCAAGCAGCGGGCGCTCGGAATCAGGGAGGGCGAAATCGCAGAAACGCTCCCAGATATAGCTGACTGCCTGGTCTGACGGATGCGTCATGTCTTCCGCATAGAACCTGTAGTCCCGCAGTTCGTCCATCATGATTTCGTAAGCGGGGAAATATTCGCATCTGTCAGGGAACATCCCGCAGAGTTCGTCTTCTGCCAGAAGCAGGGTGGCCTTACTGAGCTGGTTCCCGTGGGCACCGTCTTTCAGATGACGTATCGGGCTTACCGTGAAGATGAATTTCTTTTCAGGGGCTTTCTCCAATATGCTCTTCAGAATGGTCGTTTCCATCTGCAGATCCAGGCGTATTCTGGTGAATTCTTTTGCGTCCCTTTTCAGACAGTTCGATACTATCAGGCCCGATTCCGTGTGTCTGTAGCACCAGCTGGTCCCGAGGGTGATTATCACCTTGTTGCAGTCCCGGTAAAACTCCGAGGCTTCTGCGAGCCGGGCATTCGCGTTTTCCAGGAATTCATCCGCCGTTTCTCTTGCGAAAGAAGTATGGTGGCTGAAGGAGCATATCAGCGGCGAGCCGCTTCCCATCCGGATGCAGTCGTCTTCTGAAAACGGTATGCCACATTCCAGACGCTGGATAGAGTTGCTGACAGACACGGGGTTATAAAGTGTGCCGAAAGGATTGACGCAGACATTGAATCCCAGGTCGGACATTTTCCTGCCGATGTTGTCGGCGAAACAGCTTCCCAGAATCATGATCCTGTCCTTGTATGAAATACCGGTACGGCTCTGTCCGGCATCTACCGGTGTCTGAAGTTTCAGCATATTGTCCTCTGTCGTTATAATACCTTCATTATGTATATGATTCCGAGCGAAACTCTGTGCTCGGTGACGTCTGCCATCCCGAGGGCGCGTCCTTTGTCCGTGGCGTGCCGTCCATAGTAGTTGTAATGGGCGAAAAGCCTGAAGTCGCTGTCACGGGTAGGCATGTATTGGAAGCAGCACTGGGCGTTCCAGTTGGTCCTGTGGACTCCTTTTACTATATCGTCGTATGGCTGGTATATGCCGGCGCATTCCCATCCTCCTTTCACGAATGCCGCGATGCTCGGGCTGAAAAAGAAATGCAGATAGCCTACGGCAGTCAGGTATTCGGTGTTCTGCAATGTTCTCGGCGTGCCGTCGGAGTAAGCGGCAGACCGGCTCATTATGCCGCTGACATCAAGACCCTGTCGTGACCACATAAGGTCTATGTATCCGCCGAGTTTCGGTTTCCTGTATGAGTGCCCGAGCGAAACTATCCAGACCCCCTTGTCGGTCGTCTGGTGTCCGTAGGATACGGAATACCTAAGTTTCAACGATTTGTCATTGAGGAAATCCCCGTTCCAGTTGACCGTCCCGATCAGAGGGAAGTTGGTGGCCTTGATATTGTCCGGGAGCTGCCCGTAATAGAACTCGCTGTCGGAAACGCCCCTGAAGTTGCTCATCTGGAAGACCAGGTCATGCGACGGACTGATGTGCCATTCTGCGCTCGCCCCCATCTGATAGGACGAAAAGCTGCTTCCGAAATCGCTGAACTGGATCACATATACCGGGACTGCATCGAACTCATGCCCTCCAAGCGACAATACATGCTTTCCGAAGGTGAAAGTGGTTTTCGGTGTCGCGTGCCATTTGACAAAAGCATAGTTCACGGACGAGACGAGGTTTTCAAGCGTCAGTGTGGTAAAGTCTTTGGTAAGAGACTGTCTGAAACGGTAATACACCTTCTTTCCCGCCCATCCTTCGATGTTCCATCTGAGGTCATCCATACGGAAACGTGCGGACGCTTCTCCTCCGCGCGGGAAATTCCCCCGGAGCGAGCCCCGCATCTGGAATGACATGTCTATATTGTCTACAGGAAAAAACGCTTTTTCCTTCTGTACACAGGCAGTGTCATCCTCCTGTTTCCCGGTTCCGGTGTCCATGCACGTCTGCCTTCCTGCAGCCGGAAGGCAGGCTATGATGGAAATGGTCAGTAAGGTTATAGTCAAGTGTTTCATATCCGGTTATCTTAAATCACAGTCGCAGGTCAGAGCCTGCTCCATATTATTTCAGCCATCTGTCAAGCCAGCGGAAATACTCCCTGTGCCAGTAGAGGGCGTTCTGCGGTTTCAGAATCCAGTGGTTCTCGTCAGGGAAGACAATCAGCCGTGAAGGCACTCCCATCAGCTGTGCCGCATTGTACGCCGCCATGCCTTCGTCAACCGGGACACGGAAGTCCATTCCGCCGTGTGTCACCAGGATAGGGGTGTGCCAGTTTGTCACAAGGTTGTGAGGCGACAGCCTGTAATGGCGTTCTGCCTTTGGCGCCGAACTCCAGGGCGAGCCTCCTTGACGGATGCCCCCGAACGTTTCACCGTCACCTGCCGGGCCTACAGGGCAGTCGTCAGTCCCTACACGAGGGTCAGTCTCGCAGGTGTGGAGCCCGCCGTTGTCCCAGTTCGGGAACCACATTTCTTCTGTGGTCATATACATGTGCTCTTCATTGAAAATGCCGGCATGGGCTATGAATGCATCGAATGTATCTCCATGTGTGCCGCACAGATAATAGACCGAATAACCGCCGTAGCTCGCTCCGCAGGCTGCCATTTTCCCTACATAAGGCTCAGCCTTGAGTGTTTTCGCTGCAGCCAGATAGTCCTGCATGTTCAGTCCCGGATAGTCGCCCGAAATCTGCTCGGTCCACTCCTGTCCGAATGCGGTAGTACCTCGTCTGTTCGGAAGAACGGTGATATATCCCTGTGAAGCCATCAGACGGTAGTTCCACCTATATGACCAGCCCTGGCTGAGAGTACCCTGTGGGCCTCCAAGACAGATGAGGATGGAAGGATAGACCTTAGTCCTGTCAAAATGAGGAGGATAGACCACCCAGGTAAGCATGTCCTTACCGTCTGCGGTCCTGATATGCCGTGCTTCTGTCTTTACCGGGTCAAGCTGCGAGAGAATGTCGTCATTCACATGTGAAATCCTGCTGATATGTACAGGCTCCGGGATGATTTCACATTCTGCTTCAAGAGGAGTGGAATGGGCCGGTTCTAGCGGAGTCATCTTCACGTTGCCGTCCCGTGCCTGTTCTGCCTTGTCATCCCCGATTCTTATGGAAACAAGTTCGGTAGGGAAGTTCATGCTGCTGTAGTCTGCAAGGAGGGTGACAGTGCCGTCGGATTCCGAAATATGGAACGGGGAATTGAAATCGAACCAGAGGTCATCTTCCGTAATCCTCACGATTTTCCAGTCTGAAGCATATTCCGCCTTGAAAATCCCCTGGAGTCCTTCAGCGAGTGCGGAGAAATAGATTCCATCGGAGTCGGGACTCCATACCGGAGCGGATGCATTGTACTTGAAGGAAGATGTGATGTCCTTTATGTTTGAAACCAGCGGCAGCCGGGATGCATTTGAGCCTGAACCTTTTACCGGTACAGCCCAGTCGATGTCGGCTGTCATGAGCCGCTGCTTGTCCGCTTCATATCCGTCCCTTTCCATGCTTATCCAGCAGAGCCTCTTTCCGTCCGGCGACCATACGGGGTTGGTGTCGTATCCTCCTCCCATCGTAAGTTGCGTACACTCACCGGATTCCACATCGTAAAAATAGATTTCCGTATTTGTTGAGAAGGCGTATTTCTTACCTGTCAGCTTGCGGCACGAATATGCTATGGTCTTTCCGTCCGGACTCCATGAGAGCTGCTCTATGCCGCTGAAAGGTTCGGTAGGGAGCTCGTATATTTCCGTCTCTGCTGCAAGTATGTCTTTCGAAGTTTCCGGTACGATGCTGTTCTTGCCCTCTTTCCCGAAAGCAAAACCGGCCACGAATGTGTGCGGCACTTCCTTGACCCAGTGGTCCCAATGCCTGTACATCAGGTCGTCGGCCGAGATGGCATCCGACTTGTCCAGGTCTTCATAAAGGTCCGAAGGTTTTTTGAGTGCGCTCTGGACAGTGCTGACATACATAACTTTGGTCTGGTCCGGAGACAGTGTGAACTGGCTTATTCCTGCAGGTACGTCAGAAATCTGTACTTTTTTGCCGAGACGGTACGCTCCTTCACGCCCCTTCAGCTTAGCTGTCCATATCTGACCGCCCTGAATGAAGGCGATGCTTTCCCCGTCGGCGCTCCAGCGTGCGTTTGAGAAACTTTTCCCTTCTGCGGTGAGCCTCTGGACGGAGGAACCGTCTATGTTGCAGATGTAGAGGTTGTTGCAAGACCTGTTCTGTTCAATGGAAGTGTAGGATACACCGTACAGGATTTTTGTCCCGTCAGGGGAGACTTGAGGATCCGAGAGACGGCCCATGGCCAGCATGGCTTCCGGAGTGAAGACACCGTCCTTTATTTTGATTTCAGGCTTTCCGATGAAAGCCTCCTTATCAGCCTTTTTCTCTTTCATCTTGTTTTTAAGTCCGTCAATTGATGTGAAATCCGTAAATGAATCAATCAGAAACAGCAACAGTACAATGAGTATTCCCCATGCCGATACCGCATGCCACAGTTTTAAGTTCTTCTCTTTCATTATTATTATGAATTAACATTTTCTTCATACAGCCGCGCCGTTTCCAATGCCATTGCGGCAATCACGTCCCTGATATGCGCAGGCTTCAGGACCTCGATTCTCGGGCCGAGCCTGAAAAGCTCCATTACAAGGCTTTCGTTCGGGCACACAAAGATAGAAAAGGTAACTGAATTTCCGTCTTTTGCGATGACTTTCTGGCTGCAGTGCAGCGGCAGGTCCTCCAGATATCCGGCTTCTTTCCCGGATGCCCTGAAAACGATTTCTTCCGGTCTGCTGTCCGGAAGATATACCCCGAAGCTGTTGCGGAACAGTGTGTCCACATCGAAATCATCGGGCATCACGAAGTGCCTCCCGGTGACCTCCATAGATACAATCCTGTCCATGCCGTAGACCCTCATGCCTTCCCTTTCAACGCAATACGCCACTATGTACCACCTTCTTGCACTTTCTTTGACAGCGTACGGTCTCAGGGTGTATTCTGAGATTTCAGTGCCGGTGTATTTCCTGTGCCTGATCCGGATTTCCAGGTTGTCGTCCATGGCTTCCATGACGGAAGTGAGATATTTGTGTCCCGAAGGTATTTCTTCTACAGAGACCCGTCCGGAAAGTCTTTCCTTGCCGAGGGAAAGCAGGTTGTTGACCGTGAAAGTGTTTATCAGCCAGGATGATGCGGCATCTGAATCTTTGACGTCATCGCTGTATCTGATGAAATATCTGTTAGTCCTGCGGTCACATTCGATTTCTATCCCGAAAATCTGTGATACCGCCTCCCGGTGATGGTTGAACGAGCTGCGGGAGTAGGCTGTGTCATAGCGCCTTTCCCACATTTCCTGCAGTTCCGGAAGCGAAATTCCGTGTTCGCGGGCTCTCAGGAACGTATTGATGAGCCAGATATATTTTTCAAGAAGTTCCGGTACCATAGTTTTTTGATGTTTGCGGATTCCGGTATGCCGGATTCGCATCAGCTGATTTTACTGTAGTCCTTTATGTTGTATTTGTCTTTTTTCAGTTCCTGCATCAGGAGCCGGTTCTTGTCGAGAGACAGGGTAGGGTCTTCTTCCAGAATGGCTTCCGCGCAGCTGCGTGCCTCATTGAGTATCAGTCCGTCTTTTGCAAGCGAGGCGATATTGAGCGATATCGGCAGGCCGCTCTGCTGCGTGCCTTCCAGATCGCCAGGTCCGCGCATTTTCATGTCCTCCTCAGCAAGTTCGAATCCGTTTTCTGTGCTGCACATCAGCTGGATGCGGTGTCTGGACTCTTTGCTCAGCTTCTGGCCGGTCATCAGCACGCAGTAGGACTTTTCGGAGCCCCTGCCGACACGGCCGCGCAGCTGGTGAAGCTGGCTCAGACCGAACCTTTCCGCACTTTCTATCACCATCACGGAGGCGTTCGGCACATCCACGCCGACTTCTATCACGGATGTTGCTACAAGGATATTCGCACGCCCCGCGGCGAAAGCGTCCATATTGAATTTCTTTTCTTCATTGGACTGTTTCCCGTGTACTATGGCTGTCTTGTAAGGAGGGAACGGAAATGCCTTGGCTATCTGCTCATAACCGTTCTCTAGATTCTTGTAGTCCATCTTTTCGCTTTCGAAAATAAGCGGATACACTACGAAAATCTGTCTTCCGAGCGCTATCTGTTCACGCATGAATTTAAACAGGGCCGGCCGTCTGTTCTCTGATGCGTGGATAGTCTGCACGGGTTTCCTGCCCGGCGGAAGTTCGTCAATGACAGACACGTCCAGGTCACCGTACAGGGTCATTGCAAGGGTCCGCGGAATGGGGGTAGCCGTCATGACCAGTATATGCGGCGGCATCCCGCAGGCTGATTTCCTCCACAGTTTCGCCCTCTGTTCCACTCCGAAGCGGTGCTGCTCATCCACGATGGCCAGACCGAGATTCCTGAACAGGACATCGTCCTCTATAAGGGCATGAGTCCCCACTATTATGCCTATGCTCCCGTCTTCCAGACCGGCATGGATTTCACGTCTCTCCGCAGTCCTGCTGCTTCCTGTGAGCAGGGCCACTCTTACACCGGTGGGCTCCAGATATTTTGAAATGTTCTTGAAATGCTGCTGGGCAAGCACTTCCGTAGGGGCCATGATGCATGCCTGATACCCGTTCCCTATAGCTATAAGTGCCGTAAGCACTGCCACCATAGTCTTTCCGCTTCCCACATCTCCCTGCAGCAGACGGTTCATCTGGTGTCCGCTTTTCATGTCATTGCGGATTTCGGTGATCACGCGTTTCTGTGCTCCGGTAAGAGGAAAAGGCAGGGCTTCATAGCATCTGTTGAACGCTTCACCGACTTTCGGCATCTGTATCCCGTGCTCGTCGCGGCTGTGTATGTATTTCTGTTTCAGTAGAGATAGCTGAAGGAAAAACAGTTCTTCGAATTTAAGCCTGTATCTTGCACGCTCCAGCGACTGCTGGTCTTTCGGGAAATGTATGTTTTTCAGGGCGAAGGGAAGCGGTACCATTCCCTGCTGCTTCAGGAACCATACGGGCAGCGTTTCCTCTATATCCGGCATGCAGGCGTTCAGGGCATGTTCCTGCATCTTGCACATCGCCTTGCCAGTGATGCCTCCGTTCTTCAGCTTTTCGGTGCTCGGATAGACTCCTGTCATTGTCAGAGCGTCAGTCTGCTGTGCGCTTCCGGAACGCGTGCTTTGCCTGTCGGGAGCACTGTCCACCTCGGGATGCACTATGTTCACCAGACCGTTGAAAACCGTAGGTTTGCCGAAGAAAATGAATTCCTTGCCCGGCTCGAGTTTCCCGTACATCCATTTGATCCCTTTGAAAAAGACAAGCTCCAGCCTTCCTGTCGCATCTTCGACCACCACACGCATCCGTCTGACCAGGTTGAATCTGATGTCCGGTCCGGAGCCTGTTGCAGCCGGAGCGCCATTGCCGGAAACGTCCTGATTTTGACCGTAGATATTGTCTGCGGCAATGACCCCGGCGTTCCCGTACAGTTCCCGGGCCAACACTTTGGCTTTTACCTGGATATAGGCCATGTCCGGTCTTATCTCCCTTATGGGGACAATGCTGCTCCTGTCGATGTATCTGAAAGGATATAACCTGATCAGGTCTCCGAAAGTATTTATGCCCAATTCTTTCCGCAGAAGCTCGGCCCTTTTGGGCCCGACTCCCGGAAGAAACTGTATGTCGCTTTCCAATGCACTGCGTTCCATACAGCAAAATTACAAATTTTCCTGAGAATGCCAGTTCGGCAATCATCTGATATCCGGCTTGAAAATCAGACAAAGGTGATTATCTTTGCCTTCCAGTTGCTTTCCGCATTATCTGGAAAGCAAAGGATAAACGATTAAGAGACAAGTGCCATGAAAGACATTCCATCCGCCGCATTTTCGGATTCGAAACCCCATTATGAACTTCTGGACGGGCTCCGCGGAGTCGCAGCCCTGCTGGTGATATGCTACCATATCTTCGAAGGATTCGCGACAAGCCCTCTGGACCAGCATTTCAACCACGGGTACATGGCCGTCGACTTTTTCTTCATACTTTCCGGTTTCGTAATAGGCTATGCATACGACGACAGGTGGAAAACCACGCTGACACTCAAGGGATTCTTCAAAAGGAGGCTCATCAGACTGCATCCGATGGTCATAATGGGAGCGCTTCTCGGAGCCGTTTCCTACTGCATCCAGGGCAGCGTGAAATGGGACGGCACGCAGGTACCCTTCACTATGGTGCTCATAGCCCTGCTGCTGAATCTTTTCCTGCTTCCGGTAGTTCCCGGAACCGGAGCCGATGTCAGAGGAAACAACGAAATGTACCCTCTCAACGGACCGAGCTGGTCGCTGTTTTTCGAATATATAGGCAATATCCTTTACGCCCTGTTCATAAGGAAATTTTCAACAAGAGCGCTGACAGTTCTGGTAATCGCAGCCGCAGCCGGACTCGCCTCGTTCGGGATATCCAACCTTTCAGGTTACGGACATCTGGGAGTCGGCTGGTCCATGATTGACTACAACCTTCTCGGGGGGTTCCTCCGCCTGATGTTCTCGTTCTCGGTCGGCCTGCTGATGTCCCGCATTTTCAAGCCGGCAAAAGTTAAAGGGGCATTCTGGATATGCAGCGCTGTCCTTGCTGTCCTTTTTACCGTGCCTCATCTCGGAGGGGCCGACAGGCTGTGGATAAACGGACTTTATGAATCGGTATGCGCTATCATGATATTCCCCGCGCTGGTCTGGCTCGGCGCTTCCGGCAAGACCACCGACAAGGTGACTTCAACTGTCTGCAAGTTCCTCGGAGACATCTCCTATCCTCTCTATGTAGTCCATTATCCTCTTATGTATCTGTTCTACTGGTGGCTGTGGAGCGGTGAAGAGAAAATACCTTTCTCCCAGGCATGGCCTGTAGCGATTGTCGTTATAATCGCAAGCATAATACTGGCTTACCTATGCCTCCGCTTTTACGATATCCCTCTGCGCAAGTGGCTTGCATCGAGATTTATCAACAAACGCTGACCCTGTCTTTCCGCCATCCTGGAAGACGCATAGTTGAAAAATCAAAACTATTCGTTAATTTTGTAGGTTTGTTCGACCGTCTGTGCGGTCGGAAATCCATTCATTCAGTAAAAAATATCGGAATATGGCAAGGAAATTTACAATAGGAATAACCCAGGGTGATGGGAACGGAATAGGCTATGAGGTGATTATCAAGGCCTTGGCAGATGAAAGAATGCTGGACATCTGCACACCTGTAATTTACGGTTCATCGAAGATTTTCGGATTCTACAAGAAACAGATCCACAACCTGGAACAGATAAACACCAATATCATATCCTCGGCAAAAGAAGCCCACCAGAAAAGGGTGAATATCATCAATTGTCTTCCTGACAATATTTTCGTAGAACCGGGACAGTCTACTCCGGAATCGGCGAAATCCGCAATGACGGCACTCGAGTGGGCTGTGAACGACCTCAAGGCCGGAAACATCGACGCTCTGGTCACGGCGCCTATAAACAAAAGGGCCATGGTCAATGAAGGCTTCGGCTATACGGGCCATACAGAATACCTGCAGCAGGAATTCGGAGTGAATGATGTACTTATGATAATGGTCTGCGACCAGTTGAAAGTCGGTGTTGTCACAGGTCATATTCCATTGAAAGACGTACCTGGCAGCATATCAGAAGAACGGATCCTGAAAAAACTCAGGCTCATGAAAGCCTCCCTCGAAAGGGATTTCGCCATTTATTCCCCTAAAATCGCAGTTCTGGGACTGAATCCGCATTGCGGTGACGGAGGCCTGCTGGGAGACGAAGAACAGTCTGTCATATTGCCGGCTGTACAGAAGGCCAATGAGGAAGGCATCATGGCATTCGGGCCGTATTCTCCTGACGGTTTCTTCGGACTGGGCAATTACAGCAAGTTCGATGCGGTCCTTGCAATGTACCATGATCAGGGACTGACACCGTTCAAGGCGCTTGCATTCGAACTCGGCGTGAATTACACTGCCGGCCTTCCGATAGTCCGCACATCGCCGGACCACGGCACGGCATACGAAATGGCTGGAAGGGACCAGGCGGATCCGCGTTCGATGATGTCATCCATATATACTGCCGTGGATATCTGCAACCACAGGGCCGAATATGACGACCTGCAGGCAAATAAAATGAAAGTCCAGTCTGTCTCGTCAGATGTCAGACCGAACAGGAGCGGAAATATAGTCGAATAGGAGCAGATGGAAAAACCGCCTATCTTTTTATATACCGACGGCGCTTCCAGCGGCAATCCCGGACCTGGAGGCTATGGAGTGGTGCTGAAGTGCGCAGGCCGGGAACTGGAACTTTCCGGAGGCTTTGCCCTTACTACCAACAACAGGATGGAACTTCTGGCGGTCATCAAAGGGCTGGAGGCCATCAGGTGGAAAAATGCGGAAGTGCATGTAGTCAGCGATTCCTCGTATGTCGTCAATGCCATAAACAAAGGGTGGCTTTTCAACTGGGAACAGAAAAATTTTTCCAAGGCCAAGAATCCCGATCTCTGGCAGCGTTTCCTACCGCTGTACCGGGCCCACAGAGTATCTTTCCACTGGATAAAAGGCCATGCCGGACATCCGGAAAACGAACGTTGCGATGCCCTCGCAGTAGCGGCCGGAGCAGGGAGTGCGGCGAAAGGGATACCTCTTCCTGATGATACGGGATATCTGGAGCAGATGAATTTGTAGACGATGGGATCTGTTGTTACTTCCATTTCCGGCGAAACCGCCGTTGACGGCCGGCATCATGACATATCGGTCATCGTACCGGTATACAATGCCCGGAAGACGTTGTCCCGCTGCGTGGAGAGTCTTCTGGCGCAGACTTATCCCGATTTTGAAATATTGCTTGTGGATGACGGAAGCACGGATGCCTCGCTGGAGATATGCAGGAGCTTTGCAGACAGGGACCCCCGTGTGAAGATCTTTTCAAAACCGAACGGGGGAGCGTCATCGGCCCGCAATCTGGGACTTGACAGCGCACGTGGAAAATACATTGCGTTTTGTGACAGTGATGACTGCGCTGGAAAGGACTGGCTCATGTCCATGAGAAAAGAAGCGGGGGAGAGCGGAATGGTCATGTGCGGATACCATATACATTATGCGGTTCCTGAAAAAGGCCTGACTGAGGAAAACATCGGCATGCCGACGGACAGGCCGGTGGTGATGTCCGACATGACCGAAATCCTTGAGAAGACGCTGAATGCCAGGCTGCTCAGCTTTATATGGAACAAACTGTTCGTTCGCGCTGAGATAGAGAATGCCCGGCTGCGTTTCGATGAGGAGTGCAGGATTTTCGAGGACGAGATCTTCGTATTGTCCTATCTTGAAGTCGTCCGGCATGTCGTATATGTCCCGTGTTACGGATACAGTTATTTCTTTCCGGCAGGATTCTATACGAAATACGGGTTCGAGACAGATGCATTCATGAAAGTGCTGGGCTGCATATACAGGCTGGCGGGGCAGGGGGCTTCCGGCGGAAGGAAATATCCGGAACTCCCCTCCATAATATACTGGTACAAAATCGCCGTGGGCAGATATGCCGCAGCTCATCCCTTTGCAGAATGTACAGACAGGATCAGGATGTTGAAGAAAGTGGCGGAAGATTTTCATTCCGGGCCATTCAACCACTTGACCGTTAGGATTTTACCGGAACGGATACTTTATATGATGCTGAAACGCAGGGGAAAATCGCTCAAAGGACGTTAAAACCGTACGGAAGCCATGCCACAGTCCGGAGCTACAGATAACAGAAGAGTTGCCAGGAATACCGTATTCCTGTATATCAGGATGATTGTCATCCTGTTGGTTACCCTGTACACTTCACGTGTCATACTTGATATTCTGGGAGTAGAAGACTACGGCATCTACAACATAGTCGGCGGGGTGATAACGATGTTCGCCTTCCTGAACAACAGCATGGCATCCTCCACACAGCGCTACCTTACATACGAACTTGGCCGTGGCGACCCTGTGAGAATAAGGAAGGTCTTTTCAGCGGCAATGCATATCCATATCGCCATAGGTGTCCTGGTAATCGTGCTGGCCGAAACCGTCGGGCTGTGGCTGCTGAACGAGAAGCTTGTGATAGATCCGGACAGGATGAATGCAGCACGTTGGGTATACCAGTTCTCGGTCCTTACCTTCTTCGTGAATATGATACAGGTTCCCTTCAACGCTGCAATCGTGGCCCATGAAAAGATGGACATATTCGCTTATGTGAGTGTGGCCGAGGCGGTAGCGAAGCTCCTGCTTGTCTACCTGCTCTATATCCTGCCTTATGACAAGCTCATTCTGTACGGTGTCCTGATGTTTGCCTTGCAGCTGGGTATCAGGACTTTCTATCAGGTGTGGTGCAGAAGGAACTACCGGGAGTGCAGAAGCGGCCGCGTGGGTGACAGGGGGCTTTACAGGGAAATGACGGGATTTGCGGGATGGAACATCTTCGGAAGCCTTGCATGGGTCATGAAAGACCAGGGGGTGAATCTGCTGCTCAATCTGTTCTTCGGCACCGTGGTCAATGCTGCCAGGGGAGTGGCATTGCAGGTATCCAATTCCGTGAACGGGTTCGTCTACAATTTTCTGTACGCCTTCAATCCGCAGATTACCAAGAACTATGCACAGGGAAACGTCCCGGAAATGGAAAAACTTGTGCTGCGGGGGCTGAAGTTTTCTTTCGTGCTCCTGTTCTTCATAGCCTTTCCGCTGCTGCTGAACATCAATCTGGTCCTTGACGTATGGTTAAAGGAAGTGCCGGAGCATACTTCCTCCTTTGTCCTGCTTATCATGGCCGATGCGCTGGTCTGCACACTTTTCGGCAGTCCGCTTATGACATCGCTTTCGGCGACAGGAAAGATACGCAACTATCAGATAGCCGTCAGTCTGATCATCATGGCAGGACTTCCGGCCGCATATCTGTTTCTGAAAGCCGGCTGCCCGCCGGAATCAGTATATTACGTGACGATTCTCTTTTCGGTAATTGCAGGCACGGTCCGTTTCTTTTTCGCACGGGCCCAGATAGGGTTTTCAGCGAGAAGGTATCTCCGGAACGTGATATTCAGGATTGCGGTGATGCTTGTTGCGGCGGTCCCGTTGCCATTGTTCCTCAGAATCGAGGTATTCCCGGAAGACAGTCTCCTGTCATTTCTGGTAATATGCACGGTGTCTGTTGTCTGCACGGCTCTTGCCGCCTGGGCGGCCGTTCTCGACAGGGCGGAACGGACCGCGACAAAAAAGATGCTCAAAGACTGGCTGCGCAAGGCATTCCGGCGCGGCGTTAAACGGGAAAATACAGCAGGACATGGACAGAATATGTGATTACAATGACTGTACAGGCTGCGCACTGTGTACTGCAGTGTGTCCCAAGTCGTGCATTTCAATGAAAGAGGGCGGCCTGGGACATCTGTATCCTGTCATAGACCCTGCATCCTGTATTGACTGCGGGGCGTGTACCGGTGCTTGTCCCGCAAATTCCTGCAGGCCGGGCGGAAGGACATCACGTGCCTTTTCTTCACCTGTCTCTGCGTATGCCGCCTGGGCAAAGGACGAGTCCGAATACATGACAAGCACATCGGGAGGTGCCGCTTCCGTCCTCGGCCGGCATGTCATATCCCGCGGCGGGGTCGTGTACGGCAGCGCTTTCTGCCCCGGAGACCCTTCTGAAGGCAGGCCGTTCGCCGTTCGTCATATAAGGGTGGAGAACGAGGCCGGGTTGCAGAAGCTCAAAGGATCCAAATACGTCCAGAGCAGCATAGCGGAAATACTTCCTTCGCTCAAAGAAGATGTCCGTAGCGGCAGGCTTGTATTGTTCATCGGGACTCCTTGCCAGGCGGCTGCAGTACGCTGCATGTTCGGAAAACGTCCGGAGAACCTTCTGCTTGTGGATATCGTCTGCCATGGCGTACCGTCCTTGTCGTTTCTGACAGGATATGTTAAAGACAACCTGCATATACCTCCGGAAAATGTCCTCTCGCTGTCGTTCCGGGGCGAAGACGGCTTCTGTATGAAAATCGGAGGTCCGGAAGTCTCATATTCACACCGGCCGCTTTCAGGCCGGAGGACCGAAGATCTTTATTACAACCTTTTCATGGACGCCTTCACATATCGCGAAAGCTGCTACAGGTGCCTTTTTGCCGGGGACAGGCGTATTTCAGACATGACCGTCGGCGATTTCTGGGGGCTCGGGAAAGACGTTCCGGAGCATCCGTACGGGGTGTCACTCATTCTTCCTGTTTCGCCGGCCGGAGAAAACCTGGTCTCCGCCCTTAAAGACAATATGGAAATATTCGGCCGTCCTGTTGCCGAAGCTGTCTCCGGTAATGAACAGCTCCGCTCTCCGCGGCATAAAAGTATGAGGATTAAGATATTCAGGAAACTTTTCCCTGTGTTCGGACTGAAAGTCTATTATCTGCTGGTCATGGACTGGATCATCAGGAAACGGCTTGCATCGCAGACAGGCATAAAGACAAGGATATGAAAATAGGGGTAATTACATTCCATGCGGCATTGAACTACGGGTCGGCCTTGCAGGCATACGCCCTGCAGGAATATCTGTCGGCACGGGGTCATGATGTGAGCATCATCGATTTCCGGAGCCTTGCCCAGAGGCGTCTTTATCCTGCGCCTGTGTGTTTCAATTCCGTATACAATACCAAGCAGTCGCTCCGCAGACTGTTCTTCGGCTGGCCGGAAATCCGTTTCATGTCGCGCAAGAGATCTGCTTTCCGGAAATTCATGTCCGGATATATGAACCTGACCCCAGTATGTTTCCGCTCGGAAGCCGGGCTGAAAAGGCATGACTGGTCTTCATACGATATGATAGTCAGCGGCAGCGACCAGATCTGGAATCCCTCTGCGATTGATTTTTCTTTCGCTTATCTGCTTGATTTCCTGGAGAATGAAGCTGGCGGACCGGAAAGGTCAGGCAGTCTCTCCCGTCCGCTCAGAGTGGCTTATGCGCCATCAGCCGGACCTCATGCCATGGACTTGGATGCCGGGCGTCTTGCAAAGTACGTGTCACGGTACGATGCCGTGTCAGTGAGGGAACAGGAAACCGCCGCTTTACTGAAGGCCGGCGGGGCCGGATCTCTTTCCTGTCCTGTCTTACCTGATCCGGTCCTGCTGCATGATGCCGGTTTTTACAGGGAGATGCTCCCTGCTTCCGGCACTCCGCCCCACAATGACGGATACAGAATCCCGCACCGCTACATATTGTATTACGCTCCTGGCCGTCGGAACAGCCAGGCCGAAATGCTTGCCGATGCCGTATCTTCAGGCATGATGGGAGACGGCGCATCCTCCATCCTGCCGGACCGGGACCGGATGCCCGTTGTGCGGATTACAGACGGCTCGTCGGCACCGGGCGGTTCTATTGTGCACCGCACCCCGAAACAGAGACCGGCAACTGAAATCTGTATCCCTGCAGGCCCTGCAGAATTCATCTCCCTGCTTGACGGCGCATCCTGCACGGTAGGCACTTCATTTCATCTTATGGTCTTTTCCATGCTTTTCGGCAAAGATTTCTGGTGCCCCGATGCCGCTTCCGACAGCCGCAAATCACGGTTGCTTGAGTCTCTGGGGCTGTCTCCGTCCTCCAGCTTTTTCCGTTTCTCTTCCCATGAAATTCGCCCCCGCCTGTTGTCAGCCCTTTCCGCTCTCCGCCTCTCCGCCGACTGCTTCTGGTCAGGACTTGGGGTGTGAACGGAAGCGGGGCAGGGATCTGCCAGACTGTGACTTTCCCGACATTGCAACCAGGTTGTAACTGCCGGCACCTACTTTTGCGGCAGAAACCGAATCAACAGAAAGATTATGGGCACGGAAGATACTCCAGAATTACAGCGCCATCCGGATCAGAGGCGGCACCACCATCACCACGCGCATGAAATAACTTCACTTAACGGGGTTTACATAACGGCTATAGTCCTTAACGTCCTTTTTGTGGCCATAGAGGCCGGTGTCGGGCTCTGGTCTGACTCTGTCGGGCTGCTTTCGGACGCCGGACACAATCTCGGCGATGTGTTCAGCCTGCTGCTGGCAATGCTGGCTTTCAGACTGTCCCTTTCCCGTACGACCAGAAAATTCACATACGGCTACCGCAAGTCGTCCGTCCTTATTTCTCTGCTCAACTCAATCATACTTCTGGTTGCAGTAGGGGCGATAATAGTAGAAAGTATCAGGAAGTTCAATGAACCTGTGTCCGTAGACGGAACGGCCATCACCTGGACTGCGGCGGCCGGAATCCTGGTGAACGGGATAACGGCCCTCATGCTTATGAAACAGCAGAAGCATGACATCAATACAAAAGGCGCCTTTCTCCACATGGTTACGGATACTCTTGTCTCGGCAGGGGTTGTGGTATCCGGGATAATCATTTCCCTGACCGGATTTACGGTCATCGACCCGGTAATAGGGCTGCTTGTCGCGGTCATAATACTCGTTTCCACATACAGGCTTCTCGCCGAAAGTCTCAGAATGTCCATAGATGCAGTGCCGGAAAGCATTGACCCTGACGAAATCATGTCCGTCATGTCCGGGACTCCAGGTGTGGAAAGCGTCCACCATCTGCATATCTGGGCGATAAGCACTACCGAGACCGCCCTTACTGCGCATGTTGTCATTTCCGATCTGGGCAGCATGGAAAATGTCAAGGAAAACCTGAAACGGGAACTGTCCGCCAAAGGCATCAGACATACCACGCTTGAAATGGAAACAGCCGCATCGGCCTGCCATGACCTGGAATGCCGCTGACGTTGTCATTCCGGACCTGTTCAGGTGACAGTCAGGGGCGTTTTTGCGGATGACCATTAAAAATTATTACAAAAAAGTCGTATTCTTAAAAATTATTCTTAATTTAGTACCTTGTAATGCCAAAATCAGAGGTATTGCAAGGTGTGTGTATTATTGGATAACTAACCCGGTTGGGAGACAGTATCTCCCGTGTGTGAAATAAGGTGTGTGTATAGTATGGTGCGTAAAGTCATCATATTTGTTGCTTTTATTGTACTATTTATCTTCTTTCCAGGCAGTATTGCCGCCCAGGAAAAAGTACCGGATACGGAATATGCGGGGAAAGAACGATGGGCATATAAGACAAATGCTCTGGAATGGTTGTTGACGATTCCGAATTTCGGAGTCGAATATGACCTTTCCAAGTCGGTCTATAACAGGATGACCATAGGCGCAACTGCCAAATACAACTGGAACACATCACACAATTACGCAACCCCGATGGTATTCAATCTGACGGAGTTCCGTCCTGAATTCCGGTACTATTGGCGTCACACACAGAAAACGCTCCGTTCCCCGGACGATACCTCCAAAGTCGGTTTCGGACAATGGCTCAGGGAAAACATCTTCACCTCGGACAGGAAGAATCCTAAAGACTGGAGAGCCTGTTACATAGGTGGTTACCTGTCGGGGGGGGGATATTCGGTAAAGCTTGGTAAAGAAGGCCGTCAGGGCCAGCTTTACGGTATAGGAGTGACATTCGGATATGGCATTCCTCTGTACCAGTATGAAAAAGGTGCTGTCGATCTGGACCTGGGCATGTCTGTCGGCCTTGCACTGACAAAGTATGACGCTTTCGCCCACAATCCTGACGGGGATTATTATACTGTCCTTCCGGAAAGCAGCAAAGGGCTGCACATCGTCCCGTTCCCTGTAATTTCAGAACTTAAGGTTGCATTTGTCTTCCGCAAGAGATCCATCGACGACAAGTACAAGCGTGTCGATCAGGAAAAACTCCGCGAAAAGATGGACCGTCGTGACCGGAAGGCCATGCAGAGGGATTCGTTGCAGCAGCAGAGGGCTCTGGACCGGGAAAAGCTCGCTGCAGAAAAAGCCGCAGCCGCCGAGGAACGCAGACTCTCGGACACCCCGGTAGTGCAGCCGGCTGAACCGTCATCGGCAGAGAAGGCTGCCGGCCGTCCTGCGAAGTCCGGAAAAGAAAAAATCTCCAGGGAAAAGAAGGAAAAACCTGCAAAGGAAAGCGGCTTCATGAAGCTGTTCAGGAAGAAGTCCGATGTAAAAGAGGAGGAAGAGCAATGAAGAAGATTACAGCCATACTCATCCGCACGGCAGTCCTGACGGTTTTCCTGTCTTTCCATGCCTGCACGTTCGTTCCGCTTGAAGACAAGTCGGACCTGCCTGAAAGCGTGTCCGTAAATGTAAATCTGAACTGGTCCCAGGATGTGGCCGAAGACGAAAAGCCTGACGGGATGTACATTGCCATGAGCCGTATAATCAATTCCGTCCACTATGTCTGGACTGCCGACCCTGACGGAAATCTTACCGGGCAGCTGCAGCCGTCCGGACAGCCGGACCAGGAGGACCAGAGCGGACAGGCCACTGCATCCATGACGCCTGAAGAACCGTCCGTCCCTGATTTCGGGACAGTCCTCAATGGCGAATACTACATAATGGCGTTCAACAGCATGGCGGATTCCTACCGGATAGACGCTCTGGATGAATTCGCTTCCGATCCGACGGTCAGCATGAGGGACCTCGTGGCAAGCGTAGTTCCTGTAGATCCGGCCGAACTTGATCCGGACAAGGCTGATTTCAACCCGTCGTTCACATACGTCAAAGAAGCCAGACCACTGTTCCTTGATGTCAAGAAACAGAGCCTTGCCCCTGACCTTGACCCTGAAATCTCGTTCGACATGAAATCCGTCACCCAGAAACTGACGTTCAGAGTCCTGCTTGAGACCGAGGAAGGAGTCAGCATACAGGATGACAGGATCATGGGAGAAATCTCCGGAGTCGCCGGAAGCGTCCAGCTCATGTCGGCACAGGTGCGTGATTCTTCCTACAGGGTACTTTTCTCCCTGAAAAAGACCGGTAACGAGGGAACGAGGGATGTGTATGAAGGGGTGACCAATGTGTTCGGGCTCTTCCCGGGCAACAACAGTTCGGATATTATCGGTGCCGGAATCCTCCAGCTCACCATTACCGCCGACTGCGGAGACCAGTCGAGACGTTTCCATGCAGGAGTAAACCTGTCTTCATCCATACGGCAGGCCGGTCTTATGGAAGAATTCGAGGATGGAAGCGGCTACCGTGCGGCCAAGGATGCCGCGACTTTCGAGGTGCAGTCCGTCCTGCATATCTCCAAGGACCAGATCGGGCCGGGAGACGGAAGCCAGGGTGTGGAGATATGGTTCGACAGTGATGACAATGATATTGATATAGAAGTGTAGGAGAGCGATAAGAAGATGTCAAAGAAGTGGATATACATACTGGTTTCTCTCGGACTGCTGCAGTCCTGCGCCGACCATGCATACCGCGGCGATGCCGACATGCAGATGGCCATCAATGAGCCGATGCCGGTGATGATAGTCGTAGGGGACCCGCAGAATCTACTTTCCAAAGGATCCGGCGCAATAGACAGCGACACGGATTCCTGGGGAGGGGCACCGATATATGTGTATTCTTTCCGCAAGGACCTCTACACCGCATTCAGTTCATTGGGCTCTGACCAGAACGGCGAATGTCTGGTAGACGCATCTGTGGAAGATCCGGGAAACCTTGCCGGGAAGCCGGCCCGTGTCAGCGAACTGGACGCATATGCCACCTGGACCGGTCCGGTCAAGACCATTTACTATCCGGCCAATATCCAGCCGTATGACTTCTACGCCTATTACATAGATGACATGCAGATTCCTTCGGAGAGCATATCGCGTACGCAGACATCCATCAGTTTCCCTGTGGAAATCGACGGCAGCCAGGATCTTATGTCGGCCAAAGCGGCCCTTACCGACTCGCAGCTGAACCGCGAAGACCTCTCCGACGAAGACCGCTACGACATGATCAACTACGCCTACAGTGCATTCACGGCTGCGATGAACATCCAGCCAGTAGTGTATTTCAAGCATCATCTTGTACGTCTGTGCTTCGATGTCTATCCGTATTTTACCGAGGAATCCGGCAAACAGCTCTTTGTCGACGCCATCGAAGTGCGTTCACGCACAAAAGGGACATTTACGGTAGCCGACCAGTCCGAAGAACGCATAGGAGTCGATTTTTCCTCTGATGATGCGGATCCGTCGGCCCTGCCGCTGCTCAGTCTCAAAGGTGACGGGGGAGAAGACCTTATCCCGGCCGACAATCCGGACATTTACAACATCCCTCCGTACACCGGCGATCCTGAAGCCACTCTTGTCCAGCGTACACCGGTAAGGATAGGGGAGAGTCTCCTTGTGGCACCGGACACACAGTACGAAGTCCATCTGCATCTGCGCGAAATATCACGTAACGGGACTGTCTACCTATCGGACAACAAATATGTTATAACTCCTTCGTCCGGTGCGGAATCCTTCAGCCCGGGCAACCAGTACACCGTGCGTTTCTCCGTATACGGACTGACCGAAGTCCAGATAAATGTAGGACTTGTCCCGTGGGGGGACGGCGGCAGCCTGACAGTGGACGAAGATGTGCCTCCGGCAGGATAAAGTATTAAGGACAATGGGACAAGAAACCGACAACAATTTATGACAATATATAACAAACCCAATTATTTAACTAAAAACGTATAACAATGAAACAGTACGCATTGTTTGCAGCTTCTGCCATCGTAGCGTTGGCAGCCTGCTCGAAAACAGAGGTTAAGCCTCAGACGCCTGAACCTCCGGTTGATGAAAACAGCCCTGTCGCTGTGCAGTTTGGAGTCAGCAGTGCTGACGCCACTATCTCTACTAAGGCAGTCGGGCCAGTAGATGATTCCTGGAATGGAAAGCAGACTCTTTATGTCTACAGTTTTGCAAAGGCAGCGGAAGCACTCGATTATACGACTGCTGTACCGTTTATAGACAACATCAGTGCCTCTTCACCGGCAAGTGGAGCAAGTGGAAAAATCGATGTGCTCAATCCTAATCCGGATGGAGAGGGAACTCCTGGACAGACCCCGGAACCGTTCTATTACAACAATGACCTTATCTACGATTTCTACGGATACCACATGGATGATGCATGGGCAGACGGGACAGCTGTGGATGATTATACGTCTTTCACTGTTAATGCTGACAATCCTGTTCCAGTAAAGAAAGAGGCAGGCCGGATTTATATTCCGTTCCTGATCAATGGCTCTCAGGACCTGATGGTTGCAAAAGCTGATGCACAGACCGATTTCGCGAAAGCAACTGATGAAACATTCAAGGGTAATGCAACTAATGTACAGTATGTTTACAGTGCTTACGCTGCCCGTCGTGGAGTACAGCCTACACTTACTTTCCAGCATGTGCTTGCAAGATTCAACTTCAGTGTTCTTACAGGCGGTTCAGATGCTGACGAACTGATGGTAGAGAGTGTAGCTATTGAATCAAGGTATAAAGGAAATCTTGTAGTTGTAGCCAATATGACAGGTACAGAGCCGGATTTGACCGATCCTCGCGGACTTGGAGAACTTTCAGAAGATGTTACTGATCTTTTCCTTCAGGAATATTCTGCATCTGGTGATCTTCAGGCTTTCACTCCATATCAGATCCCTGAATATGATGCAGAGACTGCGACTAATAATGTAGCTCAGCCGATCGGTAACGGTTCAAGCATACTTGCAGTTCCTGAAGTGGAATCATACAAGCTTACAGTAAAACTTAAATACAATGAAACTGCAGCTGCAACACATACTACTCCGGTTGAGCCTATAGTAATGTCTCTTGATGCTACAGCATTGAAGAATGGAAGTGACCCAGCAAATGCTACTGAATTTGAGGCCGGAAAAGAATATAATGTCACTATAAAAGTCATAGGCCCGAAAGAAGTTCAGATTACCGCTGATTTGAAGCCTTGGGAAGACGGCGGTTCTACAGTCATTGATCCGGACGTGCCTCCTACAGTGCCGGGAGCTGATGATGAAGAGCAGGGTGGTGGTACTGAACCGGAACCGGAACCGGGTGCTTAATTTTAATCCGCAGATTTCTCGGCTGCGCCTGACGGCTCCGCTCGAAATGACAAGCAGAACTTTACTGTCATTTCGACCGAGCGAAGCGAGCGGAGAAATCTGCCGAACTACCAAACCCTTAAAACAGCACAACATGAAAACAAAATACATAATCTTGGGCTTTGCAGCACTGGCACTCATGTCCAGCTGCTCAAAGACACGGACCGAGGCCCAGCCGGACCCGGTTCCAGACCCTGACGGCGAAGCCTGGGTCGAGGACGAAACCCAGCCTGTTCCGGTCAACTTCTCTGCACCGCAGATAGGCGTGGTTTCAAAAGCCAATGCCGGAGACGGCATTACAGATCTGACCGGTCTTGAAGTCAGCGTTTATGGATTGAGAACTGAAGACGGAGTATTGAATTGGTCTCCGGATGATCCAGATTCGTATATCACGAACCTTCTGAACAGATCGGCTATAGTCGGAAACCCATCCGAGACAGATCAGAAGTCTTACCTCACGTTCAAGACAGGAGAAACTGATCTGACTGTCTATTATCCGATGGTAAGCACGTATACATATTCTTTTTATGGATATTATCCGCGCCGTACTCCAGTAGAGTCTGCCGACGGCTGCATTGTAACATACAATAATTTAGGCGGAACAGATATTCTCTGGGCGGAATCCCATGCGACAGGCTTCCCTAATAACGGTGGAATCAAAGGATTCAATGCAGCCTATGTAAGAAGAGCTGTAGCTGAAGGACAATGGAGTGATCATGCTCCGCATTTCAACTTCCAGCACATGCTGACAGGCCTTAGGTTCTATGCCCTCAGTGAAGACCTTACAAAGGATGAAAGTGTAACAGTAACAGGTTTACGCCTTCTCAACGTACCTACAAGCGTTACTCTGGCGGTAGCATCTAAAACTGAAAGCGGAGCTATAACTCCAGTAGCTGATTCAGAGGGTACAATATCATTGTCATCTGCCGACGGATCTGCATTGGCAGTAAATCCTGACGGTACAAGTTATAATATCAACAATGCAGATAAAACATTAGGCGCTTTACTTGGTACTCTCATGGTATGCCCGGACGAGTCCTATAAACTGGAAGTTGATGTCAATATAGCAGGTATCAAATCTACTATCGAGACTGAAATACCGGCCAGGACAGGAGGCTATGTCGCTGGTTCCATGTACAGTTTGTCAATACTCGTAAAGAGCCCTGTCGAAGTCGAGATATCAGTTGATCTCCAAGACTGGACCAATGTGGTTGTCGACACGCCTATCGAGATCGGATAGTATTGTCTCGGCCGAGCGAAAAAAATGTCATTTCGACCGAGCGAAGCGAGGGGAGAAATCTGCCGCACAACAAACCCTTAAAACAGAATAACATGAAAACAAAATACATAATCATCGGCTTTGCAGCACTGGCACTCATGTCCAGCTGCTCAAAGACACGGACCGAGGCCCAGCAGCCTGATCTTCCGGATGAAAATGCCTGGGTAAATGATGAAACCCTGCCTGTACCGGTAAGATTCGCAGCTCCGAAAGTGATGACCAAGGCACCTGTGACTACTCTCGAGAATGAGAAAGTCGGTATTCTCGGACTGTCCTATGGTCAGGGAAACTGGACTACAAACTCCCAGAATACAGTAACCCTTATTCCTAATGACAGTGGCTCCAGCACGGACTCATATGGATATACAGTCAATGCCGGGGGCGAAGTAGAACTGAACGACAAGTACTTTTATCCGATGGACAATGCCGAGAATTTCACTTTCTTCGGATATTATCCAGCCAAATCCGCCTGGTCAGGGTGGGTCCGTGTAGACGGGGATGCCTATAAAGTAAAATTCAATATCAATGGTACTACGGATATCCTGTATGCCCGCTCTGAGGCAAAGGATTATGAAACCGAGGAAGGTACTGTGCTTAAAGGCTTCAACGGAAAGTACATACGTACGATAAATCAGGACGGTGTCGCAAACGAGTATGCTCCGGAACTTGTATTCAACCATATACTGACACGCATAGACTTCAGTATAAAGGCCAAGGAAGCAGGTTCAGGACTGGGCATTAAGTCTTTGAAGATTCTGAATCAGACGACTACGGCAGATCTGATAGTGGCCTGGAAGAGCGGTAAGGAAAAGGAAGGTACTCTGGCTCCGCAGGGAAATCCAGGTGATATATCCGTACAGTATCAGAATCAGTCTGTATATGATCTGTCTTTGACGGATCAGGCTGTTGCCCTTGACCCGGTAATGCTTATCCCTGGCCAGGAATTTACCTGTGTGCTGGAATATGCAAACGGAGATGAATCCCCTGAATTTGCTGTTACTTTGCCGGAAGCTGAAGACGGAAAATATGCCGGAAAATGCTACAGTGTCACACTGAGCGTGCTTTCTCCGGTGGAAGTGACATTGAAGGCCACGCTGACAGAATGGGGTGAGCCTATAGATGCAGGTGAAATAGAAGTAGGATAACAGATCATTTATCTTAACGGCCAAAGACTGGTAATGAGAAAAGCATTTATCATAAGTTTATCAGCGCTTGCAGTCCTGTCCGGCTGTTCCAAAGTACAGGAACAGCCGGCAGGGCAGGCGTATGATGATGCCTGGAAGTATGATGAGAGCCTTCCGGTGCCTATAATTTTCTCCAACGGTCCGGAAGTCAGTGTAGATGTGAAAGCCATGTACGAAGGGAACGTGATGAAGAATCTGCCGGTCGGCATTTTTGCACTTGCTACCGAGTATGAAGAAAGCGGCTCCCCGGGAAACACAGGTGATGACAAGCATCTTCCTCTGTGGAACACCTCACTATCTCAAGACGGCAGTATAATTCCTGGCGAAGGAGTGCTGATGTCGAATACAAGAGTAGTGACGGGTGAAAATGGCGAAATCGAATTCAGTGAACCTCAATATTATCCGTTCGACAGGACCTATGCGTACTCATTCTACAGCTATTGTCCTCATCATAAGGTAACTTATGAAGACGGCTGGTATAAAGCCGCCTATAGTGTAGGATATGACGATATAATGTGGGCGGAATCGCATGCCGAGCCTTATACCGACAGCGACGGGACGGTTTTCTATGGCTATAACTCCGATTATATCCGTGCCACGGGGAAAAACGGAGAAGATCATCTTCCATCTCTCAATTATGAGCATCTGCTTACAGGACTGAATTTTACAGCGGAGTTTGATGCTCCGGGAGAATTTACCATTGTGAATTTCTATCTTGATAGCCTGCCTACCAAGGTCGCCCTCAGGATAGCGGGAAACAGTTCAGTCGATCCGGACGGAAGCGAGGCAGGGACTTTTGAAGTTCTTAAGAGAGAACGGCTGTACATATTGAAAGACGGTAAGGCCGACATTGAAGTCGATTCATCATCTCCGGAAATAGGGACATTGATGGTATTGCCTGCTGGGCCCGGAGAAGAACTGTATGCCACGGTCGTGGTCAGGGATAATGCGAATCCGAATCACTGGACTTACCGATCGGAGCGTATCCCGTTCAGTCATGATGAAGGTTTCAAGGCTGGAGAAAGGTACAAGATTACCGTGAAGGTTCTCGGCCGTGAAGGTGTCAAGATACTCAACAGCGGCCTGACCGACTGGAAAGACTGGGAAGAACTTGAGACAGAATGACTAAGTGGATAAGAAACACCCATAGAAGCCTATTGAACCAAAGAATCAGATAATGAAATTGTCTCGTAAGATACTTATTTGCATAGTTCTGCCGCTGTTTGCACTGTGTCTGTCCCAGCAGAGGGCACAGGCACAGCAGGTGGCGGTGAAGACCAATGCGCTGATGTGGGGCGCCATGACTCCGAACCTCGGTGTGGAAGTCGTGACAGGGGAGCATACCAGCGTCCATTTCTCCGCGTTCGGAAACAAGAACCCGTACGGACA
>JADILV010000079.1 GCA_017695115.1 Candidatus Cryptobacteroides avicola | reverse complement strand
ATCTGATTGTACTTGATAATTGCTTTCTTGATGAAACAAATTAGTATCACTTTTATGCGCAGACTTTAAAACTTTTGTTGCTTTTACATGATTATAAAAGCCAGACTCAATAAATAATCTAAGAAGTTCTGGATCTGCAGGCGCATTTCCCCTAATGCGTCCTCTTTTTCCTAAAAACGACTCATCATTAGCACATGCGGCAAGTAATGCTATTGCGTCTGAAGATAAAGCTGTTATATGCGACAAATCACATTGAACCTTTTCCTTATTGTGCAATAACGATTTGCATTTTATGAAATATTCTAGAATTTCATTTGTATTATCTATGAATGAAAAGTTTTTAGGAACCTCTAGTTCTACATAAGCTTTACGTTCCCATTTCAGTTGTGCCACAAGTCCTCTTCGTCTATTTTCAAGACGATGCCTACGGCGCAACTTGTAACTTTTGCTTTGACGCTTCATTGTGCGCCTCATTCGTTTGAGTTGATAACGCCGTCTTTTAATCTCTTTTTTGGTTTTATAATTCACGAAATTACAATTTAACGATAATGTTATAATTTATTAAACGCTGTTCTATAAGTGCATTATTTTACCATATTCACTTTGGGGCATTTAGTTATTTATACTACAAAAGTATAAAAATAATCCGGACTATTGAATGTAATTCACTATATTTGCATTATAAAATTGCATCTAAGAATGAAACTAAATAAGATAAAGGCAGTTTTGTCGGACAAAGGCATTTCTCAGACGTGGTTGGCAAAAAAACTGGATAAGAGTTTTAGTATGGTTAATGCCTATGCTTGCAACAGAATCCAACCTAACTTGGAGACACTGCAACAAATAGCAGAGATTCTTCAAGTTGACTTAAAAGATCTGATAACAGATAAGGATGAACGAGAATGATATTCTGTGGGCATGTGTTATCTTTTTGGCGTATAACTTCTGATAATGCAGAAATATAGGAACGACTATGACTCCGGAAGAAAAAGCTAGGCAAAGGATAGATCAGTGGTTCGCCGAGGCGGGTTGGAAGGTAATCAATAGGGAAGACTATGAGCCGACCTGTACGGCTGTTGCCATAAGGGAAGGGCTACTAAAAGGTAATCTTGAAGCTGATTATTTCCTTTTCATTAATGGTAAAGCTGTCGGTGTGCTGGAAGCAAAAAGGGAAGATATAGATGCTCTTTCCGATAAGGTATGTGAACAGGCTGTGTTATATGCTAAAAGTGTTCCTCATATCTATCAGGCATATCAGAAACCATTGCCGTTTATCTTCACGTCAAATGGCAAGGATCTGTATTTCTGCGATTTTCGTGAACAAGAGCAAGGTTTTAAACAGATCATAGCTATTCCGACTCCCTATGAATTAGTCAAACGGTTGGGAATAAGTGATTATTTCGCAGGGCTTCCCACTTTGCGTAAAAAAGGATTACGAGATTGCCAGTATGAGGCTGTAACCGAGCTGGAAAAAAGTTTTCGTGCGGGACAGAACCGGGCTCTGATGGTTTTGGCGACCGGTGCAGGCAAGACATATACGGCTTGCCTTGCCGCATACCGTCTGCTATCCTACACCCCAATGCGAAGAATACTGTTTCTGGTGGATAGAAATAATCTTGGCAAACAAGCAGAGGGAGAATTGGGAACTTTTCGCTTGACAGAAAACGGAGATGCCTTCAATACCATATTTACGGTGAACAGACTTCGTTCTTCATCCATCCCGTCAGACAGCAATGTGATTATTTCGACTATCCAGCGACTATTCTCTTTCTTGAAAGGTGATACTATCGAAGACAACGATGAAGATGATGGCAATGAGCCAACCGAAGAAATCATTTTGCCGCCTAATCCGAACCTGCCGCATGATTATTTTGATTTGATTATCATAGACGAGTGTCACCGCTCTATTTATGGCAACTGGCGGAAAGTTCTAGAGTATTTCGATACGGCAAGGCTCATAGGCTTGACTGCCACTCCTGTTCCGGAGACCATGGCGTTCTTCAATAACAACCGCATAGTCAACTATACCCTAGAAAAAAGCATTGTTGACGGTGTTAATGTGGATTGCCGTGTGTATAGAATCAAAACGCAGGTGACGGAAAATGGCGGTGCCATATTGGAAGGAGAAAAGGTTAAAGAGGAAACTCGCTATACAGGGGATATCAAAACCATCCTCAATAAAGAGGCTAAAACCTATACCAATAAGGAATTGAACAGAAGTGTTATCAATCCGGCGCAAATCAAGCTTGTCTTATCCACTTATCGTGATGCGGTCTATACCGAGCTGTTCAATGACCCACAAAGGGAAGCTAACTTTGACTGGCTGCCGAAGACATTGATATTTGCACTCAACGAAACACACGCTACCAACATCGTGCAGATAGCGAAAGAGGTATTCGGGCGTACCGATAACCGTTTTGTGCAGAAAATAACATATTCTGCAGGAGACAGCAACGAATTGATACGCCAGTTCCGGAATGACAGGGATTTTCGTATAGCAGTGACCTGCACATTGGTTGCGACAGGGACGGACATAAAGCCGTTGGAGGTAGTGATGTTCATGCGCGATGTGGAATCGTTGCCCCTCTATATACAGATGAAAGGACGCGGTGTACGCACCATCGGAGATGAACAACTGCGCAATGTAACCCCGAATGCATTCAGCAAAGATTGCTTCTACTTGGTCGATGCTGTAGGTGTAACTGAACATGAAAAGACAATACCATCGGTAACGGATGAACCGACAACAAAGATAATCTCTCTTAAAGAACTATTGGAGCGTATCAGCCATGGTTATATTCCTGATGAGTACCTGCAACGTCTTGCAGCAACGCTTTCCAGAATATATAACAAGGCAGACAACTCTCAGCGGGCAGAATTTGCTCGTCTGGCTCATGATGACATGAAAGACCTTGCTTCCAGGATTTATGGTGTACTTGAAAGCGATATACTTCCGCCTTTTATCAGTGTTGACGAGCCAAATAATGAGCGAAATGGATTAGTTGCTCCTCTTGCCAATCATGCGGATGCAAGACGGTATTTGCTTATTCTTGCTGCAGGGTTTGTCAATACGCTGATGCCCGGAGAAGACACTCTTATTTCAAAAGGGTTTTCCATCGAAGAGGCAAAAAATACGACCGAAGCTTTCGAGGAGTTTTGCATAGAACACAGTGATGAAATAGAAGCATTGCGAATCATTTACAACAATGAAGGAGAGCCTATTACTTATTCAATGTTGAAAGATTTGGAGAATAAGCTCAAAATGGCAGACAACCATTTCACTTCCAAACAACTTTGGAACTCGTATGCCATTCTTAATTCAAACAGCGTGCGACGCTCCACTACCAAAGAAGAAAGCGATGCGCTGACAAATATTATCCAGCTTGTGCGTTATGCTTTCCGGCAAATTGAGCGGTTGGATAGCGTGGTCGCTACCTCCAAGCAGTATTTCAATCTGTGGTTGGGACAAAACCAACGTGAAATAACAGACAAGCAGCGCGAAGTTATAAGCCGCATCGTGGATTACATAGCCTCCAACGGTGCTTGTACGGTGAAGGATATCCGTGAGGACGATGCGACCCATGCGGCACAAATGATACGGGCGTTCGGCAATATGCAGAAAGCAGACGATGCGCTCCGTTCTCTTTATACATTCGTAGTTTTAAGAAAAGCAGCATAAAAATATGGCAACAAATAATATAACAGAGCAATCACTTACCAAGAAGGTATGGAATCTGGCAACTACTCTTGCCGGACAAGGGATTGGGTTTACCGATTACATAACGCAGCTTACCTATCTTCTGTTTTTGAAGATGGATGCCGAGAATGTGGAAATGTTTGGAGAAGAATCCGCTATCCCAGACGGCTACCAGTGGGCAGATTTAATTTCTCTTGACGGGTTGGAACTGGTCAAGCAGTATGAGGAAACACTTAAACTGCTTAGTGAACAAGAGAATCTGATTGGCACTATTTATACAAAGGCGCAAAATAAGATTGACAAGCCCGTCTATTTGAAAAAGGTTATTACCATGATTGATGAAGAGCAATGGCTTATCATGGATGGTGATGTAAAGGGAGCTATTTACGAAAGCATCCTTGAAAAGAACGGCCAGGACAAGAAAAGCGGTGCCGGACAATATTTCACGCCTCGTCCACTTATCAAGGCAATGGTTGATTGTATAGCTCCGCAAATCGGGGAAACTGTATGTGACCCGGCTTGCGGAACAGGTGGTTTCCTGTTGACTGCATATGATTATATGAAAGGACAGTCGGCAAGCAAGGAAAAACGGGATTTCCTGCGTAATAGTGCCTTACATGGTGTGGACAATACTCCATTGGTGGTGACACTCGCTTCAATGAACCTCTATTTGCATGGCATAGGTACAGACAGAAGCCCGATTGTGTGTGAAGATTCATTGGAGAAAGAGCCTTCTACACTTGTAGATGTGATACTTGCAAATCCTCCGTTCGGTACACGTCCGGCCGGTTCTGTTGACATCAACCGTCCAGATTTTTATGTGGAGACAAAGAACAATCAACTGAACTTTCTCCAGCACATGATGCTGATGCTTAAAACCGGAGGTCGTGCAGCCGTGGTGTTGCCTGACAATGTGCTTTTTGAAGGCGGTGCCGGTGAAACGATACGAAAGAAGTTGCTGACGGATTTTAACCTGCACACCATTCTCCGCCTGCCTACGGGTATATTCTATGCTCAAGGCGTAAAAGCCAATGTCCTGTTTTTTACGAAAGGGCAGGCAACCAAAGAGGTCTGGTTCTATGACTATCGTACGGGTATCAAGCATACTCTTGCCACCAACAAACTTGAACGTCATCATCTAGATGATTTTGTTTCTTGTTACAATAACAGAGTAGAAACCTACGATGCTGAAGGCAATCCGCAGGGAAGATGGCGGAAATATCCGGTAGATTACATTTTTTCTCGTGACAAAACGAGCCTTGACATTACATGGATAAAACAGGGCGGAGAGGAGGATGACCGTACATTGGCGGAACTGATGGCGGATATAAAAGAGAAAAGCCAGACGATAAGTGCTGCTGTGGCAGAACTTGAAAAACTGTTGGCAAATATAAAAGAGGATTGAATCTATGGGAGATAATAAGATAACCGTTTCGGTAGAGCAACAGTTCGGAGAAGTCATAGACATCATTCTCCGGCATAAAAGCCGTGCTTCCAAAGCGGTCAATAAAGAACTGCTGCTTACTGCCTGGCATGTGGGCGGTTATGTTTCATCTAAATTGAAAAGCGAAGAATGGGGTAGCAAGGTCGTAACGCAACTGTCTGAATATATCCGGTCACAACGGCCTGATATTAAAGGATATAGTAGAAGGAGTATTTACAATATGGTCATGTTTTATGAAGCGTATTCTACAATGTCTTTTTTAACGACAGTGGAGAAATTCTTGTCTTCGGAATTTGTGCAGCCAACGACTGCACAAATAGAGGCATCTAATTTTGAGCCTTCATCAGGCCATGCGATAACTGTGCAGCCAAAAACTGCACAAATTGTCCAGCTGGAAATCGGACAAATGCCGAAGATACTGGAACTGACCACATTGACCAATCATATAGAGATACTATGCCGCTGTAAAAATAACGAAGAACGGATGTTCTATATACTCTATGCCAATAAAGAACATCTGGTAAAACGGGAACTGCAGCGTTGTATCTCGAATCAGACATTTTCGGCTTTATTAGGCAACAAGGACAATATGTCAAAAGGATTGCTTGAGACATATCCTAATGCTCCCATTATGTTCAAAGACACATTGTTTGTTGATTTCCTGGATTTGCCTAAGAAGCATAGTGAATCCCGTTTGAGAAACGGGTTGCTGGAACACATGAAGCAGTTCATTCTTGAACTTGGCAAGGATTTCATATTCATGGATCAGGAATATCGTCTCAATATCGGGGCATCCACATTCAAGGCTGACTTGTTGTTCTTTCATCGCGGTTTGCAGGCACTAGTCGCTGTAGAACTGAAAAAGACCAAATTCCATCCTCGCGACCTTGGTCAGCTGGAATTTTATCTAGAAGCACTTGACCGGGATGTGAAACGTTCCAATGAGAATCCGTCCATTGGTATAATTCTCTGTCCTGAAGCTGATCGGGTAGTGGTGGAATATGCCATGGGCCGGAGCATGAGTCCTACGATGATTGCAGAATACAAACGTATCCTTATTTCACAGGAACGTATGCAGGAGCAGCTGAACGAATTTTGTAACCTGTTTCTGAATAAAGACTGATTGCCATGGATACCAAGAAATTACGTCAAAAGATATTAGATCTTGCGATTCATGGCAAACTTGTGCCGCAAGACCCGAACGATGAACCTGCATCTGTTTTGCTTGAACGCATCAAGGCGGAGAAGGAGCGATTGATAAAAGAAGGGAAGATAAAGCGGAGTAAAAAGTCTGCAAAGACTTCTGATACGCCCCATTATCAGCAGAACGTGCCGTTTGAGGTGCCGGAAAATTGGGTGTGGTGTAAGTTGGAAGATATTGTATATGAATTGAAATACGGGACTTCCGAAAAATCTTCAAGCGTAGGTAAAATAGCAGTCTTGCGAATGGGGAATATAACTAATATTGGTACAATTGATTATTCTGAGTTAGTATATTCCTCAAATGAGGAAGATATTAAGCAATATTCGCTTAAGAAAGACGATTTGCTTTTTAATCGTACAAATAGTAGCGACTGGGTAGGAAAAACGGCAATCTATAAAGAAGAACGACCTGCTATATACGCAGGCTATCTTATTCGTATTAGACCTATATTAATTTCTCCTGATTACCTTAACATTGTAATGAATAGCAGTTATTATAGGAATTGGTGCTACAATGTGAAAACAGATGCAGTCAATCAGTCTAATATTAATGCCCAAAAGCTCTCTCAATTAATGATACCTGTTCCTCCATCAAAAGAACAAGAAAGAATTATAGTAAAAATAGCTAAGTGGATTTCCTTAATTAATGCTATCAGAAATAACAAAGAGGATTTGCAATCAACTATCAAACAGACCAAAAACAAAATCCTCGACCTCGCTATTCACGGTAAGCTCGTACCGCAAGACTCGAATGACGAGCCAGCCATTGAACTCTTGAAGTGCATCAATCCCAATTTCACACCTTGTGATAACGGGCATTATCCGCAGTTGCCTAGAGGCTGGATTAATGTAACCATCAAAGACGTATGTGAAAATATCAATGGCTTATGGAAAGGAAAGAAAGAGCCATTTGTAAATGTTGGAGTTATACGCAATGCCAATTTTACAAAAGACTTTAAGTTAGACTATTCCAATATAGAATATATTGATGTGGAAGAGCGAGCTTTTGTACAACGTCATTTGTTGAACGGAGATTTGATTGTAGAAAAATCAGGAGGTAGTGATAATAATCCTGTTGGAAGAACTGTTTTATATGAAGGGGATAATGGCGTATTTTCTTATAGCAATTTTACAATGGTTCTAAGGATAAAATATAAGGAATTGGTCTTAAGCAAGTTCTTGTACTATTATATATTGGCAAAATATAAGGCAGGGGTAATGAAATCTATGCAAACTCAAACCACTGGTTTACATAATTTAATCCTTGACAAATACCTTGCAATGCCGTTATATCTTCCACCATATTCAGAACAAGAACGTATTATAAATAAGATTGAGGATCTGTTTGAAAAACTAGATGCAATAATGGAGGACTTATAAATTCTCCATTATTGCATCTAGTCTACTCAGGGCTGAATTTATTGCAGCTACAATTCTCACTTGCTCGTTATAAGGTGGTACAGGCACTTCTATTGCCTTAAATAATTTTTTGTTCAAATGAGGTATTGCCGAACCTACTTTATTTTCACGCAAAGACTTACGATGCAGGTTTATAACGTGTAAAAGGTAATCAGTACATATATTTTCATTGATGTTTAGTTGCTTGAATGTGCTACCTTGATAACCTTCAATCGGTGTTCTGAATACTTCACCGGAGTTTTCTCCATCGACTAAAATCAGAAGACTATTGGCTGCTACACATCGCCCATTTGTCAAGATCTTAAACTCACGTTCTCCTCTTAGATATTTTACGTCAAGGTTTGGCATTTCTTTACCGTCTACTTTCTCTCCATTGACCAAATAACATAGCATTTGCATGGGAACTACAGCCCAACTATCAGGCAACTGCGGATAATGCCCGTTAGGTTGCGCTTTATATTGTTATCGTATTCATCAAAAATTAATGTATATGATAACAAGATTTAAAGATTATCTTGCCAAAACGAATTTGGCAAAGAACACCGTGACATCGTATGTGTGGACGGTGACCTACTTTCTCAGTCACTATGGAGAAATGAACAAGAAAAACCTGTTGGCCTATAAGGGCTACTTGGTGGAGAATTTCAAACCGCAGACCGTCAATCTCCGTTTGCAGGGCATCAACAAGTATCTGGAGTTTATCAAACAGGATAAATTGAAGGTAAAATTTGTTAAGGTACAACAGAAGAATTTCTTGGAAAACGTAATCAGTGATGCTGACTATAAGTTTCTGAAAGCACGGTTAAAAGCAGATGGCTACGATGACTGGTATTTTGTGGTTTGGTTTATGGCCGCTACAGGTGCCCGTGTAAGTGAGTTACTACACATCAAGGTTGAGCATGTAAAAGTGGGCTATCTCGACCTTTATAGCAAAGGTGGAAAAATACGCCGTCTTTATATTCCCAAGAATCTGCGGAGTGAAGCTACCCAATGGTTGAATAGTAAAAGCATGACAAGCGGTTATATTCTCCTTAACCGTTTCGGCCAACGTATCACAACACGAGGTATAGCCCAACAGCTAAAGCATTTTGCCGATAAATACGGGCTGAACCGTGATGTTGTTTATCCACATTCCTTCCGCCACCGTTTTGCCAAAAACTTCCTTGACCGCTTCAACGACCTCGCCCTATTAGCTGACCTTATGGGGCATGAAAGCATAGAAACCACTCGAATCTACCTGCGCCGTACTGCCAGCGAACAACAAAAAATTGTTGATAAGGTGGTAAATTGGTAATGTAAGACCTTAGAGGCGTATTCTATCACGCTTCTAAGGCTTTTTGAATATTGTCAAGATTTGAGAATAATTCTTCGATTTTTACAACGATACGTTGCTGCTCGGCGAGAGGTGGTAAAGCATATGTAAATTTAACGACCTGCCCGAAGTGGCGGCTATAACCTTTATTTACAATATGGAAAGAAACATATTCCATAATATAATAGGCCCACTTCGCATTCACTTTTGGGCATTGTATTTTTACACCATCCGCACCAACCACAAAATCGAAATCAATATATTTCACAACTCTGGTATGGTCTCCAAATAGTATGCATGGCAGGCTGTGTGAAAACACATTGCACGAGTCCGTAAACCCTTCTATGTGTTTCGCACTTTGGCTAACTACGGGATATTTTCCGCTTTCCTGTATCTGCGATTTCAATATTTGATAAGGCTTAGAAGAGATGTCAGTATAAATATCCGTGTATTTACAAGTACACCATCCTTGTGGCAACTTCCCACTATGCCCGTTATCACAAGGTGTGAAATTGGGATTGATGCACTTCAAGAGTTCAATGGCCGACTCGTCATTGGGGTCTTGAGATACAAGTTTACCGTGAATGGCGAGATTAAGAATTTTACTCTTAGCTTGTTTGATAACTTCTTGTAAATCCAATTTATTTTGCTCAATTTGGTTAATTAAGGCAAACCAATGGTCTATCTCTAATACTATTCGGTGCTGTTCTGGAAGAGGAGGGAGAGGAAAAAACATTCGTTCTAAATTATATTTTGGTAATCCCTCACGACCACTCCCTGTTATTTTCATTGATTTAGAGAATACGGACGATAGAACAAAGGCATGAAAATATCGGGGTACAACAAATATTGGACGCATAATGCATACATGTTGACTTACATTCCCTTGCTGAAAGTTTGCAGGTACAATAGCACAACGTCCCAAAGAGCCGCCTGTAATGTTTAAAAGCAAATCATTAGGCAAAACTTCCGTACCAATCATTGTTTGATGCACTTCTTTGGATATAAATTTGATGTCTTCGTAAACTAATCCACTGTTATAAATATTTTGAGAGCGGAAAAATGGAATGCCCTCAGAGGAATAGTTACTGCCGCGTGGGGTACTACCAGAGCCTATTTTTGAGCAAATATGTTCTATATTTGTCCATACCCATCCTTTCGGCACCTCAAACGGCACGTTCTGCTGATAATGGGGCGTATGTGCAGATAATTCTGTTAAGTGTTAAAGCTATTGCCATAACATACTTTGAGTTAACTGTCATCTTTTTTGAGACCTGCCCCTTCTGGCTGCACTACCTTATTGTATGTCCCGTCCTGAAAAGTTTATTGTTCCCGATCGTTATCGTTTACGGATACGAATATCAGTAAAACCGTCACAAATCTCCGTAGAATCGTTACTTCTTTGAGCATAATGTACTGCTACCTTTGCCGGTGGATTAAAAACAGAAGATTATGACACTCGAAGAATTCAAGGATTTTGTAAGGACGGGAAAGCCGCTCGATACGGAGGATATACACATCTTTATGGACGAAATGAGCGATGCCGCACGTCGCATCACTTTCCGGCTGAATGCAGCTTATCATACCCAGGCAGAAGTGCGCAAGTTCCTTTCGGAACTGTTCGGTTACGATGTGCCTTCATCGCTTCGTGTCTTCCCGCCGTTCTATACGGATTTCGGCAAGAATATCATCATCGGTGAAAACGTTTTCATCAATGCCTGCTGCCATTTTCAGGATCATGGAGGCGTTGTCATTGGCGACGGTTGCCAGATAGGGCACAACGTCGTGTTCGCGACCCTGAACCACGGCTTGTCACCCGAAGACCGCAGGCATACTTACCCGGCTCCGATAGTGTTGGGCAAGAATGTGTGGGTCGGCTCGAACTCGACTATCCTGCAAGGAGTGACCATCGGTGACAATGCAGTCATAGGAGCCGGAGCAGTCGTGACCAAAAGTGTCCCTGCCAATGTCGTAGTGGGCGGGGTTCCGGCAAAAATCATCAAGAAAATATAAAGCGAGTCTCATAGAGATTAAAAACAGGAGATTATGGACCGAAGGAATTTTCTAAAACAAGCGTCCGGTTACGCTTTGGTGGCAGTAGGGACAGTGACTGGCATCGGGCAGGTCTTTGCCGGAACAATGCCTGCGAGAGAAGTCAAGGCAAATGAGTCTTACGATAACCAAAAGCAGAACAAGAACATGGAGCATCGCAATCTGGGCGGAATGGAAGTTTCCGCTATAGGTCTGGGCTGCCTGCCGATGGTCGGCTATTACGGCGGCAAATATGAGAAGAAGGATATGATAGCTCTTATCCGCCGGGCATACGACCAAGGTGTCACGCTGTTCGACACGGCGGAGGTGTACGGACCTTACACCAGCGAAGAATGGATAGGCGAAGCCGTCGCACCGTTCCGTGACAAGGTGAAGATAGAGACGAAGTTCGGCTTCGGTGTGGAAGAAGGGCAACCGACCGCCCTGAACAGCCGTCCCGACCATATCCGCCGGGCAGTGGAAGGCTCGTTGAAGCGTCTACGTACCGATCACATCGACCTGCTGTACCAGCACCGTGTGGACCCGAATGTGCCGATGGAAGAAGTGGCGGGCGTGGTAAAGGACCTGATGCAGGAGGGCAAGGTGCTGCATTGGGGATTGTCCGAAGCGAGTGCCCGCTCCATCCGTCGGGCACATGCCGTATGTCCGCTTTCGGCTGTCCAAAGCGAGTATGCCATCTGGTGGCGTGAGCCGGAAACCAAGATATTCCCCACGCTGCAAGAATTAGGAATCGGCTTCGTTCCTTATTGTCCACTGGGTCGTGCGTTCCTCACCGGAACTATCAATGAGAACAGCCGTTTCCAGAAAGGCGACCGCCGCTGGAACCTGCCGCAGTTCCAGCCGGAAGCGTTGAAACACAACATGCCGCTGGTGCATCTCGTCGAGGAATGGGCAAGGCGCAAAGGCGTAACCCCGGCACAGTTCGCCCTGATATGGATGCTCTCGCGCAAGCCGTGGATAGCTCCGATACCCGGTACGACCAATCCAGACCATTTGGACGACTTTCTCGGCGCGGCTTCCGTGCGGCTGACTCCCTACGAAATGGAGGAATTTGATTCCGCTTACGCTAAGATAGACCTGATGGGACACCGTGCCGACCCGTTTACGGAGAGCCAGATTGACAAATAAGAATACGATAACATTTAATTGATAAGAATAATGGAAACAAATCTTACTTACGACATGTACGTTCCTACCCGTGTGATGTTCGGGGCAGGGATGCTGAACAAGCTGAGTGAACAACCGATGCCGGGCAAACACGCCCTTATCGTCATCTCCAACGGCAAATCTACCCGTGCCAACGGTTATCTGTCGCGCACGGAAGAACAATTGCACAAGGCAGGTGTGGAAACCGTGGTGTTCGACGGCGTAATGCCCAATCCTACCGTGGGCAATGTCAATGCCGGAGCGAAGGTTGCCCGTGAGAACGGCTGCGATTTCCTCGTGGCGTTGGGTGGCGGCAGCGTGATGGACTGCACGAAAGCTATTGCCGTAATGGCTACGAATGAGGGCGAGTTGTGGGATTACGTGCCTATCGGTTCGGGTAAAGGACAGCTGATTGCCATCAAGCCGCTGCCTATCATTGCCATTACCACCACGGCAGGCACAGGCTCGGAAACGGACAATTCGGGTGTCATCACCAAAGAAGATACTTTCGAGAAGGCGTTTGTGGGCGATGCCTCCCTGTTCCCCGTCCTCTCCATCGTGGACCCGGAACTGATGGCAAGCGTACCGCCGACATTCACCGCCTATCAAGGCTTCGATGCCCTGTTCCACAGCACGGAAGGCTACATTGCCCGTGGTGCGAACCTGATGAGCGATATGTACGCACTGACCGCCATCGAGAACCTCGCCAAGTACCTGCCCCGTGCCGTAAAGGACGGCAAGGATATGGAAGCCCGCACCCACGTGGCTTTTGGCAACACCCTGTCCGGCGTAGTGATGTGCCTCACGCTCATCACCAGCGAACATGCCCTTGAACATGCGCTTTCCGCCTACCATCCGGCACTGCCCCACGGCGCGGGCTTGATTATGGTCAGCAAGGCGTACTACAAATACTTCATCGAACACCACGCTTGCGATGACCGCTTCATCCGCATGGCGCAGGCGATGGGAATGCCCGAAGCCACGAAGCCAGAAGACTTCCTTACCGCCCTCACCCGCTTGCAGGAGGCTTGCGGTGTGGCAGACCTGAAGATGTCCGACTACGGCATCACACCCGACGAGTTCGAGACGCTGATGCGCAACACCCGCGAGGTTATGGGCGTGATGTTCACCAGCGACCGTGTGCATATGACGGATGATGACATCGTGAATGTCTATAAGGAATCCTATAAATAATAGGAATAGCATCTGAAAACTGCGGGGACAGTGTTTGTCAGTTTTTGACAGACACTGTTTCTTTTTTGTCCATCTATTTTCAGTAAAATTGGTATAAATGCAGAGGATATGTCTATCCCTCCTCGTCTTGTGTCGCTGTAACTTTGCAATATAGAAAGAATCAAGAAATTAAAGGATATGAAAAAGTTATTTTCAATTCCGTTGATGCTGCTGGCCATACTTATGATTGCGACGGCTTGCAGCGGGAGCAGCGGCATAGGCACTTCCGAGAGGGATGCGGCAACGCTTGTCCCCGATGCCGTGTTTGAGGAATCCTTGTTGCTCACATCAAGTACGTTGGGCAGTATGGCTACACGCATCCCGGAATGGTTGGAAAGTCTTGGCGCAAGCAGTGAAGAACCGGATACACCCGATGCCGTGTCCTTAAACATCAATATCATTGTGGGCGAACAGACTATTACCGCTACTTTGGAGGACAACGGCGCAGCCCGCGACTTCCTCTCTCGCCTGCCATTGGAGGTTACATTGGAGGACTACAACAACGGCACGGAAAAGATATTCTATCCCGACCCGGAACTCAGCCTTAACGATACACCACGCGGTTGTGCGCCCATAGCCGGGGACATCACTATTTACGAGCCGTGGGGCAATGTCGCCATCTTCTGCCGAGACTGGTCGGAGAGCAGTTCGCTCATTAAAATCGGGCATATTGACGACAATGGCATCAACCTGCTGCAAGGGACAGAGAGTATGAATGTAAGGTTTGAAAGACAATAATAATATGGTACGAAATCTATTAACCGCATTGCTCCTGTTCGGGTTGCTGTCATGCGGCATAGCAGAAGTGAAAACTCATAAATCAAATATTATGGAGACAGAAAAGCAAAATATAGGAAGCGTGCTCGCTCTCTACCCGAAACCGATGACCGTCATCGGAGCGGAAGTGAACGGGAAAGTGAACTGGCTTGTCGTGGGACATACTGGCATCATCGGCCACGACCGGATACTCGTCAGCATGAGCAAAAGCCACTATACCAATCAAGGGATAAAGGAATCCAAGAAACTGTCCGTCAATCTTGTAAGCCGGGAGATGCTGCCCAAAGCCGATTATGTAGGCAGCGTGAGCGGTGCTTCGGTAGATAAGTCGGAAGTGTTTGAATACCACTGGGGCGAAAACGGTACTCCTGTGATTGATGCCTCGCCATTGACGATGGAGTGCGATGTGGTGGACATTTATGAGACGGAAGGTTTCGACAACTTTGTCTGCTCCATTGCCAATACCTACGCCGCTCCCGATGTGCTTGACGATAAAGGCAAACTCAACTATACGCGCTTAAAGCCTGTCCTGTTCGAGTTCCCGACCTACTCCTACCTTGCCACCGGAGAAATAATCGGCAAATGCCTTAATCTGGACAAACAGCCGGGCATGTGCGCCAAGGAAGAGATGACGGTCGACGGCATCGTGCGTCTGTCGAAAATCGAAGTCTGGCCGCAGTTCCTCGATGAATACATAAAATATGTGACCGAGGTGGGTGAAATCTCCTTGCGTACCGAACCGGGCGTGCTGACCATGTATGCCGTCAGCGAAAAGGAGAATCCCTGCAAGATAACCATTCTTGAAACATACTCCAGCAAAGAGGCTTACGACAGGCACATCGCTTCCGCGCATTTCCGGAAATACAAGCAGGGGACGCAGCACATGGTCAAGTCGCTGGTGTTGTCAGACCAGACACCGCTCAATCCCGCCAACCGAGTCAATAACTTTATAGAATAATATTCTCGACACATGAAAAAGATATTGTTTTTATTATTGGTGGCAACAATGACTGACATTCAAGGAATTATGGCACAGGAAAAGATTACAGGAACAGCCGTGGCAGACGGCAGGGAGGCATTTCAGAAGGAAATGATATTCCCCATCGGCGAGCCGAACACCGCTTACGCCAAGTATTTCATCGGCAACAGCTATCTGGCTCCGATATCCAAAGAGCAGATACCGTTCAGCAATGTCACTTTCGAGCCGGGATGCCGAAACAACTGGCACATTCACCGTGCCACGAAAGGGGGAGGGCAGATGTTGGTTTGTGTGGCTGGCAAGGGCTGGTATCAGGAGGAAGGCAAGCCTGCGGTACAGATGCTACCGGGCGATGTCATCCACATCCCTGCTAATGTAAAGCATTGGCACGGTGCCGCTGCGGACAGCTGGTTTGCGCATCTTGCCTTTGAGGTTCCCGGAGAAAACACGTCCAACGAATGGTTGGAGCCCATAACTGACGAAGAATATAACCGGTTGGGCAAGAGTTTGTAATTACAATGCCTTATCCGCGTTATAAACCCCTAAGCGACTGCAGACCGTAATCAGTCCGGACGGCGTAGCCGCCCGTGACCTCGTGAACGGGAGGGGCCCGCACCGCAGGTGTGGGAGGGATTTACCGGTCCGGACGATGATGGTCTGCATAGACAGGGCATTTGTATGGAAATCAATTCATTTATGATTGAATAATATGAAAAGAACAATAGGTATAATCGCCCTCGCACTGGCAGCAGCCCTGTCCGCGACGGCACAAACAACAGACAATATGGATAGAATCGAAGTATGCAAGCAGAATTACCGCACCCTGTTCGGCGGTGAAGCTCTGACTGGGCAGGGCACAGACCCGGAAATGATGGACATCCTTCAGAAGTTCATCTTCGGTGAGGTATTCCAGACGGGAGACCTTACCTTGAAACAACGCGAGATGATAACCTGCATCACCCTCGCCACGATGCAGACGCTTCCGCAACTGAAAGCCCATGCAGGGGCGGCACTCAATGTGGGCGTCACCCCTGAGGAACTGCGCGAGGTGATGTATCTTACCGCCCCGTTCATAGGCTTCCCCAAGATGCTGAACGCCGTGGCCACGGTGAACGAAGTGTTCAAGGAGCGTGGCATCTCCCTGCCGTTGGAAAAGCAAGGCACGGTGACAGAGGAAACACGCCACAAGGCTGGCAAAGCCATTCAGGACAAGCAATATCCCGGCGGTGTGTCATCCGTCATGTCAGGTATGCCCGGAGATATGGGCAAGAATGTAGAACAGTTCCTGACCGACTATTTCTTCGGCGAGATATACAGCCGTGGCGCACTTGACTTGCAAACGCGCGAGTTGCTCGGCTATTGCGTACTGACCACTTTGGAAGCCGAAAGCCAGCTCCATTCGCACTATCACGGCAACATCAACGCTGGCAACTCGCCCGAGACATTGACCGCCGCCGTCATCCAGTGCCTGCCCTACATCGGTTTCCCTGCTGCTATCAAGGCGTTGCGCATCATCAAAGAGGAATATGCCAAGTGACATTATTAAAATATCCGGTTTATGAACAAGATTATGTTGACATTGGCGGCGGCAATGACCATGAGCTTTGCCGCCTGCGCCCAAAACAAAGGGGACAGTAATATGCAAACCGAAAACAAACCATTGGTCGTATATTTCTCTGCCACAGGCACAACCGCCAAAGCAGCCAGAACGATTGCGGAGGTTTCAGGCGGCACTCTGTACGAGATTGTTCCGCAACAAGCCTATACCGCCGATGACCTCGACTGGAACGACAGGCAATCGCGCAGTTCGGTGGAGATGAACAATCCGCAGGCACGTCCGGTATTAAAAGATACGAAACCGGATGTCGCCGCCCACGATGTCATTTTCATCGGCTATCCCATCTGGTGGGACCAAGCCCCAAGAATTATCAACACGTTTATCGAGAGCCATGACCTGAAAGGCAAGACACTCGTCCCGTTTGCCACCTCCGGAGGAAGCAGTATAACAGGCAGCGTAAATGCATTAAGAAAAGCATATCCCGACCTGGAATGGCAGGACGGCAGACTGCTGAACGGAGCAAGCCGGAATGCCATCCGGAATTGGGTCTGTGATATGATGAAGTAAATCAACCTTCCTAATGCTGCGACAATCAACCTGTTGAATGTCAAATGTTTGTGGATTTGTCTTTCTGGACGATCCCGTCATGCGGATAGGTACCGTCCAGATGTTGTTAAACGCAAATGTCTGCCTGTTAGATAGAAGCAAAGTGTGCTATTAGGAAGGTTGTTCCATGTCAATTATAAAAGACTGTTGACAGACGTATGCTTATCTGCGAAGTTAGATATACACACCTTAAAATAATTACATATCATCCATTGACAGTCCTTTGTAAGAGATGGCATACCCATTGAACTTGCCGGTAACCCGCATGAAAGCACCAGCCTTTGATTTCAGCGTTTCCAGGTCAATGTTTTCTGCTTTCCGCTTTACTTCGAAGAAGGTTGCTTCATTGTCCAGTTCATTTTCATCCACTATGTCGATTTCGTTCTCTCCCTTGCGGTTCCACCATCCTCCGATGCGCGTATAGGCTTGACGGTCAATCATCATACGCCTGAAATAACGCTCAAGCATCATGCCGCTGAACGTTTCGTAGTCACGGTTTATAATTGTCCTCACGCTTTCCCTTGGTGCTGGTATCCATCATTGTAAAAGCCTATAAATCAGTATTTTGTCTATTTGAACACTTGCACCAGACCCCTTTCGTGACCACCCCTGGCGCAACTTGGTCGACATCTAACTGTTTGATAATAAGGACATAACCTCATTTTTCGTCTGCACCAGAGTTTTGCTCGTTTCTTGTGTCCGGTGGTTTCGAATCCGTTTCCACTGCGCACACTTTCCTGTAGATTCCGCACCAAGTGGACATTCCACCGTACCACCTTGCACGGTTTTCCTGCTTCTTCGCCCGCGGTGGTCACGAAAGCATACCCACTGCGCACACTTCCACCGCACTTCCCTCTGCGGAAGTGCAGGAACTACCTTACTGGCCTTTCACGCATTTTACCACTAGCAAAACTTGCCGCTTCCGGTGAATCTTTAAAAGCCTTGCATCATACCGCCAAAGATCTCGCCTTTGTTAAATTCAGGCATACCCTCGGCCATCACCACATCGTGGCTTCCGGTTCCTCCCACATGATAGTCCATGATGCGTTTCTCCACGGGTTTGCCAACTTCGGAAAGGTAGGTGTCAAATTCTGCCACATTGTCTTTGAACAGCGGCTGTTCCATTGTTACAAGGGCATCCTTTCCCTCAATGATGTAACTTGCATCGCCCAACGCGTCGTTGGTGTAATAAACATGCAGTCTGTAATTGCCGAGGTCATGTACCTCGAAACTTCCTTTAGTATGAGCCGGTTACAGACAAAAAATTTTTGAAAAAAAAGTTAGTTGCAGCGTGAAATCCCTGACATCTCGCAGAAGATGCTGACGGAACGGACACGCTCTTTATTACCCCATATCAATGCCCTGATAGAATGGACGTTGGTAAACAAGAACGCAATTATAAAGGACAGAAAGAAAGCGGATAGATAACCCCCGTTCCTTGAGACGCTGCAAAGTAAGTCATGGGAAATCACTCGGAAAAGACTTTCAACCGACTGTACAACAACCGCAAACAGCCGAAAACAGATTTTGCCAGATTATAGTAAAGAAGCCCAATTTCGAACATGATATTCCGTATCTTTACATCCGAGAAATACAATCAACCATAGCAGCATGAATAATATCATTCGGAAAATCAAAGACCTTTACCCTGTTTCAGACAGTGCATTGAAGGCATTGACCGACGGCTTTGAGCAGGTCTGTTTTCCGGCAAAGACCCAAATCATCAGAGCCGGAGTATTTGACAGGAATGTGTATTTCATAGAAAGCGGCATCACCCGATCCTATATCCAGCATGATGGCAAAGACATAACGACATGGTTTTCTCTGGAAGGAGATGCTGTCTGCGGATCATGGGATTTATACCGTCATAAGGCGGGGTTTGAGTATGTCGAAACACTGGAAAACACCATAGCATATGCCGTCTCCATAGAATGGCTTGATGAACTGTACCGTTCGTATATGGACATCGCGAACTGGATGAGAGTATTGCAGCAGGAAAACTTTCTCAGGCTGCAGGATAACCACATCTGTCGTCTGACCCTTTCTGCCAAGGACCGCTACACTCTTTTTCGGAAAGAATATCCGGAACTTCTGCAAAGGGTCAATTTAGGATATATTGCTTCTTTTTTGGGTGTCACGCAACAGTCATTGAGCAGAATACGGGCGGACAAACTTTTTTAACACATGGTAAAAAGCCTGTCCGTGTTCTCTTGCTATTTTTGCAAATGGATCCAATTTTTTTTAGTATGAAGACGGAATATGAAAAATGTATTGCAGGTGAACCTTTCATCGGCGGAAAAGATCCGAAGATAGTAGAAATGATTCTGCGGACAAGGAGGCTTCTGGCGGAGTTCAATTCCACGGATTATGCGGATACGCAGCGCAGACAGGCCCTGCTGCGGGAAATGTTCGGCAGCATGGGAAGAGGAGTGCATGTGGACATTGATTTTCACTGTGAATACGGGAAACATATCTATATCGGCGACAAGGTAATCATCAACATGAACTGCACTTTCGTGGACAATAACCGCATTGACATAGGCAGCGATGTCCTTATTGCCTCCAATGTGCAGATTTATACCGCCACCCATTCAACAAAAGTGAACGAGCGTATGGTGCAGGACTGGTCTGAAGGAGATGAGATATGCCGCACATACGCGTTGCCCGTTAAAATTGAAGACGGAGTGTGGATAGGAGGAGGATCAATCATCCTTCCGGGGGTCACTATAGGCCGCAACAGTGTCATCGGGGCGGGCAGCGTGGTAACCCGTTCCATTCCGGCCGACTGCGTGGCGGTCGGCAATCCATGCCGCGTAATCAGACACATCGACAACGAAGATCAGGCATGAAAAAATACAAGCATATTGTTTTTGACATAGACGGCACTCTGCTTGATACGGAACAGGCTCTCCTGCAGAGTCTGCATGATACCGTTATGGAACTGCTGCATGAGGATATGCCGGAAAGCGAACTGAAGTTTGCACTCGGAATACCCGGAGAAGTGACTTTGCACAGACTGGGTATCAATGACACATTGACGGCAAACAAAAAATGGAACGACTATCTTCTGAAATATAAATCTCAAATCAGACTCTTTACAGGGATACAGGACCTGCTGACATCACTGAAAGCCGAAAGGTATTCCTTGGGTATAGTCACATCAAAGACCAGAAATGAATTCATGGCAGATTTTGCGGAATCTTCCGGCTTGTCAGACTACTTTGATGTCGTAGTATGTGCCGAAGATTCTGCCAGACCGAAACCTTCGCCGGACCCTTTGCTGGCCTATCTTGCCATATCCGGAATTGATGCTTGTGATGCTCTTTATATCGGAGACACTATCTATGACAGCCAATGCGCACGAAGTGCGGAAGTGGATTTCGGGTTGGTTCTGTGGAGTAATGCAGACAGCATGGCGATTCCGGCAAAGTATTCCTTCAAAAAACCATCGGATATTCCGCTCCTGTTGAAGGGCGGTCGTCCGAGGCTTATTCCGTAACGGCTCAATGCACATCCATCTTCGACATCAGATTGATGACCAGAACACCGGCAATGATCAGAACCATTCCTATGATGGCAGGCAGATCCGGAATCTGCTGATGTCGGATTCTATGCAGACAAGCTGTCAATAACCACCACATACCTTTACAAGCTGTGCAGAAAATATATGCTTCTGTCACCGAAGGAACTGATAGACAGGCAGACGATTTCCGAAATCAAGAGTTATCTTGTCAATACCGACATGCCCGTCAAGACCATTGCCTCCAGCCTGAATTTTGAGGATGTATCCTACATGTGCCGCTATTTCCGGAGACTTGCTGGAACATCCCCCGTTGAGTACAGGCAGAACGCGAAAAATCGGTAGGTGTGACGATTTATACCGTTAATTAGTTAAACGATACTCGTTTGGTGTACATCCTGTCTGTTTTTTGAACCACCGGCTGAAATGTTGCGGATATTGGAACCCCAGTTCATAGGCGATCTCACTGACGGACTTCCGCGTGTTGAACACACGCTCTTTCGCCATCTCCAAGGTCTTTTGCTGGATATGCTTCAATGCGGATTCGCCCGTTTCTTTCTTCAGCAAGTCGCTCAGATAGTTGGGAGAGAGACAGAGTCTGTCGGCACAGTATTGCACGGTGGGCAGTCCTTCCGAGGCTGGTCTGCCGGAATGGAAATACTCGTCCAGCAGGGTCTCGAAGCGGGCAAGGATGTCGCTGTTCAGATTCTCCCGGGTGATGAACTGACGGTCGTAGAAGCGTTCGCAATAGTCAAGCAGCAGTTTGATGTTGTCGGCGATGAGGGACTTGCTGTGCTTGTCCACCGGATACTGTAGTTCCTCCTTGATTTTGACCAGACAATCAACGACCGTACGCCGCTCCTGTTCCGAGAGGTGGAGAGCTTCGTTGGCATTATATGAGAAATAAGAATACTCTTTTATCAATCCTGTAAGCGGAGTCTTGCACAGGAATTCCGGAAGGAAGCACAACGCCATCCTTCCGGTTGATGCAGCTGCCGTCATCCTCCGAACCCATTACCTGACCGGGAGCGATGAAAAGCATTGTGCCTCGCGTCCGTCAACCACGCTGACCAACGGATGGCGCGTCTCCACGCCGAAGTAGTCGTTATAGGTCTGCACCGAATCTATTTTTATTATCTCATTCATACCCAATCTGTTTTGTATTTGCAAATGTACTGTTTTCCCTGCAAAGTTATGTGCTGTGGCGTGTTGAAGGAGTATCTGTACTCTTGTTTCTACTACCAATTTCGTAGATATGCCCGGCACCTGCGAAATTGGTTGTTCTATCAGTGGTTCAGGTACGGTCGCGAAATGGAATGTCCGGTAACTTTGCTACAGAGAATTAAAGATAATCAATATGAGGACATTCAAATCATTGACAAGCCTCTTTTTAATCCTGTTTTGTATGGCAACGGAAATGAGAGCACAAAAGCATGGAAGCCTGTTGGATGAAGTGGCGCAGCAGCGTTGGAGGGAAGAATTTCGTCGCCACGGGCGATGTAGCCAAAGGCATTGTCTCCGCCCTTTCACATGGCAAGGACGGGGAAAGCTATCTTCTTTCCGGAGAGAATCTGACATACAGGGAATTCTATCGTCTGCTCTCTGACAGGTGCGGTTACAGGCAGCATATTACCGGTATCCCGAAATGGATATTGCGAATTGCCGGCGCGGTCGGTGATATGGCTGCCCGGATAGGAATCAGGAGTGAAGTCTCCGGAGTAAACATGCGTATGCTGTCGGTTTCTGAATATCGCGCATGGCATATCCGGCCTTGATACGGTCGGTCTTTGGTCTAGCAGTAACCGTCCTGATACTATGACAATAGACATGTTGAATGTCAAATGTTTGTGGATTTCCCTTTCTGGACGGTCCCGTCATGCAGAGGGGGACCGTCCAGATGCTGTTAAACGCAAGTATTTGACTGTTAGATAGATGCAAAGTGTGCTGTTAGGAAGGTTGTGTGTCCCGGCGTGGCCGCCCGTGGCCTCGTGAACGGGAGGGGCCCGCACCGCAGGTGTGGGAGGGATTTGCCGGCCGGACGGTTACGGCTGGCAACAACGTCCTATTCCGGAACGTAGATGATCTCACCGTTCTCCAGCTCGTAGGCTATACCGACCCGTCTGCCCTTCTGCCCGGACCTGGACTGGTCCTCGGAAGGGGTATAGCGGTCAATCGTCTGCCCCTGCTTGACGATAATCTCCATGTCCTCCTTGCCGGGGTTCTTGACCATAGTGAAATCCTCAGGCGAAAGCATCTCTGTCATGTTGTAACGTGTCACGAGTGCGACCATCAGGGCCACGGCAAACACCATGGCCACATCGAAGAGATTCCCGACCACGCTCATCGGATCATTCTCCTCGTCCGTGCCGAGCAGTCTTCTCCTTTTCATCTTCCGTCCTCCTTTACATCCGCTCCGGCAACTGTCCCGGCCTGTCCTGCGCGGCCGTCCAGAACATCGCACACGAACTCCAGACGGTTGAGGTCCTTTGTATACCATCTCTGCTTTACCTGCTGGGTGATAAAGCCTATTGCCGCAGAAAACAGGCCGACTACGGTAGTGGCAAATGCCACCTGCATGTTATAGGCCATCGAGCCGATATCTCCTGTAGACAGACCGACCAAAGCAGGTCCCATAGGGATGAGGGTACCCATAAGGCCCAGCATCGGACCCATCTTCGAGAGTGTCTTGGAGGTACCCAGGTCCTTGTCTGCGGCAATCTCATAATCCGAAAGCAGGAGCTGGCGGTGAGCCTTGTCCTTTGTTGTGTCCAGCAGACCGGCCAGACAGCCCAGCAGCGGAGACCTGGTTTTGTCTGGCATGGAGGCACGCAATTCTTCTACCGTATCAGTAGTCAGTGCCTCCACTTTAGCCATAAAGAGCCGGTCTGTTTTCCTGATTTGCAGGTACTGGCCGAAAAAGTTGCCGATCAGCAGCAGAGACCGGAGAAAAAACAGGATCAGCAGCACCACTACCGGTACGAGCAGTCCGTTGGAAATCCAGAAGAGAATGTCGGAAATATAATTCATATTTATTACGGTTTTAAATTATTGATGTTTTTCAAAAATCTGCGGAAAGGACGCGCTGTCCTGACGGACGAACCGGCCAGTACCCCTGCGGCGACAAGTCCGAGCACGCCGGCAAGGGACCGCCAGTCCACCTCGCTCACCCCGCTCACGGCCGTCTGTCCGTTGACGGTAGCTATCACTGCCACTATCCCGGTCAGGGCGTTGGTCAGGAAGAACATCTCCAGGCGGCTTTCTTTATCGGGAAAGAGCAGCCGCATCAGCCAGGCCCCTCCGGCTATCACCGCGAAGACCACCGCAGCCGCGCTCCAGGCCACCAGCGTAAAAGGCATACCGGGAAAAGCGAATATCAGACAGACAAGAAAACTGAACAGTACACCGAATATCAGTATGCCGGGGAACCAGCGCAGGATGCGGTAGCTCCAGATAACAGAGGGCTTCAGTTTTCCTGAATTCATCAGATTCACCGACAGCAGGCAAAATGAAATCTGAAGAATGACCTCAATGGTGATGACCACCGAGGTATCCAGCATCAGGCCTGGATCGGACAGCCAGGCATCTATCTGGGAGCGTGACTGTCTCACGGCTGCCGGCCACATCAGACCGGTAAACAGGGCGGCCGCCGCGGCATGGGCCAGCACCGACCACCATTTGTGCCAGGACTGTTTCAATATGAAATTGATACAGACCAGCACCATTAATATAATGACCAGACTATACATGTTTCCCGAATATCAGATGCCTCCGGATTTTCTGCGGCGGCGTATCAGCAGTCCTCCCATGACGAACAGGGCGACAATCAGCACCGCCACGGCTATGTTGCTGACCAGCGTCGTTTTCTTTTCTGTCTCGCTCTGCAGGCGGTCTTTCTTTAGTACCATCCCGTCTGGAGCTTCGCCCGCCGACACCTCCCGGATCTGCCGTATGGCCCCGCGGTATTCTCCGGCAGAGGCCTCGGGCAGGGCCGATGCTATATAGTCCTGCAGGGAAGGATTGTCGCACACGAAACCGGAGCATGACGGAGCGAACTCCTTTATCAGGCCTGTGTGCAGCTCGGCCAGACCGGCTATCTGTTCCGGCGTGGCTTCCCAGAGCCCTTTACGGGCCGACTCCAGCATGACAGCTGTCACTTCCTCGAGAGCTGCCGGATTGACCTCCTTGAAATGTTCCCTGATTCCAAGGTTGAATTTATCCTGCACATAGACATCGTATATCTCATCCCAGAGCCTGTCATCTATGGCCTGCGGCTTCATTACATTCCAGCCGAATGTGTTGGTGACAGTTTCGGCTATGGCGGCTGCATCTCCGGCTCCTCCATTGAGTTTTTCTTCTATATAGGACGGATTGAATATCGTTGTCCGGCTCTCGACTCCTATGGCTTCCTTGAGCTCCTGCATCCTGACCCTGCTGCGGTTGCGGTAATCGCTCAGGTAGGCGTCCGGCTCCTTGCCGGTCACTTCCTTGACGGCCAGGTTCAGTCCGCCCATGAACTCATACACATGGTCGAGACTCAGTGCTCCCCAGGTATTGCTCTGTCGTGGCTGCACTACGGCATCGGTACGGGACAGGGCGGCCTCGAAAGCATACCGGGCAAACTCTTCCCAGCCTTCCTCGCTTCCGTAATAGGCCCCCATATTGTTCATATATACCTGCGCTATTTCCGAAGACGAGCTCCAGCGGTCCGAAGCCGTCACCATGCTCTGGATACCTGTGCCGTAGTTGCCGTTCACTCCGCCGAACACCCTGTAGGAGGACATTCTCCGTGCATCGGCCGGAGTGACGCCCTTCCCGGTGAGAATCCGTTCGGTCTCGCGGATACCTTCCGCCACATTGTTCGTATATTCCTCGTCCCCGGCTTCTGCCGCCATACGTACGGCCCTGTCTATCAGGAACAGGCGCGATGCGGCGATATCCCTGAGCTGTCCGCTGGTCTGCACCACCACATCTATCCTCGGACGTCCCAGCTTCTCCGACGGTATCAGCCTGATGTCGGTCACGCGGCCGAAACTGTCATATATCGGCTCGACTCCCAGCATGTATAATATCTGGGCTATGGTAGCCCCCTCGGTCTCGATGAACTCGCTGCTCCAGAGGGTATAGCTGACCTTGCGGGGCAGGGAGTCGCAGTGCCGCTCCCGGTAAAGCCTCAATGTGTTCTCCGCCAGCTGCACGCCTTTCTCCCATGCACTTCGGGTCGGAGTGGCCTCGGCATTCACGGCGAAAAGGTTGCGCCCGGTAGGCAGGGTGTTGGGATTTGCTACAGGATCTCCTCCGGGTGAGGGCGCGGTATAGCCGCCGCCCAGAGCATTCAGCATACTCTCCAATTCATCGGAGGGGCTCTCCAGCAGAGCCTTGCGGTAGTTGTGCACATTGAGCACGGCCTGCTCTATTTCCGTCACCGCCCTGGCGAAATCCGCTTCCTGCTGTGTCGGCCGGGCCTTGCCGCCCTCCATCATCTGCCGCCCGATATCAGACATCATCTCACTCATCCCTTTGCTGACGGCCGTATCCTTGCGTACCTGCTGCATTCCGGCCATCTGCATCATCATTGACATCATGTCAGGCGGAGCCTGGAGCGAACGGGCCGTTTCTCGTGCTCGGGCGAGCTCCTCCATAGAGATACCGGCTATGGAACATAGCTGACGGTCATCCGCCGGACGGGACTGTGCCAGCAGCCGTTCCACTATCTTCCTTGCCGGTTCCAGATACCTGTCGTTGAACTCCGGACGGCGCTTTTCAGCCTTTTCGACATTCTTGCCCCGGGCACGGTCGATATCCAGAAGGCCGTAGGCTATCGGTTCTGCACTCATGGCACAGACGGTGGACTCGATCTGCTCGGGCAGATAAGGTTCCCCCATTACATACAGCCTGCCCGCAACCTTCTCGGAAGCCAGTTCTTCGGAGAAATTGCCGATACGTATGATATCATCTTCATTATATGGACTCTCCCTGTCCAGAGTATCCAGGCCGAGATCAGAGGCTATGCCCATATCAATGGAGAGTCCCTTTATTTTCAAAGAAGACCTTTCCGCACCGGCAGCATCCGGTTTCTCTCCGTTGAGAGCATCATCATAGCGGGAAAGCTCTTCCGAAAGCTCCCTGTACAGTCCCCGTACATTGCTTTCCATAAACGGCGCTGTCAGATACGACTGTAAAGTGGCGTAGGTACGCCGTTTGGCCATCATGCCTTCCCCGACATTGGAGATGGTGTAGAAGTAGAAATGCGGTATTGTCCCTACCAGTCGGTCCGGCCAGTCGTACCTGCTCAGGGCCACCTGTTTCTTGGGGGTGAACTCCAGGCTGCCGTGTGTCCCGAAGTGGATCATGGCATCGGCCCCGAAACCGTAACGTGCGTAGAGGTAAGCGGCGATATAATTGTGTGGAGGGGCGGCATGCGTCCCGTGTACCATCTGGAAATCATTCTGCCCGCCTCCGGCAGCCGGCTGCGGGATGAGCACCACATTGCCCAGTTCTATGCGCGGAAGGGCGAGCCTGCCATCCCTGGACATATACGGTCCGGGAAAATCTCCGTTCAGGGCAACGACCTCGTCATAAAGCCGTTGCGGAATGGCCTCCGACACCCATCCGTCATAGGTCCGGGCGTCTATCCACTCCGGCGAGCCTTCCTGCATGAAGCGGGATGCGGCCCCTTCGGCATAGGAGCCGAACACTGCCCCGCGGCTCTGGATCAGTTCCGCCAGGGCGTCCGGGGAGGAAGGCAGGCCGGTGACATCATATCCGGCATCCCTCAGTGCTACAAGAAAATTGTACAGAGACGGCACTACTTCCATTCCTGCTGCAGCAAGGGCGTTCTGTCCGGGACCCTTGTAGTAGAATATCGCTATCTTCTTCCGGCTCTCGGGCTTGCGCTTCAGTTCCAGATACCTGTTGACTGTCCCGGTAAATTCTTCAAGACGCTCCGGAACGGCCTCCAGACGCCTGAGCCCGTCTCCGGTCTCATAGTGTCCGAAAAGCACGAAAGGCCGGATCGCCCCGTCTATCTCTGGTGTCACTATGCTCTGGGACAGGAAGCCTCCGGTCATGCCCATGTCGTCTTCCTCCCAGTCGGAGACGAGAGTATTGGCATTCAGGGGAGAGAACAGGGGAATATTGTATTTTTCCAGGAATTCCACCATCCCGTCCCCGAGTCTGCCGTGCGCCATGTTGATTACGGCCGAAGGGGCTATGGAATCCAATTGGCCGCTGCGGAGCATCGGTATGGTGCTGCGTATGGGATAGACCATGTTCCCGGTGGCCTCAAGGGATGCAATCAGGTCGGCAGGATCTCCCATCTGCCCCGTAATGATAATGCGCGGGGCACCGTCCTTCCAGAGACCGTTGTCCTTCAGCCAGCCGTTATATGCCGCGATGGAACGGAATCCCTCCTCGTCCCCGTCCTTGTCTTTCAGGGACGGATGGTAGATGTTCTCCATGGTATATTCTTCTGCCGGGGCAGGTTCCGGAGCCGCAATCCTTTTACCGTCTATGCTGCGGCGGATATACAAAAGCATGTTCCGGTAATTGTCCGGACCTCCGTTTGACAGATAGGCCTTTATTTTTTCAGTATCCAGTGAATCGGCCGTATTGATGTCATTGGCAGGATTGGTGACCATGGTCGAGATTACGGGAAGGCCCCTGTCGGCCGCACGCTGTATCTGCGCCCTCTGTTCCTCTGTGATCCTCAGGCCCATGCCGTTGATCAGGAGTATGTCGTACCGTCCGGCCCTGGAAGCTTCCTCGGGAGCCAGCTCGTACAGCTTTATCATGGCGTTGTCGTTTGCCTTGGCTATCCTGCCCATCTCGATAATCTGATAATTCAGGAAAGCCACTTTCGTCGGACTTGCCGTCAACGCCCACAGTCCCCACAGGATGAGGACTGCCAGAGCGGATATGATGATATATATTATGTGTCTTGTCTTTTTCCGAACCATATTTTCAATATTTTTTAAACATCTGTTCAATATCCACGGACAGGCCCACAGCTGCTGTCGTACCGGTCGTACTCGGCGTGCTGCTGTAGTAGTACTCCGGACGGTAATTGAAGATGTTGTCCACTATGATATTCAGGTGGATCCCTTTCCAGATGTCCTGTGATACCGTCAGTTTCCAGATGGTATATGCCGGGTAAGTCTGCGTTTCGGTCTCCTCGTAGTCCGTAGCTGACGTATAGACCTCCGTGGTCACGGCTGAAAGGATACGTCCGCTGAGGGCTACGTCGAAGCCGTAGTCTTTCCATGATCTGCCGTATTCGATGCGGACCGTAGCCGAATGCGGCCGGGTCTGGGATACCAGGGGGTCTCCGGGGCGGATGGCCTCATCGGTAAAAGTGTATGCCAGTCTCGCTCCGAGTCCGAACGGCAGTCGTGTCGATACCGATACGTCCACGCCGCGTACCTGCAGCGGGTTCATGTTGGTGTACATCATGCCGCCGAGTCCTTCGTTCCATACTGTAGTGATACGGTTGTCTACGAAATTGTAGAAGCCGGACACCGATGCGCTGAGATATTTCCAGTTGTACTCGGCCGACAGCGACAGGTTCTCGCTGGACTCGGGAGACAGGTCGGGATTGCCGTATATCATGAAGATGCTGGCCATGTCGAATGACATGTACATCTCTTTGAGCGTAGGTGCACGGAAGCCGCCGGAGTAGGAGCCTCGGAACGACCAGTTCTTCAGACGGTACATCAGGCTGAGTTTCGGGGAGAAATGGCTGAGCTTCTTCTGGGAGAAGAAGTCATAGCGCAGGCCTCCTGTAAAGTGCCATCTCTCGTCCAGCCTGGCCTCTATCTGGCCGAATACGTCCGCCGTATGCTGGACATAATAGCCGTTGTTTTCAAACTGGTAGGACATAAGGTAGTCCCTCATGTAGTCTCCTCCGAGGATCATGGTGTGCCGGCCGTCTTCCCCGAGACTGCAGGTGTAGACTCCGCGCACTACGTGCTGGACGTTGCTGTAGTCCCGGACATCCGTATCGTTGAAAAGCAGGTAATCGCTCTTGTCGTACTGGTCATAGCCGTAGGAGAGTTCCAGACGGTTGCTTTCATCGATTTCCCATTCTCCTTTCAGTCCTCCGCTGAAGTCACGGTAACGGTCCCGGGTATCACTCTGCAGGTCCCTTTCCCGGAAGAAATAGCCGGCACGCGCGGTGAACTTGAGCCCCTCGAGCGGTTCGTACTGCAGACGTTCCTTGATGCTCCAGTTGTAACCTCCGTAGAAGGTATTGTAGTCTCCCTCCGAAGGCATCGCGTAAGAGTCGATGCTGGTGTACTGGGCATTGGTCAGGCTGTTGAATTTTCCTGCAATAAAGCCGGCGGAACCGCCGTAGCGCTGCTCGTTGTGGGCCCCGTACCGGGCATTGGCATTTACCGACCACGGTTCGGTAGCGCCGGCGCTGATCAGATTGACTACACCTCCGACGGCATTGGACCCGTACAGCGACGAGGCAGCACCCTTTACGATTTCGACCCTCTGGACATTGTCCAGATTGAGGCGGTTGTAGTCTATGTTGTCAAGAGTCTCGCCCGCTATGCGTTCCCCGTCCACCAGGAAAAGCACAGAATTGCCGCCGAACCCCTGCATGTTGAGGGTCACCTGCTGGTCCATGGCATACGAGAACTCGATTCCGGGAAGTTCCGACTCCAGCAGGTCCCCGATATTGAGGGCATCCACTTTCCGTATATCAGGACCGGTTATGACTCTTGTCAATATGGGACTTTCTTTCAGAAGCCTCGGAGTCCTGGTCCCGGTGACCACCACTGTCTCCAGGTTCATAAGATCTTCTTCCATGACCACATCCAGAACATTGCCTTTTGCCTTTTCAAGAGGGATGTCCTGTGTCAGGTAGCCGACAAACTGGAACCTGAGCATATCCGCATCGGCCGGTACGTCAATACTGTACCTGCCGTCATCCCCGGCGATGGCGTAAATGCTGTTGTTCCCGGCCACGGTCACTGCCGTTCCGGCAAGAGGCCCGCCCTTGCTGTCCCTGACAGTCCCTGTGACTGTAACGGATACGGAGGCGGAAAGCCCCTGGACTGCCAGAGAGAAAGATATGAGCAAAAAGATTATCCTATTCATTGTCAGAACTCCACAGGATATACGTAATCAATGCTCATAAACCCTTTGACCTTGCTGCTGTTCATGTAGTTGGTCAGCTGCAGCGCCGCGGCCTTGCCGTCCTTCATCATCAGGATGTACACCTTGCCGGACATCGTATATACCGGAGGCATGGTGGAGGTGTCCACGTTGAGCCATCGGGACAGTTCCCGGTTGTACCAGGACGGGGCATAGAGGATGACTCCGTCCATCATTCCGGACATGTCGACCGTTATCTTGTCTTCGGTCCAGATATCCTCTGCATACTCTCCTTCCGGAAGTCTTCCCGAAGCGAGAAACCCGTCCAGAGACGTGAACTCCGTCTCTATGACAGATCCTCCGTTGGTCTTGGTGTCATAGCGGTGTATGGCCAGATCCCAACCCTCCATCACTTCTCCGGTTTCAGACCCGTCTCCGGCTATAAAGGTGGTATCTATGGCGAAAGTGTCGAAGTCGATATATGTCCATCTGGTATATGAAGTGGCATCGATATATATCGTCCCGGAAGAAGTCGCCTGGTTCACTTTTGTAAATCCGAATCCTGTATCAGCCACCGGTTCGTCGTAGATGCCCCCGAAAAGTCCGTTGCACGAAAGGAGCGGCAGCATGGCCGCTCCGGTCGTCAACATTGTCAGTAATGGCTTTTTCATTTATTTCGTCCCCTCGAAATCCACATTGATTGCCATAGGCATGGCTCCTGGAGTGATCTCTGCATTTATGGCCATACTGCTGCCGTCAGCACTGACTGTTCCGGTCAGAGAGCCGGTTATGGAGAGATTTCCGGATACTGCATCGATGTTTTCCGCAGTCAGGGTATAGCCCTCTCCGGATTCGGCCAGCTCCACTTCCACCGAGATTGATTCCATGGACATCGAGCCCGTACCCATCTCCGGAAGGGTAAGTGTCCAGACGTTATTTTCAACGCCAAGCGTTACCTGTGCTTCTTCCATCGGGTCCATGGCCGTTCCCATGACCGACATGGTAAGAGTACCGGTATATGTGCCGGCTACAGCCTCCGAGAAGGACGTTTCGGATTCATGATTCTGTTGCTCGCAGGATGCTGCGAAGACCGCAATGGCGGCCATTAGGATAATTTCTGTCAGCTTCATTGTATTTAGAATTTAGATGTTTACAAATGATGCTGCAAAATTACCCCGTCCCGCTCAGGACGTCAATCGCTACAAATGGGTATTTATTTCTGTCCTGCTATCTGTTCTGGCTAACAATTCATAGGTATGGACGCACATTCCGGCCTGTCCGTTTGCCGGACAGGCTGCTTATGGGCGGAAGTCTATGACGGCCGTCTGTACTCCATCGGGGTGCTGCCGGTGAGTTTCTTGAACAGGCGGCTGAAATGCTGGGAGTACTGGAATCCGAGCTCATAGGCAATCTGGCTGACTGTCTTGTCGCTTCCGAGCATCTTGTCCTTGGCCAGGCCGATGATTTTGGTCTGGATGAGCTCCTGGGCGGTCTTGCCGGACTCTTTCTTTATAAGGTCACCGAAATAGTTAGGGGAGAGGCAGACTTTGTCTGCGAAATATCTGACTGTAGGAAGGCCTTCCGACTCGGCCCTGCCGCTTTCGAAATATTCGTCAAGCAGTTCGTCGAAACGTACAAGGATACTCCGGTTTACATCGCTTCTGGTGATGAACTGCCTGTCGTAGAACCTCATGCAGTAGTCGAGGAGCAGTTCGATGTTCATTGATATAAGCCTTTTGCTATGTTTGTCTACGGGACGGCTGATTTCCATCCTTATTTTGTCGAGGCAGTCCTTGAAAAGATGTTTCTCGTCTTCGGAAAGATGCAGGGCTTCGGTAGAATTGTAAGAGAAGAAGGAATATCTGCGTATGTCTTTTCCCAATGAAGTCCCTCTGATAAGGTCGGGATGGAAGACCAGGCCGAGCACATCCATTTTGGTTACGTTCGGGTCGCGGGAAACGGAAACCACCTGGCCCGGGGCGAAACTGGTCACGGTCCCTTCCTGATAGTCGTATGGCTGTCTCCCGTATCGTATGTCCCCGCATTTGACCTGTTTGAGGAACAGTGCGTAAACGCCATAGTTGATGGTACATTCCAGAGGGATATTCTGCTTTGCCTTGCCCAGGTCCACTACCGATACAAGAGGGTGGAGGGTCTTCAGACCGTAAAGTTTGTTGTACTGGTCTACAGTGTCGATTTTTATGATGCTGGTTTTTTCCATGATTATGCCCGTTTGCCTGCAAATGTATGGATTTTGTCCGGAATCCGCGCCTGTGCGGCGCTTAAAGCAGTAAATGCATCACAAACTTCCGGAATCCGTATACGTCTGCCTTTTCTCTTTCCGGTAGAATGACGCGACGGGCAGCAGGGCTATGAGGTATCCGACGATTGCGACTCCGGCTGCCGTAGCCAGGATGTCTTTCCAGGACAGGATGACCGGATAGGCCTGAACAATGAAGTTTCCTGGCATCTTTATCAGCCCGAAATGCTGCTGTATCAGAGAGAAGGCTATTCCCAGCACCAGTCCTGCCGCAAGTCCGAGCAGCGAAATCATCCATCCTTCAAGGACGAAGACATTCTTTAGGAGTCTGTCCTGTGCCCCCATGCTTCTCAATGTCTGTATGTCCCCCCGTTTTTCGATAATCAGCATGGAGAGAGAGCCGAAAATGTTGAAAGCGATGATAATGATGATGAATATCAGTATCATGTATATGGACAGCTTCTCATATTTCATCATCCTGTATAGGGATTCGTTCTGTTGGAACCTGTCGCTGACCTTGAAATCATCCCCGAGCCTGGAAGAAATCTCTTTCTGGAGCCGTTTCAGTTCACTCCGGGGATATCCGCCGGCAAGCCTGATTTCTACCCCGGACACTACATCACCTTCATATTCGAGAAGTTCCTGCATCGCTTCTATCGGGAGGATGATATATTTGCTGTCGATCTCGTTGTTTATATTGAAAATGCTTGACGGATAGACATTTACAGATTCCAGTGAAGCAGCCGGGTTGCTCAGGGATATGTTTCGTGTCCTTGACGGATAGTAGATTTCTATCGGAGCCACGAATCTCGGGCTTATACCCATTTCGTATGCAAGTCCGGCACCTACACACGCAAGAGGCACATCTCCACGGTGGAGAGTGAATGTGCCTTCCCTCAAATGGTTGCGGACAGGTGATTCCTGCTCGTATATCTCGTCGACACCTTTGGCGACAGCCAGTCCCTGATGTCCGTCATAGTTGATGAATACATTCTCCTCCAGGACACAGCACATGTTCAGGACTGACTCCTGTCCGTATATCCAGTCGTATGTATCTCCCTGGGGGACAAATGTTTTTCCGGTTGCCGGCGTGATGAGAAGATCGGGCTCGACATTGCTGAGCATGCTTTTGACCAGCGAGTCGAACCCGTTATAGATAGAGAGTATTATTATCAGCGCCGCTGTCCCTATAGCCATGCCGATGGCGCTTATCGCCGAAATGATGTTTATCACATTGTGCGATTTCCTGGCGAAAAGGTATCTTCGGGCTATGAAGAACGGCAGGTTCATTATTTCTTCAGAAGCTCTTCAATATGTGCTACATAGTCAAGCGAACTGTCCAGGAAAAATGTCAGTTCAGGTACTATCCTCAGCTGTTTCGCCACTTTGTTCCCGAGTTCGCCTCTCAGGGCCTTCGTATTCTCTTTCAGTATTCCCATCACCTTTTCAGCTTTTTCAGACGGGAAAATGCTGACATATACCTTGGCTACAGACAGGTCCGGGCTTATCCTTACTCCGCTCACTGTTACCATGGCCCCCTCGAAGACAGCCATTCCCTTGCTGCGGATTATCTCCGCCATATCCTTCTGCAGCTCCTTCGCTACCTTCAGCTGCCTTGTCGATTCCGTATGTTCCATAACACTGCGTTTTCCTTTTCAGAATTATTTTATTTTTTTGATAATGGTATGGACTGTGGCTGAAGTCCGACTTTCCCTTGTTTTTGGAGGACGGCAGCCACAGTCCATATCTAACTCACCTTTATAATAAAATAATTCTTCTTTCCTTTCTGGGCAAGGATGTATTTCCCGTTAAGTACTGCATCCTGACCTATCATAGCATTGATATCGGAAATCTTTTCCTTGTTGATGCTTACACCGTTTGCCTGCACCATCTTCCTGCATTCCCCTTTGGACGGGAACACCTGTGTCTCTACCGCCAGAAGGTCAAGAATATTTACAGGAAGTTTGTCAGCAGCCACTTCGAATGTCGGCACTCCGTCGAACACCTGAAGGAAAGTCTTTTCGTCCAGAGAGTGGAGAGTCTCGGAAGTGGCGTTTCCGAACAGGACTTCGGAGGCCGCCACGGCATTGTCGTATTCCTGCTGTCCGTGGACCATGACGGTGATCTCCTTTGCCAGCAGTTTCTGCAGATGCCTCAGATGAGGAGCCTCGGCATGCTTTGCAATGGCTTCCTCTATCTCCTCGCGGCTGAGCATGGTGAAGATCTTTATATACCTTGCCGCATCCTCGTCGGATACGTTCAGCCAGAACTGGTAGAACTGGTACGGGCTTGTCCTTTCAGGATCGAGCCAGATGTTGCCTTTCTCGGTCTTGCCGAATTTGCCTCCGTCGGCCTTTGTGATAAGAGGGCAGGTGAGTGCGAAGGCCTCTTTCCCGAGCTTCCTGCGGATCAGCTCCGCTCCGGTGGTGATGTTTCCCCACTGGTCGCTGCCTCCCATCTGGAGCGTGCAGCCCTTATGCTCGTAGAGCCAGAGGTAGTCATACCCCTGCAGAAGCTGGTATGTGAACTCCGTGAAAGACATCCCCTCCCTTGACTCGGATGAAAGTCTTTTCTTTACGGAATCCTTGGCCATCATATAGTTGACTGTGATATGCTTTCCTATGTCACGGGCGAAGTTGATGAAACTGTAGTCCTTCATCCAGTCGTAGTTGTTCACCAGCTCGGCCTTGTTCGGTGCGTCGGATTCGAAGTCCAGGAACTTTGAAAGCTGTTTCTTGATGCATGCCACATTGTGGGCAAGAGTCTCTTCATCCAGAAGATTCCTTTCCTGCGATTTCATCGAAGGGTCGCCGATCATTCCGGTAGCTCCGCCGACCAGAGCGAAAGGCTTATGTCCGCAGTTCTGGAAATGCTTGAGAATCATTACACTTACCAAATGTCCGATATGCAGGGAATCAGCCGTAGGGTCGATTCCTACGTATGCGGCCGTAGGTCCTTCCATAAGTTTTTCTTCTGTTCCCGGCATGATATCCTGGATCATGCCTCTCCATTTGAGTTCCTCAACAAAATTCTTCATCGGTTGATATTCGTAATACATTCAACAACCTGCAAAGGTAAGGAAAAATATCGTATGTAAATCCAATACTAAATTGAAGAAATATTCTTAAATTTGCCGCGCGGCAGAAAAGTCTGCCGACAGGAAAGAATAGAACAATTCAAGACTATACAATTATGAGAAAGAAAATCGTTGCCGGAAACTGGAAAATGAACACGACTGTTCCAGAAGGCGTAGAACTCGCAAAAGAAGTAGTGGCAAAGGCTTCAGAAGTGCCTGCAGACGTTAAACTTGTCATCGCCCCTCCTTTCACTCATCTGTATCCTGTAGCCGAAGTGGTAAAAGGTTCTGTAGTAGGTCTTTCAGCACAGAACTGCGCTGATAAGGAGAAAGGTGCGTACACTGGCGAGGTTTCAGTGAAGATGCTTTCTTCAGTAGGCTGCGGCTACACAATCCTCGGCCATTCTGAAAGAAGACAGTATTATGGAGAGACTGATGCAAAGCTTGTCGAGAAAGTGAAACTTGCCATTGCAGAGGGCCTTTCACCTATCTTCTGCGTCGGTGAGAATCTTGAAGAGCGTGAGGCCGGCCGTCATTTCGACGTGGTTTCAGAGCAGGTGAAAAACGTGCTTTACACCCTTTCAGCTGAAGAGATGGCAAAGGTTGTCGTAGCCTACGAGCCTGTATGGGCTATCGGTACCGGCAAGACAGCCACTGCAGAGCAGGCACAGGAAATCCACGCATGCATCCGTAAAGTGCTTGCTGACAAGTTCGGCGCACTTGCAGAGGAAATCACTATCCTTTACGGCGGAAGCTGCAAGCCTTCAAATGCAAAGGAACTGTTCGCATGTCCTGACATCGACGGAGGTCTTATCGGCGGCGCAGCCCTGAAGGCTGATGATTTCATCGCCATCGCCCGGTCTTATTGATTTTTCCGATCCGGGAAACCGGTATTGAAAGTTCTATGACGGATGTCCGGCAGTCTCTGGCTGCCTGCATCCGTCTTTTTTATGGACCGGATTGCCGGGAAAAGGCGAAGTTCCGGAATGTCGGTTGTCCGGACAGTATCTGATACGGATATTTTTCATACCTTTGACGGAAATATAATATACGGGTTCGTTTTGATGTGAAAAGACTGTTCACTTTTACCTGTTGAGCATATATGAATAGATTCCATTTCATTTATCCTGTTGCCGGAACGGTCGTTCTCGGCGTTTCTTGCGTGGCATGCCAGCAGAAGGACAAGGCGAAGAAGCCTTACAATATCGTCTATATCATGACGGATGACCATACGGCGCAGATGATGAGCTGCTATGATACCCGTTATATGGAAACGCCCAATCTGGACCGGATAGCGGCTGACGGCGTCAGGTTCACGAACAGTTTCGTGGCGAATTCGCTTAGCGGCCCGAGCCGGGCATGCATCATTACAGGCAAGCATTCATGCGCCAACAAGTTCTATGACAACAGCACCTGTGTTTTCGATGCTTCCCAGCAGACATTCCCGAAACTTCTCAGAGAGGCCGGATACCAGACGGCTGTAGTAGGGAAATGGCATTTGGGAAGTCTGCCGACAGGATTCGATTATTGGGAGGTGCTTCCCGGTCAGGGCGACTATTACAATCCTCTTATGATCACAGGGCAGAACGACACCGTTCCGAAAAGGGGATATGTCACTGACATCATCACTGACGATGCCCTCGGATGGCTTGAGGACGGCAGGGATAAGGACAAGCCTTTTTTCCTGATGATCAATCATAAGGCGATCCACAGGAACTGGATGGCGGACACTACCGATCTCGCTCTTTATGAAGACAGGACATTCCCGTTGCCGGAAACTTTCTATGATGACTATAAAGGACGTACGGCTGCCGCTTCCCAGGAGATGAGCATAGAGGATGACATGGATCTGATCTATGACCTCAAGATGCTGGCCCCCGGAAAGGAATCCGGGCTCAGAAAAGTGTACGAGAATATTCTGGGCCGGCTCAACCCTGACGAAAGAAGGGCATGGGACAGGTTCTACGGTCCTATAATAGAAGAATTCTACAAGAGAGGCCTGAAAGGCAAAGAGCTGGCCGAGTGGAAATTCCAGAGGTACATGAGGGATTACATGAAGACAGTCAAGTCCCTTGATGACAATGTCGGGAGGGTTCTGGATTATCTCGAGGAAAAGGATCTGCTGAAAAACACTCTTGTGGTCTATACCTCTGACCAGGGGTTCTATATGGGTGAGCATGGCTGGTTTGACAAGCGTTTCATGTATGAGGAATCGATGCGGACCCCCCTTGTCATGAGATTGCCGGACGGTTTCGACCGCAGAGGGGATATTACGGAACTTGTCCAGAATATAGATTACGCCCCTACATTCCTGGAACTTGCCGGGGTCGGGATTCCTGACGACATGCATGGCGTATCCCTTGTCCCGCTGCTCGAAGGAAAGCATCCGGAGGACTGGCGGACTTCACTGTATTACCATTTCTATGAATATCCTGCCGAGCACATGGTCAAGCGCCACTACGGAATACGTACCGAAAGGTACAAGCTTATCCATTTCTACAATGACATAGACGAGTGGGAGCTTTATGACATTCAGGAAGACCCGCATGAACTTGATAATCTGTACGGGAAAGACGGTTACGGTGAAATTGCGGCTGACCTTAAGGACAGGCTTTTCAGTCTTCAGGAACTTTATGACGATCCGGTACGTTTCTCTCCCGAACGGGACAAAGAGTAGTATGAATTTGAATCAGATAACCTAATTGTATATGAGAATAAATGCTTTATCGGTTTTTTCTGCCGTAGCCGGTGTCGCTGCGGCCGTATCATGTTCTGACAAAAACAGTGTGGACCTCCAGCAGAAAGTGGATGAATACGCAGTAGTAGAACTGACTTCTCCGCTTCTGGAGACCCTTTCGGACAAGGACAGACAGGTCCTCAACCTTTTCCGGTCGGCGGCAAAGGAGATTGACGGACTTTTCTGGCAGCAGACTTTCGGAGACAAGGCTCTGATGGAAAGTCTGGATGACCAGGCGGCAAAGGACTTTGCCATGATCAATTACGGTCCGTGGGACAGGCTTGATGACAATTCTCCTTTTATCAAAGACTACGGGGCTAAGCCTGCCGGGGCGAACTATTATCCTCAGGATATTGCTTCAGAGGAATTCGCTGCATTCGGAGACCCGGACAAGAACAGCCCGTATACCGTCCTGAGACGCGATGCGGACGGAAATCTGAAATGCGTATGGTACAGGGATGAGTACAGGAAGTCTCTGGACGTGATATGCAGATATCTTGAAGAGGCTGCCATGATTACGGAAAATGAAGGGCTCAAGAACTACCTTCTCAAAAGGGTGCAGGCTTTCCGTACGGATGAGTACTATGAGAGCGACTTGGCATGGATGGACATGAAGGACAGCAACATTGATATCGTCATCGGACCGATTGAAAACTATGATGACAAGCTCAATGAACTCAAGACTTCATACGAGTGCTTCATTCTCCTTAAGGACGAGGAGCGCAGTTCCGAACTTGCCAAATACGTTTCGATGCTTCCCGAACTGCAGAAGATTCTGCCATGCCCGGACGAATACAAGACCTTTGTTCCCGGGACATCATCTGACCTGAATGTCTATGATGCCATCTATTATGCGGGAGACTGCAATGCAGGAAGCAAGACCATAGCAATCAACCTTCCTAACGATGACCGTGTCCAGGCTGTAAAAGGGACCCGCCGCCTTCAGCTGCATAACAGCATTACCGCCAAATTCGGAAAGATACTTCTTCCTATAGGCCGGCTGCTCGTAGAGCCTGAACAGCGGAAACACCTCCGTTCCGAGGCCTTTTTCTGGAACGTAACGTTCCATGAGGTCGCACATGGTCTCGGCGTCAAAGAGACGGTGAACGGGAAAGGCTCGGTAGACGAGGCCCTTAAAGACGAGAAGACTACGTGGGAAGAGGCGAAGGCCGATATCCTCGGACTGTTCATGGTATGTACTCTTATAGACAGGAACGAGATTCCTCTTATTTCCAAAGAAGATGCGATCACTACCTTTATCGCAGGGCTTGTCCGCTCTGTACGTTTCGGAGCCGCCTCTTCTCATGGAAGGGCAAACATGATGTGCTACAATTTCCTTAAAGACAACGGGGCTTTCTCAAGAAACAGTGACGGACTCTACCATATCGATTATGCCAAGGCTATGGAAGCCATTGATGCATGGGCCGGTCTCATTCTTAAGACGCAGGCTACCGGTGACTATGAGTTCGCCAGATCATACGCAGAAAAGAATGCCGTTATCCATGAGCCGCTTGCTGCTGATATCGCCAATGTGAACGGGCATAATATTCCTCGCGATATACGGTTCGATTTCATCTGGTGAGAGTAACTAAAAATGGTGATTTCTGCGTTACGCTTGATTCGAAAATCCTCATGTACGACAGTACACTGCGGTTTTCTCATCTGCGCAGGCCTTGAAATCCCACCTTTTTAGTTACCCTCACTACTCTGCCGGGGATTACATTTCTATATGGATATTATCTATCCAGAGGGTGTTGCCGACGCCTCCGTAGAAGGCCTGGCCGCAGCTGGATATAAACTTGATGATCATGAAGTTGGGCTGTTCCTCAGGAGCGGCCCATCCTTCTTCTTGTACGATGACATTGTCCCCTTTGCCGTTCAGGGTATGGAATGCCCTTTCCGGATCATTGTTGAGGCCCATGTAATCTTTGAAGAACGGCTGGCCGGAAATGTCCCCATAGTGGATGTCTATCCTGTGTCCGTTGATCCAGTCAGGAATGTTCTCCGTTATCCTTTCTATTCCTGTCCCTACCCTCAATGCATGTACGTTGCCTTCTTCGTCCTCCCATCGTTTCTGGAGAATTACAGCTATTTCGGGGTAATCCGGGTAGCCGAGAGACTTGAGCTTGGAGAAGCCGGTGCCTCGGACCGCCTCATGTCCTACATCGGCCTTGTAATCGAGAACCAATGCTGCAGGCCTGCCTGTGAAAGGGATTCCGTAAAGGACTTTCGACATCGGGTTCTTGGTGTCTTTTATCGGCTCGGGAAGCGATCCTAACAGGAAGGCCCCCTGGCAGACTACATCCATGTTGATGATGCCCATGGCTTTGACTGTCTCGATATGGGTCTCTATTCTGGCGCAGTAGCCGTTTCCGCGCTTTTCAGGAAATACGGTGTTGCTGGTCTTGGTGACACCGCTTACTACGGCCAGTACATTGTTGGTCCTCCACAGATAGCCGTCCGGAGCGGCAAACGGTTCGCGGGTTTCAGTGGTGTCCTGGGCCCCGAAAAATTCATAAAGATACTTGGTCTTGCCTCCGATGATGCCGGATTCCTTGACTTTACGTACTGACCAGCGGTCAAGTGTCCCATATTCGTTCAGCTGTTCAACTGTCTGATCCTGAGCGGATAGCACAGTACAGGACAGAAGTCCTGCAATGATGGTTAAAGAATCTTTGATTGCCCGTCTCATAAAAAATTGCTATATATGCAGAATATTTTGCATTGCAAATATAGCATTTGTTATAAAGTTTTCAGATGGTCGGCGCATTAATTCAGAAATCATTGATGAACGGCAAGTCAGTGCTGTACAGGATTATTGCAGTTGTCTTTGTTTTGTCGGCCGTATCATCCGTATTGCCTTCCGTCCTTTTTTCTGCTCCGGCCAGGACTTCCAGAGTGATGCTGTTCCAGCCGGACGGGATGTCTTTCCGGGCCGTGTTGTCGGGAGACGAGTACGTGAAGGTGTTGACAACAGAGGACGGTTATCCGTTGGTGCAGGATGATGACGGGTTCTATTGTTATGCTTTCTATGATACCGACGGAGCCCTTCGCAGTACGGGAAACCGTGTGGGGACCGTACCTGCCTCAAGAGCCTCTTCGGCTGCTGTCCCTTACGACAGGTTGGGGGCGAAGGCGATGTCGGCATCGGGCCGTTCTTCGCGCAACAGGTCTCCTGGACCGAGATTTTCCGTTTCGACCGGGACGGTCAGGGTACCTGTCCTGCTGGCGGCATTCAAGGATCTGCCTTTTACCTACACGAAAGAGGATTTCGATGCCTTGCTCAACAGTCCGGGCTACAGCGTGAACGGGTCTGCGGGCAGTGCGAAAGACTATTTCCGGGACCAGTTTTCCGGACGCATCGAATTCCAGTTCGACGTAAGCGACATAGTCACTCTTCCGAATAATTTCAGCTATTATGGCAAGAATGACAATCTGGATGCGGCCGGAAGCGATATAAGGGTGGGGAGGATGATTTATGACGCCTGTTCTGCAGCTGACGGCAAGATTGACTTTTCGGAATATGACAATGACAATGACGGTGAGCTTGACGCTGTCATAGTGTTTTTTGCAGGAGGTGATGAAGCTGCCGGGGCCGGAGCCGACCATATCTGGTCGAAGTCGGGTTTCCTGGAGGACGAACGGAATCTGGGCCTTGTCTGCGACGGGGTGGAAATCAATTGCTATGCATGTACATCGGAGCTGCTTTCCGACGGGGCTTCAGATGACAGGATAGCCAATATCGGTACGTTCTGCCATGAATTCTGCCATACTTTGGGCCTGCCGGACTTCTATGACAGGAACGGCATATCAGAAGCCATGTGGGGCAGGACATCCATTATGGACAGGGGCAACATGAACAATGAAGGACGGACTCCTCCGAATCTTAATGCTGTCGAACGACATATTCTGGGACTTTCCGCTCCGGACACACTGTACACCGGACAGTATACGCTCCAGCCGGTGAATGTTTCCGGACGCTACATGTATTCGCCTGCCGATGCGGAAGGGGAATATTTTCTGTTCGAGTGCAGGGAGGCTTCAGGATGGGACGCCTATATAGGCGGTTCCGGTATGCTAATCTACCATATAGACAGTTCTTACAATTACGTATATGGGGCAAGGGCATGCGACAGGTGGCTCATGTCCGGAACTTATGCCAATACGGTCAATGCCCACAGGGCACACCAGTGCGCAGACCTGGAGGAGGCTGATCCTTCGGTCATATTCTCCGGGCCAAGTGTCCCTGATGCGGATATGCAGAGGATCTTTTTCCCGTCAGGCGACAATGATTCTTTCTCACCGGCTTCCGATCCGGCATTCGAATCATGGTCAGGTGACGTTTCCGGCGTATCGGTGACGGAAATAAAATACGAGGCCGGGGCCGTCAGTTTCCGTGTCTATGAGAACGAGTATTCCATGCTTCCGTCTGTCGACGAGATCAATGTAAGTGCCTTTCAGGATGCGGCTATCGTGACATGGACGGCAGATACTGAAAGTCCGGCAGAAGTGGTGCTTGCATTGGACGGCGGGCAGGTCTCGTCTCTGTATGTCGAGCCGTATGAGTATGGAAAGTATTCCGTGACTTTTGAAGATCTGGTCCCGTCTTCATCATATACCGTAAGTATAGGCTATTCCATCGGCGGCGTTTCAGGAAGGGTGCGTATAAGGCAGATCAATACGCATCCGTCTACTTCCTATCCTCCGTATATTTACCTTTACAATGTGGCAAGGAACAGCGACGGCAGTTTTCCGAAAGGGACGCGTCTTCCTTTGAGACTATACAATGCGGCAGAGGCGGAAGATATAGTATGGACCTTTGACGGTGACGGGATAGCTCCGGGGCCTGGCGGATACTATATTCTGGAGAAGTCCGGAGTATTGAAGGCGGAGGCCGTGTTCCCGGACGGTACTGAATACATTGTGACCAAGTATATTGAAATGAAAGGAGGGGAGTAATGGCAGTAAAGTCGATGAACGTATTGCGGATGGCTGTATGTCTCTGTGTATCTGTCGCCGTATCCGGCTGTATTTCTGACGGACCTGCGCTGGAGAAGGAGTTTACTGACAGCAGCCAGATCGGTTTTACGGTAAAGGGCGAAGTAGAGCACAGATTCGATCCGTCGGGATGGCAGACCGTGTACAGTCCGTCCCGGTGCGAATTTGTCGTATGCAGTGACAATATGTCCGATTTCTATATGCTCAGGTGTTCAAGGGTACCGCGTGAAGTGGGGGAAGAAGTCGGGTGCGATGTCACATGGACGACATATTCGGATATCAAGAAGAAAAAAGGTCTTGAATTCAAGGTGACCAAAACCGATCCTGAGACAGGAGCCGTGTGGCTGTGGTGTTCGTCCGCCATGATAGGCGCGACAGTAGTGATAGCCGGTTGATGCCGGCTTTTCTTTTTGTGGGGCTGATCCCCTTTAATTAATGAATAAAAAACGGCCCGGAATACCGGACCGTAAATGACTGGCATCTGCCTGCGGATGCTGTTCTAGAATCTGTCTTCAGAAGAGACAGTAAGTTTCTTGCGTCCGTGACGGCGGCGGGCAGCCAGAACACGGCGTCCGTTAGGTGTAGACATGCGCTCGCGGAAGCCATGTTTGTTACGGCGCTTGCGCTGTGATGGTTGGAATGTTCTTTTCATTATTTTATGCTTTTATATTTTCAAAAACTTTTTGGGAGTGCAAAGGTAATGTTTTTAGTTTTAATTGCAAATTATTTTCCGCAAAATAACTCATGCTTCGATGAATATCACGAGTTTTCCTTCGAAGTACGGGTCGTTCATCCAGGAATCGATGCGCCACGTGCGGACAGAACCTGGATTTATCCTGAACTTTCCCGTCATGGAGGCTATTTCCTCTACGACGTCGCCGCCTTTAAGATATGCGATGCCCCGGGTGTATTTTCCCTTTACCCACGGCATGAATCTGTCCAGGGAAGTGACAGCCCGCGATACGATATAGTCGAATTTTCCCGGGATTGATTCCGCCCTTGCGTTGACGGTATGTACGTTGGAAAGACCGAGCGATCCTGCTATTTCTGCCGCTACGGTTATTTTTTTTCCTATTGAATCGCACAGTGTGAAATGCGCTGACGGAAACATTATCGCCAGCGGGATTCCCGGAAATCCCCCTCCTGTACCTACGTCAAGGATGCAGGCCGCCGGTTTTCCGTCTCCTTCAGGGGCTTCGGCCGACATGGCGTCGTACATTCCAGGAAAATTGATCCGGAAAAATTCGGCAATGGCAAGGGAATGTGCTACGTGGTGCAGGTACAGCATGTCTATGTCCTTTCTGGAAATGACATTTATCTTGGCGTTCCAGTCTTTGTAGAGAGGTTCCATTTGCTTGAACTTCTCGATTTTCCTGTCGTTTATGTCCGGAAACTTTTCTTTGAGTACGTATTCGAAATCGGTAAAATTCATGATTTTCTGTTTTTGTTCTTGATTCTGGCATGCGTGCTTGCCGCGGGCCGTGATTTTCCGCAGTGTTTACAGTAACTCGTCTGAAATGTCCATCATCTTGAGCAGCTGTGCCTTGGCTCTCCTTATTTTTGTCTTTACGGTATTTATCGGCAGGTCCATGGCTTCCGCTATCTCCTTATATCCGAAATTGTCGATAAGGTTCATGCGGGCTACGGTCCTGTAGTCGTCTTTCAGCTTTTCGATATTTTCCAGCCATTTGTCGTATTCCTGTTGCTTGATTATGTCCTCTTCCGGATTGTGGAAAGCCGCCGGAATTTCATTGACCTCGGAAAGCTTTTCGCTGATGGAAGTCGTAGGCAGGTTGCTTTTCTCCCTGTCCTTGCGGCTGATGTGGTCGAAAGCCGTGTTCCTTGCTATCCTGTAGAGCCATGTTGAAAACTTGTAGTCGGAGTTGTATGAACCTATCTGGCTGAACGCCTTCTGGAAACTTTCCAGAGTTATGTCCTCTACATCTTCTTTTTGCATGATGTATTTTGAAATATGGTTCTTTACTCCGGCGTGGTACCTGGTGTAAAGAACGATAAAGGCGCCCTGATCCTGTTTCAGGGCCATTTCGACCAGTTCCATGTCGGAAAGGTTAGTGAGCTTCGAGCCAGTTTTTCCCATAGTTACATTCGACGGTAAGAGGTATTGAGAGTCTGATTACGTTTTCCATTTCCCGCGTTACCAAATCTTTAAGTGTTTCGGCTTCATCCGCGAAAGCATCGAATACCAGTTCATCGTGTATCTGCAGCACCATCCTGCTTCTCAGGCCTGCTTCTTCGATTTTCCGGTCCACTTCGATCATGGCTTTTTTGATGATGTCGGCGGATGTTCCCTGGATAGGGGCATTTATGGCATTCCGTTCGGCGAGGGAACGAACCGTTGCATTGTTCGAGTTTATGTCGGGCAGGTATCTTCTTCTCCCGAACAGGGTCCTGACATATCCGAGTTCTTTGGCGGAATCTATGACACCTTTGATATATGTGGAGATGGACGGGAAATTCGCGAAGTAGTCGTCGATGATCTTCTTTGCCTGGGCTCTGGGTATCCTGAGCCTCTGTGCCAGACCGAAAGAAGAGATTCCGTACATTATCCCGAAATTGGCCGTCTTGGCTATTCTCCTCTGGTCGGACGTGACGTCTCCGATGTCAATGCCGAATATCTTTGCCGCAGTCATTGCGTGGACGTCAAGATTGTGTCTGAAAGCATCGATAAGATGCCTGTCCTGGCTCAGATGCGCCATTATCCTCAGTTCGATCTGGGAATAGTCTGCGGAAAGGATGATCCCGTCCGGACTGCTCGGGACGAACGCCTTGCGTATTTCTTTCCCCCGTTCTGTCCTTACCGGTATGTTCTGCAGGTTAGGCTTTGACGAGCTTAGCCTTCCTGTAGCGGTAAGGGCCTGGTTGAAAGTGGTGTGGATCTTTCCTGTCTTTTGGGATACGAAATTGTGGAACGGTTCGATGTATGTCGACAGCAGTTTCTTTACAGCCCGGTATTCCAGGATTTCATCTATGATGGGATGCTTGTCTGAGAGGGCTGTAAGGGTTTCTTCATCAGTGGAATAGCTGTATCTTACACCGCTTTTTGCCTTGACTTTCGGGTCAAGCACCAGTTTTTCAAACAGGACATGGCCGATCTGCTTCGGGGACAGGATGTTAAGTTCCGGCTCTCCGGCCATTTCCCTTATCGTCTGCTGCCGTTCTTCCAGTTCTTTGTTCAACTGGGCCGCGTACTGTCTCAACTGGTTCAGGTCTACCTTCACTCCGGTACGCTCCATTTTTGAAAGGACTCTTATCAGAGGTTCCTCTATCTGGTCGTAGAGTCCCGACATTCCTGATTTCGCAAGGTCGTTGCGGACTTTCTCTCCCAGAACCGCCATGACCGCCGCTTCTTTGTCCGCCTGATCTTCGGCAAAGGCAGGCTCCTCTTCATCGAACAGTGTCTGCTGCTCCTGTTTCCCTGGATCTGTCTGGTCCAGGTCTATGTCCAGATGGCTTTTGGCCAGGATGGACATCTTGTGGCTCTTTTCCGGGTTTATCACATAGTGCATCAGCTCTATGTCAAGCAGTTTCCCTTCCAGTGGCATGCCTGCTTCCGCAAGCAGATTGCACTGCCCCTTGAGGTCATATCCGTATTTTTCAATTGCCGGATCCGAAATGACGGATGAAAAGTCTTGAGGGCTCCCGTTTGCCACATATATCTTTTCACCCTGGAATACGCCTATGCTTATTTTCCTTATTCCGGAGAATATGCTGTCTCCGTAGCTTTCCGTACGTATGGAACACTTTCCGGCACTTCCGGCCAGGGCCGTTATCTCATCGGGTGACACGATGCCGTATCCGATTCCGTTTGTCTTGCGTCCGGTATCCGGAAGTCCGAGCCGGCTTATGTATTTCCGCAGTGAACCGAATTCGTATTTGTCGAAAAGATCGGCAATGACCGGGTCGTAGTCCGTTCTGACAGCCATATCTTCGGCGTCCGCACCGACAGGTACGTCTGTCCGTATGGTCACCAGTTCACGGCTCAGCCATATATGGTCCCCGGCTTCCTCGAACGCTTCTTTCTGTCTGGGCGAGAGTTCGTCGAGGTGGTCGTAGATATTCCTGACGTTTCCGTATTTCGCTATCAGTTTGCCGGCCCCCTTTTCACCTACGCCCTTTACTCCGGGAACATTGTCTGAGGCGTCTCCGCAGATTGTGAGCATGTCTATCACCTGCAACGGGGAACTGATGCCGTATTTGCTGCATACCGCATCCTTGTCGATGATTTCGCTGTCGCTTCCTGCTTTCCCCGGCTTGTACTGGACGATATTGTCGGTTATGAGCTGCCCGTAATCCTTGTCGGGAGTGACCATGTAGACCTTGAAGCCTTCCTTTTCTTCTTTCTTCGCCACTGTGCCTATCACATCGTCAGCCTCGTATCCGCTGACCATCAGCACTGGTATATGCATGGCACCGCAGAGTTCCGTAAGGGGTTCGAGAGCGTCTATGACCAGCTGCGGCGTCTCTTCCCTCGTACCTTTGTACTCAGGGTACAGTTTATGCCGGAAGGTCCCTCCAGGCGGGTCGAACGCCACGGCCATGTGGGACGGCTTCTCTTTTTCGATGAGTTCCAGAATGTATTTCGTGAATCCGAAAAGGATAGACATGTCCGCTCCTTTGGAGTTTATCATCGGACGTTTCAGAAATGCATAGTACATTTTGAAAATAAGGGCATGCCCGTCTATCAGGAAGAGTCGTTTGTCCATTCTTAGCGAGTAAAATTCAAAATATCAAAGTTACAACTTTCAAGCCTAAAAGAAAAAAGAATTTGTTATATTTGGATATTCAGTTTGGATTCAGAATCTTACCGGATTTTTGCCGAGGCTGTAATAACGACATTAAGCTTTTGGAAATATGAAAATACTGATCGTTGAGGACGAAAGCGGACTGCAGGACATGATGTCACGGGCTCTCAGGAAGGAGGGCTTTGTCATAGAAAATGCCGATGACTACCATTCTGCCATCGACAAGCTGGACGTCTATACATACGACTGCGTCCTTCTGGACATAATGCTTCCCGGAGGAAGCGGCCTGGACATATTGTCCCACATAAAGAAGATGGACAGGAAAGTCAATGTCATCATCATTTCGGCGAAGGATTCCATCGATGACAAGGTAAAAGGGCTTGAACTCGGGGCCGACGATTACCTTGCAAAGCCTTTCCATATCGCCGAACTTGTGGCAAGGATACGCAGTGTGGCACGCCGCAGCCAGGCCGGAGGGGATTTCGCATTCCGCTTCGGCAATGCAGTCCTTGAACCGGAGACGAACCGTCTGATGGTCGCCGGCAAAGAAGTCCCTCTGCTGAAGAAAGAGTTTGACATACTGAAGTATTTCATGCAGAGGCCCGGGCATCTTGTCGATAAGGCCGTACTTGCAGAGGCGGTCTGGGGAGACCACATCGACCAGGCGGACAATTTCCAGTTCATCTACGCCCAGATGAAGAACCTCCGCAGGAAACTTGTAGAAGCCGGGGCGGACATAGAGATAAAGGCCGTCTACGGTTTCGGCTACAAGCTGATCGAAAAATGACATCGGATGTCAATATAATTTACGGATAAGTCAGTCAGGCTGACGTTGATGAAGTTTTGACAGGATCATATCATGAAGTTCATATACAGGATCATTCTCTGGCTGTCGGCGCTGATGCTGGTGTTCATGACCTTATGGGGCATATTCTTCTTCAGGGCTCTCGAGGCGGAAATAATAGACGAGACGGATGACATGCTGGAGTCCTATTCGGCGGACATCATCATGAAATGGCTCTCCGGAGTGGAGATACCGTCGATAGACAACGGGTCGAACAACACATATTATATTCATAAGGTGAGTCCGGACTATGCTGCATCCGTACCGCAGATCAGGTATGAAAACGCCATGATCTTCATAGCGCACAAGAAAGAGACGGAAGCCGCGAGAATCAGGCATCACATCTTCATGGATGACGACTCGTTCTATGAACTTACCGTGGCGGTGCCGTCTTTTGAGAGGCAGGACCTGATAAGCGCCATACTCAAATGGATGGTTTTCCTCTATTTCATACTGTTGGTAGCATGCATAGGCATCACTGTCGCTGTGGTAGAGTATAACTTCAGACCTTTGAAAGCATTGCTCGGATGGATAAACTCCTATGTGCCAGGGAAGAAGTCCGCACCTGTACCGTGCGATACCGGCATAATCGAATTCCGGACGCTCGCACAGGCTACCCAGGAAGCGGCGGACAGGTTCGAGAGACAGTACGAACTCCAGAACCAGTTCATCGGCAATGCCTCGCATGAGCTCCAGACCCCGCTTGCAGTATGTACGGGGCGTATAGAGATGATGCTGGATTCCGATACTCTGACGCAGCAGCAGGCGGAAGACCTGATGGAGATAAACAGGACTTTGCAGCGGATGGTCCGTCTGAACAGGACACTCCTTCTGATGACCAAGATCGACAACGGGCAGTTTATGGATGTGTCTGATGTGGATATCGTCGCTTCGGTGAAAGATTCGGCCGGGATGTTCGACGAGATTTATGCGCATAAGGGAGTGCGTTACATACTGTCGGCGGAAGACGGTGCGCTGAATGTGAAAATGAACGAGCAGCTTTCGTCCATTCTTGTCTCCAACCTTATAAAGAACGCATTTGTCCATAGTCCTGCAGGGACAGAGGTGGACATATCAGTCACAGGCAGGACTCTGAAAGTGACGAATGACGGCGGCCCGGCTCTTGACAAGGACAGGATTTTCGACAGGTTCTATCAGGGATCCGGCAAAAAGGAGGGCTCTACGGGGCTCGGGCTGGCTCTGGTCAAATCGATATGCGACAGATACTCTTTCCGGCTGGACTATACCTATGACGGCAGACACAACTTTATCGTGGGATTCTGATTGTTCGGTACGGTAATTCATTTTAATTTCAGAAACCCGATGTACCTTTGCAGACGAAACATTTTAAAACAACTGATACGATGAAAAGAATTATGACAATCCTTGCCTCCATACTGGCATTCTCGTTTACGGTTTTTGCGGACAATGACAGGGCGGTCTCTTTCGACCGGCTTCCTGAAAAGGCCCGTGATTTCATAACCGCAAATTTCCCTGGGGAGAAACTTGCCTATGCAAAGCAGGAGAGGGATTTCCTGGAGGTCAACTATGAGGTGGTGATGGTCAGCGGCATAAAGATGGAGTTTGACCGCAGAGGCGAATGGACCAGCATAGAGTGCAGGTACGGCACTATCAGCAAGAACCTGATCCCGGAGCCTATAAGGAATTATGTAGAAGACGCTTATAAAGGTGCCGAGTACAGGGAAATCTCAAGAGACAGGAGGGAGTACGAGGTGAAAATCACTTACGGGCTTGAACTGACATTCGACCGGTATTTCAACCTTATGGGGATAGATGACTGATAATTGTTGTACCTTTGCCGGCAAAACCGGAATATGACAATGGCTTCAACGATTACTGCAATAGCAATGGTGGCCCTTCTGGCCGCCATTGTCCTTTTATGGAAACTCTCCAGGGATAAGTCGGATCTTGGCAGGCGTATCGCGGGACTGGAAAAGGACAATGCTATCCTCCAGAGCAGTCTGGATGCTGCGCAGAAGGCTTCGGCCCTTTCGGAGGAAATGCACCGCAGGTCCGTGGATGAGATCAGGAGAATGAACGAGCAGTATCTTGCTGCTGCCAATGACCGTCACCAGAAGGATATGGAGACGATGAAAGAACAGTTTAGGGCGGCCGCGGCCGAGATATCTTCTGCCAACAGCAAGGAGTTCCGGGAGCAGAGCGCGGAGCGGATTTCGGAGATTCTGGCTCCTGTGAAGGAGCGTTTTTCCGAGCTTGACAGGACCATGAAGGAATCCCATGAAAGTTCTGTCAAGTACAACTCCGAACTTTCGGCCTCTATCCGGCTTGTCATGGAGCAGTCGCGCCAGGTAGGGGAGGAGGCCAGGAATCTGGCCGACGCGCTTTCCGGACGCTCCAAGGTACAGGGCGATTTCGGGGAGATGCTACTGAAAGATATCCTGAAGAACGCCGGGCTGAGGGAAGGGGAGCATTTCGTGAGCCAGGGGGTGATAACGGATGCTGACGGGCATGAGATCAGAAGTGAGGGCGGTGCAGCCATGATTCCTGATGTGCTGATAAACTATCCTGACGATACTGTGGTCGTGGTGGATTCCAAGGTCAGTCTGACCGCTTTCAGCAAGTATATGGTGAGCAGTTCGGCGGCTGACCGTGACAGATATGCCAGGGAGCATGTCGAGAGTGTCCGCAGGCATGTGGATGAACTGAAGGCCAAGGACTATGCTTCGTATATCCCGGACGGGAAGCGTAAGGTGGACTACAATATAATGTTTATCCCGGTGGAAGGGGCTTTCCGTCTGATGCTCGAGGAGGCTCCGCTGCTCTGGCAGACGGCTAAGGACAACAATGTCCTTATAGTCAGTCAGATGACTCTTGTGATAGTCCTTAATATGATCCAGATGAGCTGGAAGCAGGCCGAACAGGAGGCCAATATCGAGCAGGTGTACAAGACTGCTTCCGAACTTATGGGGCAGCTTCAGGGCTGGATGTCCGCTTTTGTGGCTGTCGGAGATAACCTTGACCGGACCGTGAAGTCGTATGCCGAGTCCAGGTCCAAACTGTCGGATTCCCAGCAGTCCGTGATCAGGAAGATAGCGAAACTTGAATCTCTCGGCATTTCACCGAGACGCTCCAGAGGAAAGGTCAGGATCTCGTCCCGCAAATCCGGCCCTGAGTCCGTCATTCCGAAAGAACTGCTAGAGTGATTTTCAATTTAATTTCGTTGTGTGGAAAGACAGGAGCGCCAAAAATACAGGCAAGTAATCTTTGAGCGCATCTTTCAGGATAGACAGGACTTTCGAAATCTCATAAGTGACTTGTCTCTGTGTCATATTGTATTTCTGTGCGATTTCCTTATAGCTCAAACCTTTCAGTCTCTCAAGAAAAATCTGCGAAGAAATATATCCTGTCTTCTTCAGGCTGTTCTGACAGATGTTCATCACTTCTCTGCTGAATAGATTGAAATCTATCCTGTCATTTTCCAGGATGTTTATATTCTGGGCGTCTATAGCCTTGATTTTTAGATTCTTGAATATGATCTGTTCGCAGTTGCGGCGTTTCAGCCAGTTAAGGCATTTATTCTTGACCGTACTGACCAGATACTGTTTCATTACAGCCTCGTCGAGTTTTTCCGCATTTTCCATCAGGGAAATGAAACTGTCGTTTACTATATCTTCAGAAGCCTCGACATTCTGCACATATGAATTTGCCAGCAGGACAAGCCACTTGCGCTGTCTATACAGGCATTCAACTGTTTTATAAAAATGTCTTTCCTGGTTCCCTGTCATTGCAGAATTTGATTAAACACACCAAAATTACACAATCTTATCAATGATTATGAAAAAAAACTATGAATTTTTTGTAAAACCGTCGTTCTTGATTGTCTTATATAATTGAAAGGGGGAAACAATATTATGATGATAGATGATACATTGTTGATGAAGTACATGCAGGGCCTGTGCTCTGACAAGGAGAAGGATGCCATAAGCCGATGGCTGGAACAGTCGGAGGAGAACAGGAAGGCATTCAGGGATGCGCATTTCATATATGAGAGCCTTTTGATGTCGACGGATCCGGCGGCGTTCAATATACCCGTGAAGAAAAACAGAGGAAGCGGACATTCAAATCTATTGAGGAATATTGCCGCAGTTGCCGCCGTGGCGGCTTCAGTTGTCGCTGCGGCACTGATAACTGACCATTACAGCAGAAAATCAATATCAGAAGACATGCTGGTCGTGGAAGTCCCTGCAGGAAAGATGATGTCATTGACATTGAGTGACGGCACATCCATTGATCTGAATTCAGGTGCCAGATTGACCTATCCACCCATCTTTTACGGGAAAACGCGGAAAGTTGAACTTGACGGAGAGGCGCTGTTTCATGTCACCCATGATCCTGAGCATCCGTTTACAGTGGAAACATTTGCAGCCGACATAAATGTTCTCGGGACGGAATTCAACGTGCATGCCGAAGAATCGGGCAATATATTTTCAACCTCTCTGATAAGCGGAAAGGTAGAAGTATCCGGCACCTCCGGTCCGGACGAAAGCTACATACTGTTTCCTGACCAGACCATAACTCTTACCGATGACGGCTTTGTCATTGAAGACCGGCTTGATTCACAGACCCTTTATTGGCCTGAAGGCCTGATAAACATTACCGGAATTTCTTTCGACAGTCTGATGGAAAGGCTTGAAAAAGCCTTCAGCGTACAAATAATAATTGACAGGCAGGATATTCCTGAAATAAACTGCACGAGCGGTGAAATACGTATATCTGAAGGGATCGACAATGCCTTGAGAGTCCTTCAGCACGTTGCCGAATTCGACTATGTCAAGGACTACAGTACCGGAACAATCCATATCAGATGACCTGTATCCAGAAGTATAACACTAAAACCATGATAATTATGACATAGACAGACTTCCGCTGTCGGCAGGAACAAAAAGCCTGCAGATGTTGACGGCATCTGCAGGCGGGTAACAGCCGACGTAAAACACTATCCGACTTATTACCAATTAATCTTACAAATTTATGAATAAAAAAAAGGTATTCTACAATTTTTTCTGTAGATTGCTTTTCCTGATGGCTGTAACTGTCACTGGCATCCATCAGGCAAGCGCATCCCAGCAGAGGGAAGGTCTCCTGTCTCTGGACTTTGAGAATGCACCGTTGTCGCAGATAATGGAATCAATCAAGGAACAGTCCAGATATCTTTTTGTAAACAAAGGTGTCGATGTCACCAGGGAAACAAGCATCCAGGCCATAGAAAAGACGGTACAGGAGGTATGCGAACTTCTTTTTGTCCCTCTGAATGTCAAGTACACGATAGAAGGCAATACCATCATCATTTCAGAGGGACCGGCACCGGTGTCCCTCAGCGGTAAAGTCGTTGACGCCTCGGAGCAGCCGGTTCCCGGAGTCGCAGTCCTTGTCAAGGGCACGACCGCCGGGACCACCACTGATCTTGACGGCCTGTTCAGCATCAGCGCTTCCCCCGGCAATATACTGGTTTTTTCAAGTATAGGTTATGAGACACAGGAAGTGGCTGTAGGCAACAGAACCACTTTCAACATCATCCTGAAAGACGATTCCATCGTCCTTGAAAGCGCAGTGGCGATTGGTTATGGTGTCGTCAACAAACGGGATCTCTCCACGGCGATATCCTCAATCAAGTCCGAGGATATCGCGAACCAGCCTATTTCCGACTTCCGCCAGTCGATGGCCGGAAAAATGCCTGGAGTACAGGTCATGCAGACGAGCGGAGACCCGGAAGGAAGTGTGATGGTCCGTGTCCGTGGTATCAGTTCCGCCACTGCCGGCAACGACCCTCTTTATATCGTTGACGGAGTCCCGATGGAGAACGGTCTGAACAACCTTAATTCAAATGACATAGAGTCAATGGAAGTCCTTAAGGACGCCTCCTCCGCCGCAATCTACGGTTCACGGGGATCGAACGGTGTCATACTTATAACCACAAAGAAAGGGCTGTCCGATAATCTTCAGGTCGCTTATGACGGCTACTATGGGATAGAGCAGGTTTCAAAGAAAATCGACCTTATGAATGCCTACCAGTATGCCCAGGTATCGAAGGAAGCACATGATGCGGCATACCTTGACCTCAATCCCGGCGGCACTGCTCCTAACGGAGACCGTCCGGAGTCTTTCATGAACTATCCCGTGGAACTCATCCCGTACCTCAATGGAGAACCCGGCCTCACGGATACAGACTGGCAGGACGCCATCTTCCGTACCGCGTCCACGACAAGCCATAACATATCCATTTCCCGGAGCGGGGAGAATGTCAACTTTTTCATTTCTGGCAATTACTACTACAAAGAAGGAATAATCATCAACTCCGATTTCGAGAAATATTCTTTTCGTCTTAATCTTGACGGCAAATGGAAGAAATTCAGGTATGGAGTCAATTTCTCGCCGTCATATTCAAAGTCCAATAAGGTGAACGCTTCCGGATCATACGGTTCCGGCGGTATAGTCCAGTCTGCGCTGACTTCCTGTCCGATATGGCCTGTCTATAACTCTGACGGCACATTTAATTTCCAGGGGAACGGCTACTGGAGAATCGGCAACGACTACCAGCACAATGAAATCCTGAACCCGGTTGCACTTGCGACCCTTCAGTCCGAGGTCATTGACCGTATCGCCATGACCGGAAGAGCTTTCATAGGCCTTGATATCTGGAAAGGTCTCTCATTCCAGACCTCTGTGGGAGGCTCGTTTTATGGAGCCATAGACAACAAGTACCGCTCTTCGGAACTGCCTCTTTTAGGCAAGGACTACTACGATGCGAAATCAAATCCTGAAGGATACGCCTCATCCGGTTTCTACTTTAACTGGATCATCGAGAACCAGTTCACATACGACCGGACTTTCGGAGACCATAAAGTGAATGCGGTGCTTGTGCAGTCGGCCCAGAAAGAGACATACAAGACCATAAATGTAACCGCTACGGATTATCCGAATGACCATAACCAGACTATAGGAGGAGGCATAGTAAGCGACGGAGACTCCAGGACCGAACAATGGACCCTGGCATCTTATCTAGTCAGGGCCCAGTACAGCTACAAGAGCAAATATATGTTTTCGGCAGCCATACGTGCTGACGGCTCATCCCGTTTCGGAAAGAACAACAGGTGGGGATTTTTCCCGTCGGCATCTGCCGCGTGGCGCATATCCGGAGAACCTTTTTTTAAAGAGACCCCGGCCCTTTCATGGGTCAGTGACCTCAAACTCAGGGCAAGTTACGGGCAGACAGGTAATTTCCAGATAGGCAACTACCGCCATCTTGCCACAATGGGGACGGATGACTATATCCTGGGGACAGGCAGCGGTTCTCTTGTAAACGGTTACAGACCTTCCGATGTCGCCAACCCTGACCTTACATGGGAAAAGACATCCATGTTCAATGTCGGTATCGACCTGAATGTATTGAACGGGTATTTCGGCCTTACTGCGGAATACTATTATGCGAATACTACCGACATGCTTCTTGAAGTGCCGATCCCTCACCTGACGGGTTACAGCACTACACTCATGAATATCGGAAAAGTGAATAACCGGGGATGGGAACTTTCTGCCACTTCGGCACATTCATTCGCCAACGGCATAAGCTATTCCCTGAATGCCAACTGGGCGAAGAATACCAATGAGGTCAAGGCACTCGGGGCGAACGACACGCCGATCATCAAATCCGGCAGCGTAGACCATGCCTACTATATCACGCAAGTCGGGGAACCGATTGGGTCATATTATCTGCTTGTCCAGGACGGCATTTTCCGTAATGAGGAAGACCTCATGGCGTACCCTCATGTGTCGAATGCGCGTCCGGGAGACTTCCGTTTCGTTGACATCGACGGTGACGGGGAGATAAATCTTGAGAAAGACCGCACGATAGTAGGGAACTATATGCCTGATTTCACATACGGGTTCGGTGGAACATTCGCATATAAAGGCATCGACTTCGCGATAGCTTTCCAGGGTGTCTACGGCAATGAGATCCTGAACCTTAACCGCCGTTATCTTGACAATATGGAAGGTAACACCAACGGCACGACGGCCGCCTTCTACAGATGGAAGAGTCCGTCCGACATAGGTGATGGCAATACAAACAGGGCAAACCGCAAGCAGACCGGAAACAATTCCCGTACATCTACATGGCATATCGAGGACGGGTCTTATCTCAGGCTGCAGAATATAGCTCTCGGATATACCCTGCCTCAGAAATGGACAAAGAAGTTCTTCGTACAGAAACTGCGTGTCTACCTGTCCGCACAGAATCTTTTCACATGGACTGAATATTCAGGCTATAATCCGGAAGTGAGCGGCAGCACGAGTGCCCTTACTCCGGGAGAGGATTACGGAACTTACCCGTTGGCCAGGACATATATGGTAGGATTGAATATCACATTCTAAAAGAGGACATACAATGAAAAAGATAAAACAGATATTGCCGGTGCTGGCCATATTCACACTGGTGTCGTGCGGTGAAGATTTCTTCGACCTGCGCCCGAACTATGAGGTCCCGGTGGACAATACTTTCAAGACGGCCGATGATTTCGATGTGGCTGTCAAGGGGTGTTACGCAAAACTTCAGGGGCAGGTCAACTATTATCTGGAACTGTGCGAATACCGCAGCGACAACCTTTATCTGAGCGCACCGACAGCCGGAACGCAGGACAGGTATGACATAGACCAGTTCAGGGAGACCCCTTCCAATGGAATCATCGAGGACGCCTGGGCCAATTTCAACAACGGAGTATATCGTTGCAACATGGTCCTTGACCGTATAGACGGTGCGGACATAGATGAAACATTGAAAGCCCAGTACAAAGGCGAAGCCCTTTTCATCAGGGCATATACTTATTTTAACATGTACCGGCTCTGGAGCGGAGTGCCTGTGACCAAAAAGGTAGTGACAGTCGCAGAAGCCCTTCGGATAGGCAGAAGTTCCGACCAGCAGATGTACGATCTTATTGCCGGGGACCTGAGGGCGATTGTCGACGGTGAAATGCTCCCTTACTCCTACAATGCAGAAGATACAGGCCGTGCCACTATGGGTGCCGCAAAAGCACTGCTGGGGAAAGTCTATCTCACTTTCGGACACGCCTCGGAAGCTGCCGAAATCCTTGATGACCTGATCGGACAGTACAGCCTTCTGGATAATGTCGCAGATGTGTTTGATGTAGACAACAAGATGAACAGTGAAATAATATTCGCTGTCCGCTTCAATAAGGAAGTGGTCGGGGAAGGTCATGGGGCATGGTTCTCCATTACCAACCTTACGGACAATTCCGGACAGACTCCGGTCCTGCAGTCTTTGTATGAGGACAACGATGCCCGTAAACCACTTATTGAATACGTACAGGTACCAGGTGTGAATCTGTGTCTGATGCGCAAGTTCATGGATACTCCGGATGCGACTACGAAACAGTACGGTAACGACCAGATTCTTCTGCGCTATGCCGATGTCCTTCTCATGTATGCGGAAGCCCTGAATGAAATCGGATACGATGCCAGCCAGGATTCACCGGCGATGTCAGTCCTGAACCAGGTGCACACACGTGCCGGTCTTGATCCTTTGAATATAACGGACATCCCTGACCAGGACTCTTTCCGCAGGGCCGTCTGCCTTGAAAGGCAGAAAGAATTCCCGTATGAAGGGCAGCGCTGGTTCGATCTTGTAAGGATGGGGTATGCAGCTGAAGCAATAGCATCGGAAGGGCATGCCATACAGAATTGGCAGCTCCTGTATCCTATCCCTACGACAGAACTTGAAAGAATAAACGACCCTTCTCTGCTGTGGCAGAATCCGGGTTATTGATGAATGATTAGACAGGACATACAATGAAAAGAATATTGATTTGCTTATCTGCAGGTTTAACCTTGTTTATGGCGGCCTGCACGGAAGACCTCAAAGAAGCTTCGTTCAATTTGTTCCAGGTGGCGGAAGTGACCGCTACGGCCGGTGACGAATGCGCGACAGTCGCCTGGGCATCCCAGGAGGGTAAGCCTGACCCTATAGAGTACCTTGTGAACTGGACAGCTGATGACCCTGAAATTTCCGGCGGGACAAAAACTGTCGGGCCGGCCATTCATGAACTGCTGGTAGACGGGCTCACCAATGACTGTGCATATACATTTGCAGTGCAGGCCAGATACGAAGACGGGCTCTCCATGAAAGTCACCGCAGTATGTACGCCGAAATCAACACGTATCCCGGCATCAGGGCTTAAGGCAATGGCCGGAGACAGCCGCGTATTCCTCTCATGGACTGCCCCAGAAACCCGGCTCGAGTACAAATACAGCATATCCGTTACTGCCGGAGACTCTGAGATAAAGACAGAAGAAGTGTTGTCGGACGAGACAAGCTGCCTGGTAGAAGGTCTTGCAAACGGGACGGAATATACATTCACATTGACATGCGTATACGGACACGGAGAGTCTGAAGCGGTCACAGCGACTGCAGTTCCTGGTGAAATAGACCCTATAACAGTCACTTCCACTTCTCTACGCCAGTTCCAGCTCTGCACATTCGAATACAATCCGGCATACTTTGTCCAGGGGGAAATAACGTCAGTGCTTTGGGACTTCAAGGACGGCTGCACGTCTTCAGACATGACAGCGACGCATCTGTTTACAGACACGGGGAAATATGATGTCTCACTGACGGTCACTTATGATAGCGGCAGTACAGAGTCAGCGGATATAGCCATCACTGTCGAGCCGTTTGCATGGATGACAGTGACAGGCACCGGTTATCAGAAAGCGTCCAACATAGTGTTCTCACATGATGGACAGACATTCTATACATTGTCCCAGACAGACAAGAAACTGCTGGCAATAAGTTCAGTTACCGGGGAGAAGATATGGGAATACGCGACTTCCGCAGCCACATACGGGGCCGGCCCGGCTGTAGGACCGGACGGGACAGTATATTTCGGAACGGAAGACGGTGACGGTTCATTCTATGCTGTTTCTTCTTCAGGGAACATGAAATGGAAAGCGTCTATGGGTGCTGCCGTCAAGGCCAGTCCTGCCGTTACATCAGACGGCATGGTCTACGTCCTTGCCGACAAAGGCAATTTTGCGGCATTCGATGCGGCATCAGGAACCAGGAAATGGAGTGCGGCTCTTGACGGGAATTCCGCAGGAGTAGCAGTTGACGCAGACGGGACGGTCTATATAGGAACATCCAAAGGGATATGGGCGTACACCGGGTCAGGGACTCTCAAATGGGCAAGCGAGACAGCATACAGCGTTACGGAACGCGGCGGTTCTCTGGCAATCGTGGGAGACATCCTTTATGCCGTACTGAAAGGCAAAGGCGGCTGCGTAGCACTGAATACGGCAGACGGTTCCCGGTTATGGCAGTACAAAACGGCATCCAATGACTGCTATCATCCTGTAGTGGATGCAGACGGGACAGTGTATTTCTGTGAAAAGAGCGGTTACCTGTTTGCCGTTGACAAGAACGGCAGTCTTGTATGGACAGATGAGGCAGACAAGAATTACATATACTCCGGATTTGCATTGGGTGCTGACGGAAAGGCATACATATCACAATATGCCTCACCGTTCAATCTTCTGTCATTCGATAAGACCGGCAGCCGCAATGTCGTAACCAATATCGGTGCCCAGACGATGAGTCCTGTTTCAATCGGTCCTGACAGACGTGTATATTATGGACTTAACGGTTCCGTTGCAACATACGACATCAAAACCGGCCTCGCAACTGAAGGATGGCCTATGAGAGGATATAACCGGCAAGGGACCAATTCGTTAAAATAAACCGGGAATATTTAAAAGTAAAAGAAAATGAAATTGAAGCTATTATATGCTGCGGCAGTGGTTTCCATGCTGGCCGCATGCGACAAGAATGAAGTTGACTGGACGGTGCCGGAGCGTCAGTCCAGCCAGGCACCGGCAACTATGGAATCATTATGGCAGACATCCCCGTTGGATGTGACCGGCTCAAGACGGGACCTGTTCAACAAGGTGCAGTCCTATGCTGACACATGTGCAAGCATGACCTTTTCAAGGTTCATGGAAGGTGACATGTGGCTTGCCGGTTCTCTTGTGAAATACAATGACATCCTCGCATGCTACGATGCAGCTTTCGACCGGGTGCTGGAAGGGATAGCCAATGAAACCCCTGGTGCAGGGGAAGTACATATCTGGATGCTATACAACATGGGATATGTAGTCAAGACCCCGACAGGATGCTTCGGGATAGATATCTATCATCGCAGAGGCGCGGAACTCGCTCCATATCTTGATTTCTACGCATCTACACACGTGCATCAGGACCATCGGTGCGATGCTCTTGCGGATGCCATGCTTGAAGCTGACAAGCCTGTCCTTACCAACTATCTGGAAAGGCCCGGATATGCTTATACTTCATCAACGGCCGCCGATTACTCGATAGGGAGTTTCTCGATACACTCTTTCATTACAAACCACAATAACGGAGACTCGAATGTCCCTGTCACTGTATTCAGGATAGATTGTGGAGAGGAAACGGGACATTTTATCCTGATGCATTCAGGAGACTCGAACTTCCTGCCTGAACAGTATGAAAGCGTGAAAGACAGCGGGATTGATGTATATATACCACGCTATGCCCCTAACGAATTGACAGAAAACAATGTTATAGGGAAAGTATTTGAACCGGACTATGTCCTGCTGTCCCATATACTGGAACTGTCCCATTCTGATCCTGACTCTTCAAGATGGACGCTTGAACAAGGGTTGACTAGGGCTTCATTGCTTGATTGTGAAAATACTTATATGCCTTTCTGGGGTGAACGGCTCATCTGGAAAGACGGAAAACTGCAATAATGATGAAAAAGCTTGTATTTGTTTTGTCTGTGCTCCTGGCTATAGCCGGGTGCACAGGTTCCATAAAGGAAAACGGACGGGAGTCAAGGGCGGAAATCCTCAGGGAAAGACTCCTTTCAGGAGATACATCATCCGTATTCGTAGTGGCGCATCGCGGAGACTGGCGTTTCGCTCCTGAAAACTCCATAGCTGCAATCGAGCATTCAATTGAAACAGGGGTAGATGTCGTAGAACTGGATCTGCAGATGACAAAAGACAGTGTACTCATAGTCATGCATGACTCGAAACTCGACCGGACCACTACAGGAAAAGGTAAAGTGCAGGAATGGACATTGGATTCAATCAGGACGCTCAAATTGAAAAACGGATGCGGAATACGGACCATGCATTCTGTCCCTACGCTTGAGGAAGCCATGCTGGCGGCTAAAGGGAAAGTGCTTGTTAATCTGGATAAGGCTGACCGTTACTTCGACCTTGTCATGCCTGTCCTGGAAAAGACAGGAACAACCAGGCAGGTCATTATGAAAGGCAGCAGACCGGCATCCGAAGTGATCTCTTTCTATGGCGGATATCTGGATGAAGTCATTTATATGCCTGTGGTGAATCTGGATAAGGACAATGCTTCGGAATTGATGACGGACTATATAAAGGATCTGAAGCCTGCCGCATATGAACTTGTATATGCCGACGGCAATAAAGCAGAACTTCCTCTTCTGATGCGGACAGTCCTGAAAGACAAGGCACTGATATGGTACAACACGCTCTGGGATACCCTGTGTGGTGGACATGATGACGATATGGCTCTGGAAGATCCTGACGCGGCTTATGGTTATCTCATTGACACTCTGGGTGCAAGGATCATCCAGACAGACAGGGCTGAATATCTTCTGAAGTATTTGAGGTCCCGGGACTTGCACGAATAGGAACTGGAAGTCATGAATATATTGAAATTTTTTTCGGTCTCCCCGGCATCAGAGCAGTTGTCTGATCCGGGTGAGATCAAAAGCCGTTATACACGGCTCCGCTGGTCGTTTTTCCTTTCGGCCACTTTCGGTTATGGACTTTACTATGTATGCAGACTGAGTCTGAATGTAATAAAGAAACCTATTGTCGATGCCGGAGTACTGTCTGAAGCAGAACTGGGTATGATAGGGTCCGGACTGTTCATAACCTATGCCGTAGGGAAACTGACAAACGGCTTCCTCGCGGACAGAAGCAATATCCGCCGCTTCATGTCAGCAGGCCTTCTGATTACGGCCCTGATTAATCTCATATTGGGATTCTCCACGTCATTCGCTGTCTTTATGGTTCTCTGGGCCATTAACGGCTGGTCACAGTCCATGGGCGCGGCACCATGTGTAGTGGGGCTGTCACGATGGTTCGGAAATAAAGAGAGAGGGACATTCTACGGTTTATGGTCTTCAAGCCATAATATCGGCGAAGCCATTACATTCATAGTCACCGCCGCCATAGTCGCCGCCCTTGGTTGGCAGTGGGGATTCAGAGGGGCGGCTGTACTTGGTTTCCTGGGGTTTCTGATAGTCGCGGTATTTATGCGCGATACACCGCAGAGCTGTGGTCTGCCTCCTGTATCAGTCTATAAGAAAGACCAGACTGCAGAGGCTCTGAAGACTGAAGAATCGGACGGGAAGACTGTCGGTCAATATCAAAAAGAGGTTCTGAAGAATCCGGCGGTATGGATGCTTGCTCTCGCAAGTGCTTTTATGTATATCTCCAGGTATGCCGTCAACAGTTGGGGGATCTTCTTTCTTGAAGCAGACAAAGGATACACAAATCTGGAGGCCAGCTCCGTAATATCTATCAGTTCGGTATGCGGCATCGTGGGGACTGTCGCATCCGGGTTCGTGTCAGACAGATTCTTCGGGGGCCGCAGGAATGTCCCTGCCCTGATATTCGGGTTGATGAATATTCTTGGACTGACACTGTTCCTGTTCGGCCCGGAAGACTGTTTCTGGCTGGATGCGGTGAGCATGGTCATATTCGGTTTGGCTATCGGTGCCCTTATTTGTTTCCTGGGAGGCCTTATGGCAGTAGACATTGTATCAAAGAAAGCCTCCGGGGCCGCACTCGGGGTAGTAGGTATAGCAAGTTATGTCGGAGCTGCCCTGCAGGACCTTATCAGCGGATTTACTATTCAGAGCGGTAAAAGCATAGGCGACGGTACTGCACTATATGATTTTTCCATTGTATCATGGTTTTGGATAGGTGCAGCCGTCCTTTCTGTGCTTTGTACCCTTACTGTATGGAATGCAAAAGCCAAATAGACAGTTTTCCAGCGGCCCTGAGTCCGTCATTCCGGAGGAACTGTCGGAAACCCTTTCAGAATCTGCGTCTTAAAAGGTACAGTATACCTGCCAGAAGGAGGAAAGTGACTGCGAGAGCCCATATATTTGCAGTCCTTGACGAGGCTTCAAGGGTCAGGCTGCCGCATAGCAGGCGGTATCCGTCGATTTTCCATTGGGGATTACCGTCATTGTATGCCGGCGCATTGGCCCTTGTCAGCCTTCCCGGAAGCCGTATCTCTGAAATGAGAGTTACTTCAAAGTCGTTGATTGCATTTTCTTTTTCGCTGTACAGGCTGTCGGCTGCATTTTCATTTTCAGTATACAGTCCGGTAAAGGTGTCTGTCTTGAAGTGCCGGTCCAGCATTGAGCATAATGACTCAGGCGTAACGTCTTCGTCGGACGAGAGTATCTTTTCCAGATTTTCTTCTGCGAAATTTTCCATCCGGCCGCACATGTCAGGGGAGGCAAGGCTGTAGATGATGTCGTAGCTTGCCTTGAATGTGCAGTGTACATACCATTTTGCAAACCTGGAATTCATATCGTCAAGCAGATAATACATTTCCACTCCGTTCCAGCCGGCAGGGGATGCCGCGTTTCTGAAAAAAATGTCCTGCTCTTTTTCGTCCAGATACTCGGAAACAGGTACAGGCAGGTCTGTGATCTGCCTGTATACGGCTTTGTAAGTATAGGTAGTGTAGAACCAGCGGAATCTTTTGATGACCGATTCCTCCGGTGCGAGAAGGGGATTGCCTTCCAGACTTTCATCGGCGGCAATCATCGTATTTCCGCTGGCGCTGCCCAGATTTGCGGACGCAAATGCATTCAATTCCCTGGTTTCATCGTAGAAGTTTTTGGCGAAAGGCTCTCCGACAAGCCCTGTTGTCCAGAGGGTGTCTGTCCTGAAGAAGAAGGGGCTGTTGTCCGTGTTCCCTGCCAGGTATGCCGAGTCGGCTTGAGCGTAGACGGTCCTGACCGCTGACAGGTCTTTGCGGATGTCGGTTGTCATGTAATTGTAGTATGTCGAGCATGAAGATGCTGCCAGGGCCACGAGAATCGGGAATGTAAGTGGTATCCGTTTCATGATGTTCATTTTTCTGAGATTGTATATGGAAGTTCCGGCATTATTTTTTCCTTAAGCTTTCTGGAATTTTTGTATGCCGTATATATTTTAGGTTCTGCAGAGGCCGGCACGGACTCTCTCACGGAGTATTCTGCGTATCCGGGGTTATTGTGTCGCTCTGGCAGTGACCTGGTCCCGGACAAGACCGCAGCTATCGCCGTGATGGCTGCGGCAGCGGCTACGGGACGGAGGACTTCCGATGCCTTTCCTTTTTGCCGGATGCGCCTGATTACCGCTTCTTCCGTAGCAAGCTCCCCGGCTTCCGATGCGGCAATGCCTTTTCCTGCTTCTCTTATTCTGTCAAGCAGTCCGGTGTATAGCCCGTCATCATTCTTTTCCATGATTGTATTCCATTATGATTTTCCTGACTGTCCTGCGTGCCAGATACAGGTTGCTTTTAATCTGGTCCGCATTCATGCCTGTTATTCGTGTTACCTCTTCTGTATCAAGTTCTTCTATTTCTTTTAATGTGAATATCATACGCTGCTTCGGGCTCAGCTTTTCCGATGCCTTAACGAAGATTTCCCATTCTTCTGAAGCTATAAGCCTGTCTTCCGCAGAGATTTCCGTCCTGTCTCCGTTTTTTCCGGACATGCCGTTGCTTATCCATGAAGGAATGAGTTTCCGTCTCCTGAGTTTGTCCAGGGAAAGATTTGCGGTAATCCTGTAAAGCCATGTGGACAGGCTGCTTTGCCCGTTGTACCGTCCGGCCTGCTGCCATACCTTGATGAACACATCCTGGGTAATGTCCTCTGCTTCACAGCTCCGGCACATGATCCTCAGTGCAGTCCGGAATACGAGCGGCCTGTATTTCCGTATCAGAAGCCGCAGGGCATTCCCGTCCCCTCCGGATATGGCCGCCATCAGTAAGGCATCGTCTGTTTCTGTCTTGTCTGCCATCCGTTTTCCTTATTTTCTGCATGTTATACGCAGAAGTGGTAAAGAAGTAAAATTTTCATGAGATTTTTTCCTCCGGATAAGCGAATACTTGGTTATCCGGCACATAAATGTCTCCGGAAAAATTCGAGGAAAAGTCCGAAGCATATCTTTAATAATCATATATGATGTTATCAGCAAGCACAAAGATAGCATACAACTACATTAATCTCAAAAATTTATCGAAGTTAAAATTACACTAATCTCAAAATTATGATAGCGCCGGCAATGTCAAATTCAAATTGTCCGGGAAATATAAACCAAAAATCATATCTTTGTCATGATTGGCAAGACATCCAAATTCATGAAACTATGAGATATTGTATTTTATCATTGGCTTTGATGTTGGGAATCCTGACATCATGCACGGATACACAGAAGGAAACAGCTATGGAACAGAATGAAACTCTTGAAAATCTGAAGACGCGGCGTGCCGTCCGTTCCTATCAGGACAGGATGCCGGAGATGGAACTTATCGAGAAAGTCGTTGAGGCCGGGACATACGCCCCTACAGGGATGGGACGGCAGTCCCCGATTATAGTCGCCGTTACGGACAAGGCTGTCCGCGACCGTATCGCACGGTTGAACGCAGGTGTCATGGGCGGTGACAAGGATCCGTTCTACGGAGCGCCTGTGGTATTGGTAGTGCTTGCGGACAGGAATGTCCCTACGCACGTATATGACGGCGCTCTGGTCATGGGAAACCTTCTTAACGCCGCACATGCCGTCGGTCTTGGCAGCTGCTGGATTCACAGGGCAAAGGAAGTGTTTGACAGCGAAGAAGGCAAGGCTCTCCTTAAAGAGTGGGGGATCGAAGGTGATTATGAAGGGATAGGCAACTGCATACTCGGTTATACTGCCGGCGAATATCCGACACCTGCCCCACGCAAGGCCGGTTATGTACATTTCGTCAAATAGCGGATAGCGGAACAGGAAATTTAAGCAATCGGACAATATGGATTTTCTTGAATTGGCAAAAAAGCGTTTTTCCGCAAGGTCATACAGACCGGACAAGGTAGAAAAGGAAAAAATAGACTATATACTGGAATGTGCCAGGGTGGCGCCATCGGCTGTGAACCGCCAGCCGTGGCGTTTTCTTGTAATTGAAAGCGATGAAAAAAGGAAGCTCGTCCAGGAATGCTATTCGCGCGACTGGCTGAAGGAAGCGCCTTTGTATATCGTAGTCTGCGCGGACTATCCGTCTGCATGGACGCGCAGATATGACGGAAAGAACCATGGGGATATCGATGCTGCCATCGCTGTCGAACATATCTGCCTTGCCGCAGCGCAGGCCGGTCTCGGCAGCTGCTGGGTCTGCAATTTCGATGTGGAAAAATTCAGGTCAGGCTTTGGCCTCCCTCCGGAAACTGCTCCTGTAGCCATAGTCCCTGTCGGCTATGCGGCTTCAGAGCCGGACCGGCCGTCAGAGAGAAAACCTCTGGACGAGATAGTGACATATTTTTAATAACGGATGAAAATGGTAAAGAATATTATGAAGGCGGTACTGCTTTTACTGCTGTTTTTTGTCGTGTCTCCTGTTTACGGGCAGACAGTGCTGGAAGAAATTAACGGTGATATCTATAAGTCAGGAGGGGTCTATTACCATTATGTCTATGACGCTCCGGAGCAGACTCCTGCCCCGCAAGGGTACGAACCTTTCTATATCAGCCATTACGGCAGGCACGGTTCCAGGTGGCTCTCCCGGGAGACGGATTATTCAAAAGTCATGGACATGTTCGATTCGGCGGCAGAGGCCGGAATCCTCACTCCTTTCGGGGAGGATGTGTATTTGCGGGTAAAGGCAATATATGAGGATGCGGCAGGGCGTGCCGGAGCGCTCACTCCGCTCGGGACCAGACAGCACAAGGAAATAGCCGGCAGGATGATCGCCTCATTCCCTCAGGTGTTTGAAGATAATGCCAGAATCAACGCTTCGTCCACTACGTATCCGCGCTGTATCCTCAGTATGGCCGCTTTCTGTGAAAGTCTGAAGGAACAGAATCCGTCTTTGCAGATAGAGCGCTCGTCCGATCTCCGGACCACCCGTATATTGAATTGCTATCACAACGAAGCCAATCCGGAGCTCAGCGATGACTTCAAGCACTTTGTCAAGAAAGGCAAATGGAGAGACGATTACCGGGAAATGGCTCCCGGGTATGTCAGGCCGGGACGGCTTATGGGCCGCCTTTTCTCCGACCCGTCTTTCTTCACACAGCAGCAGGCCATAGACCTGGTGCACGGGCTCTACCGTTTTGCCGTCAATGTCCAGAGCACGGAGCTGCAAGGCAAGGTCTCGTTATGGGACCTGTTCACTGCCGAGGAACTGTATTTCCAGAATATCTATGACAATTATTATTTCTATGTCCTCGACGGTCCTTCTTCCATAAACAAAGGTGCCTCAGAATACTATGCCAGAATACTTCTTGAAGATATTATAATGCGTGCCGATGAGGCTGTCTCCGGAGGGGGAGTGTCCGCGGACCTGAGATTCGGTCATGATACCAGCATAATGCCGCTTCTGACCCTGTTGCAGTTCAAGGAGTTCGATTTCGGGATAGAAGGTAAGGATACGGATCCGGCCGCCGTTGCCGAGGCATGGTCTGTATTCCGGCTGACGCCGATGGCGACCAATGTCCAGTTCATTTTCTACCGTCCTGAGTCCGGCGCTTCCGGCAACGACGGTTCCGAGGTCCTTGTGAAGGTCATGCACAACGAGCATGAGATGCACCTCCCTGTCAGGGAATATTCCTGGCCGTATTACAGGTGGTCCGATGTGGAAGATTTCTATCTGTCTTATATTGCGACCCTTTCTTATCCGGCTGACGGTATAGGGAATTGATGGTCAGTTATATCCCTTTTGGATGATTGATATAATGAAAATCGCTGCAAGTCCTGATGTTTATCGACTTGCAGCGATTAAAATGCGGAGAGACAGGCTCTCGAACTTATACTTTCACAGAATATCATAAAACTGCAAACGACTGATAATCAAGTGTAAATTACAATATAGAGTAAAAGTAAATGTTTCTAAATGTCTTTTGCTATCTCAATAATTGGGTGTATATTTGGGTGTAGAATTTCAAACGCACCCAATTATGAATATCAAGCGCAACATCATTTTTGCATTGGAGAGCCGGAAAAAGAACGGTGTGCCAATCGTAGAGAACGTACCCATCCGTATGCGTGTCATCTTTGCCAGCCAACGCATCGAGTTTACAACGGGCTACCGGATTGACGTAGCCAAATGGGATGCAGATAAGCAGCGGGTAAAGAACGGATGTACCAACAAGCTAAAGCAAAGTGCAGCCGAAATCAATACGGACTTGCTGAAATACTATGCCGAAATCCAGAATATTTTCAAGGAATTTGAGGTGCAGGAGGTCATGCCAACGACCCAACAGTTGAAGGAAGCTTTCAACATGAGAATGAAAGACACCAGCGAAGAACAGCCGGAAGAAGCCCCTGTCAGCTTTTGGGAGGTGTTCGATGAGTTTGTAAAAGAGTGCGGTAACCAGAATAACTGGACGGCATCCACCTATGAAAAATTTGCAGCAGTGAGGAACCACCTCAAAGAGTTCAAGGAGGATGCAACGTTCAACTATTTCAACGAGTTTGGATTGAACGAATACGTCAACTTCCTGCGTGACACCAAGGATATGAGAAACAGCACCATCGGCAAGCAAATGGGATTCCTCAAATGGTTCCTGCGCTGGAGCTTCAAGAAAGGACATCATCAGAACATTGCATACGATACGTTCAAACCGAAACTGAAAACCACCTCGAAAAAAGTAATCTTCCTGACTTGGGATGAACTGAACAAGCTGAAAGACTACCAGATACCCAAGGATAAGCAATACCTGGAACGTGTGCGTGATGTTTTCCTGTTCTGCTGCTTTACGAGTTTGCGGTATTCGGATGTTCGCAATCTGAAAAGAAGCGATGTGAAGTCCGACCACATCGAAATAACCACAGTCAAGACTGCCGACAGCCTGACGATTGAACTGAACAAATACAGCAAAGCCATACTGGACAAATACAAGGACATCCATTTCGAGAATTACATGGCTCTGCCCGTCATCAGCAACCAGAAGATGAACGATTACCTGAAAGAGCTGGGCGAACTGGCAGAAATCAACGAGCCTGTACGGGAAACCTACTACAAGGGAAATGAACGTATTGATGAAGTCACACCCAAATACGCTTTGCTCAGTACCCATGCAGGAAGAAGGACATTCATCTGCAATGCGCTGGCTCTCGGAATCCCGGCACAGGTGGTCATGAAATGGACGGGACACAGCGACTACAAAGCTATGAAACCCTACATTGACATAGCGGATGATATTAAGGCAAATGCCATGAACAAGTTTAATCAACTATAAAAGTATCAAACAGTTTCATAGATAGTTACCAATGACTATATTTGTAGAAATTATCATCACAATATGAGCAACAAGGAATCCAACATAGAGAAAACGAATTTTGATGCATTCATACAAGCGGTCGGTTCGGAAATAGAACAGGCACAAGTAAGGCTGATTGTTGCAGCCAATGCACAAATGCTGTTCCATTACTGGAAGATAGGCAATTACATCCTTTATCACCAGCAGCTGCACGGATGGGGAAGCAAAATCATCAAGCAGTTGGCAAAGGCTATCCGACTGCATTACCCTGAAAAGAAAGGCTATTCGGAACGTAACCTTACCTATATGTGCCAGTTTGCAAAAGCATATCCTTTAAGAGCGTTGCAAAGTTTCATAGAAACAGATGCAAGCCTGTCTGTCCCAACCATACAGAGTGTGACCAATGAAGTATTAAAACTGAATGACAAGCAATTTACGCAGGAACTTACTGCGCAAATGCAATCGATTGATTGTCAATCATTAGCAATTACGCAGGAAGTTCCTGCGCAATTTGAAGATGTGGGAAAAACCGTGTCTGCCATTTACAGGATGGGAATCAGGGAAATAGAAGAAGTTTTCTTGACCTCTCCTATAGCCAAAATAAACTGGACAAGCCAAATGACTATACTTGACAGTTCGCTACCTTTAGGTCTAAGCTACTGGTACATGAAGCAGTCTGTGGAAATGGGATGGAGCAGCAATGTATTGAAAATGCAAATTGACAGTGATTTGTATAGCCGACAAATCAGCAACAACAAGGTAAACAATTTCACGACCACACTTCCGGCTCCACAAAGCGACCTTGCCAATTACCTACTCAAAGACCCGTACATCTTTGATTTGGCAGGAGCCAAAGAAAAAGCAGACGAAAGGGATATTGAAGAACAGCTGGTGAAACACGTTACCCGCTACCTGTTGGAAATGGGCAACGGTTTTGCCTTCGTTGCCCGGCAGAAGCACTTCCAAGTCGGAAACAGCGATTTCTTTGCCGACCTGATTCTATATTCCATTCCGTTGCACGCATATATCGTGGTAGAATTAAAGGCTACCCCATTCAAACCGGAGTATGCAGGACAACTGAACTTCTACATCAATGTGGTGGATGATAAACTGAGGGGAGAGAATGACAACAAGACTATCGGGTTGTTGCTATGCAAGGGAAAAGACGAAGTTGTGGCACAATACGCATTGACAGGCTATGACCAGCCCATCGGCATCAGCGATTACCAATTGAGCAAAGCGATTCCCGAGAAACTGAAATCAGCGTTGCCCAGCGTGGAAGAAGTGGAAGAAGAACTGGCCTCTTTCCTTGACAAAGACAATAACACTCAAAAATAGTTGCGTCCATGAAAGATGTAATTACAACGCTGATTCCCCGATACGGAGAATTGAACAGAATATATAAAGACTGGTTT
>JADILV010000006.1 GCA_017695115.1 Candidatus Cryptobacteroides avicola | reverse complement strand
ACATCATCAAGCAGCATCTGGTCCGTCTCCAGGGTCACATTGCAGGTCACGGCCGCCGCACCAGACGGCACCGTGTACTCGTATTTCTGGAAACCGATACTGCTGAAAACAATAACTGAACCGGCAGGGGCAGCAATCGAATAACTTCCGTCATCAAGCGTCATGACCCCGTTAGTCGGGCCGGACATGACAGCCACCCCGACAAGAGGCTGGCCGTCTTCCGCAGAAGTGACGACGCCGCTTACAATGACATCGCTATCACCCTGCTGCCCCCCCCAATTTGCTGCTGCGGCCTGCACTGTACATGCAAACAACAGCATGAGAATGTTAGAAAGTGCTTTCATTTGTATGTTTTAGAATGAGTTTTCAGCCATATGCCCAAAAAAGCGGCGCGAATTTAGAAAGAAAAAGATAATCTCACAAGCCAAAAGCGGCTATACAGCGATGATTCAAGCATTTCCGGCGACTATGCCACATTTACTTTTATTTTGCAAAACACTGCATATTAATGTCACATTTTCTGATATTCCGGAAAAATCCGATACAAAACCACAGAAACCAATACTTCCGGTTATAAATCATTAAATTACAAAAATGTTTAAAAAATTGTCTTATCCGGACTTGCACCCCTTGCCGGAATGATTAAAATTTCATACATTTATAAATTTTAATTCTAAAAAGCACATTACATGGAATCCATCCGGCAAAACAGGAAAAAGGCAGCTCTCGCACTCTCGAGCGGAGGGCCGAGAGGGTTTGCATACATAGGGGCCATCGAAGAGCTCGAAAGCAGGGGCTATGAGATAACATCGATAGCCGGCACATCCATAGGTTCGCTCGTGGGAGGCATATATGCCGCAGGCAGGCTCCGGGAAGTAAAGCACTGGCTTTTCTCCCTGGACGCATGGAAAGTGTTCTCCCTGATGGACATATCCATCAGCATGAACCATCTCGTAAAGGGAGACAAGATAATCGATGCCCTTAAAGAGATAGTGCCCGACGTGAACATCGAGGACCTGGACATACCGTTCAGGGCCGTTGCCACCGATTTCTATACCGGGGAAGAGGTGATTTTCGACAGGGGGAAGCTTTTCCAGGCCATCCGCGCATCAATATCCATCCCTTCGCTCTTCAGGCCGGTCAAGGCAGGCACACGCACGCTTATCGACGGGGGAATCGCCAACACCATGCCGCTGAACAGGGTGCCGAGAACCCCGGGTGACATCCTCATAGGGTTCGATGTCAATGATGTGGACGTGGACAAGGTCAGGGCAATAATAATTGAAGATGCCGAAGCGGAAGCCAGGAAGGAGCAGGAGGACAAGGCGCGCAGCGAAAAGACACGGGCCGTCATACATGCGGTCAGGCACAACGACACGATGACAATACTGGAGAAGCTCCGGCTTGCCAGGATGCAGGGGCAGGAGGTTGTCAGGCATGTCTTCGAGAGCGAGGAAAAGCAGCCTGAACTATTCAGCGAGGAGTCCAACTACTATAAGGTACTGGGGCGCACATTCAGCCTGATGAACCACACGATAGCTAAAATGGGCATAGCGCTGACCCCTCCGGACATACTTGTGAGCATGCCTTTCGACGAATTCGGGGCCATAGCGGACTACGCCAGGGCGGAAGAGATATCAGAAAGGGGACGCCAGCTCATGAGGGAAGCCCTCGACAGGTATGAGGAGGTGAAGGGGCAAATGGCCCCTGGACAATGACGGGGGCCGGAGCCGATACCTTTTCTACACAATCTTTTACCATAATTACCTATAATGTCATGACATGACAGCTGCCTGTGCCGTCTGGCAATATTTTTGATGTCCTCCTGCCGCCAATTAAAAGGAAAGGACCATGAAAAACATTGACGAACTTGCACTTGATTATCACAGCTGTTTCCCCGCTGGCAAAATCGGGATAGTCCCCACCAAACCCACCGGTACACAGGACGACCTGTCACTGGCATACACCCCTGGCGTTGCAGCGCCGTCACTGGCCATAGCAGACAACCCGGAGTCTTCCTATAGCTACACCGGCAAAGGCAACCTGGTGGCAGTAATCTCAAACGGTACGGCAGTCCTCGGGCTGGGCAATATCGGTGCCCCTGCCGCAAAACCTGTAATGGAGGGCAAGGCACTCCTTTTCAAGATATTAGGAGGAGTCGACGCCTTTGACATCGAGGTAGACACCACGGATGTAGACAAATTCATAGAGACCGTGAAGAACATCTCCGTAACTTTCGGTGGCATCAACCTTGAGGATATCAAGGCCCCGGAGTGCTTCGAGATAGAAAAGCGCCTGGCAGAGGAGCTTGACATCCCTGTGATGCATGACGACCAGCACGGCACGGCCATCATCACCACGGCGGCACTCCTCAATGCCCTGGAAATCGCCGGGAAACGTCCTGAAGACATCAAAATAGTGGTGAACGGGGCCGGTGCGGCCGCCATAGCATGCACAAGCCTTTATATTAAATTGGGTGTACGTCCCGAGAACATCGTGATGTGCGACAGCAAGGGGGTTGTCCGCTCCGACAGGACGGACCTCAACCCGCAGAAGCGCAGGTTCGCGACCGCCAGGGACCTGAAGACCCTCGGGGACGCGATTGAAGGGGCGGACGTTTTCACCGGATTCTCCAAGGCAGGGGTACTGAGCAAAGAGATGGTAAGCCGCATGGCGGACCACCCTGTCATAATGGCCCTCGCGAACCCTTATCCAGAGATCAGCTATGAGGACGCCAGGGAAGCCCGTCCGGATGCCCTTATCGCCACCGGAAGGAGCGACTACCCCAACCAGGTGAACAATGTAATCGGCTTCCCGTACATTTTCAGGGGAGCGCTCGACACCAGGGCGACAGCCATCAATGACCAGATGAAGCTCGCTGCGGCCCGCGCAATCGCCGGCCTGGCAAAGGAGCCTGTACCGGAATATGTGCTCAAGGCATACAATGTGGAGAGCCTGTCATTCGGTCCCGACTACATGATACCAAAGGCCCTCGACAGGAGGCTCCTCTATGTGGTATCGTCCGCAGTCGCGAAGGCCGCGATGGAGTCCGGCGCGGCCCGCAGGCCGATAAAGGACTGGGACAAATACAAAGAACATCTCAGATCTGTCGTAAAATGATCCCTTTGGTCGTCCTCATGGACTTCAGCGGATCTTCTGGTCGAAATATGCCCTGAACTTGTCTTTGTCAGCGCGGATCTTGATCTTGACATCCTGGTCGATGGCATCACTCATGGCCTTGCTCAGGCTGTCCTTGCTGAGCTGCATGCAGACATGATAGCGGAAAGTCCCGTCAGCCTGTCTGAAAGCCTTTTCCTCGACAACTTCAAGACCCGAAAGCTGTGTCTTGACCACCGTGCGGCCGAGTTCCTGCAGGTCATTGCCGTCAATTACGTCAGTACCGTTGGCACTCTGTGAAGCGGCATAGTTGTCCACAAGGAGTTCCACGGCAGACTGTACCATTGCAGCAATAGACTGGCGTGCATTCTGGGTCGCGATCTTCTTGGCGTTGGCGAGATCCTTGCTGACGCCGAAACCGTTGTCCCTGAAATACTTCTTGTCAGTCGAATATTCCGGACCGCTGAAAACGAGGTTGACCTCCTGTTCCCCTTTCGAAATCTGGGCAAGCCGTCTTGACGCTCCGCAAGAGACTATAGTCAAGGCTGTAGCGGCAAGCGCAAAAAATGATAAAACTTTTTTCATAATCACGATAGGTTTTAAAAGACTGTCTGAAATCAGGACAGACTTCAATTGACAATAACATTATACGGCAATGTGAACGTAACCGTGTCCGAACGTTTTCCGACAACGGTTTTCATGGTACCCGTCACCATGCCGCGTCCTGCGGAAGGGACAGTATCCAACGATTGTCTGAAATGCCCCTGATATACCGCCCCGGGGCCGTCGAACTGCAGAAATTCAGGGAAATGAAAATCTATCACCCCCGGTAAAGTAAAACTCACTTCACCGACCTTGAAGCCGTCATCTGTCTTCGAGCGTAAAGTCATGACGACATCAGCGACAAACGTACTGTCCTGTTCCTGTACGATATCAATCAACACCACCCCGACAGGAAGCACCTGCCTCTCATCCTCTGAAACATCGAACTGATGCCTGTAAGTAAGTTTTGCCCCGGGGAAAGAGTAGCTTATGAGCACATAATTGTCATCCGTCGGATAACACAGACTGTAATCATACGTCAGTTCGTATGACTGACCCTGCGGTTTCAGTTCAAGAGAGACAGCCGTCTCCGAACGCAGTGCCGGGAATTTCGAGCACGTTATCGTCCTTCCGTTCAGAACAAGGCTGTAGACGAAACTGCCCAGCGAATTGCTCTCCGGGACAAGGGAAATCTTGGAATAGGCACTCCTGTATGTCTTCATCAGACTTTCCGCTTCAGACTTCCTGACATCATCGAAAAAATACTCCACAAGCGGTTCCAGCTCCCTTATTCCCTCATCTATCTCCGACACGTCCGAAATGGTGCCATACCTTTCTTCAAGTGCGGTCAGCTTGCCGTACATTTCCCTGTCATACGCAAGGAACTCCCTGACAAGACGGTCCCGCTCCATTCTGGAAAACGGATACAGCACATAATACATATAATAATATGTCCCGTCAGACTTGCGGCGGTACTTCTCCCAATAGACCTCCTCCGCATTCGAAAGCGATATGTCAGTAAGGAACGGCAGTCTGGCAGCGGCAGTCTTCAGTTCGGAACTGTATGTGGAATAGATGTTCTCATTCCCGTCATCATTGCGGGACGCTGACGTACTTGTCTCTACCGAAGTGATGTTGGATGCTATCGAGTTGACGATATACTGCCGGATATCGGCAAGGCATCTGTCCCTTGCCTCGTTCATGTCATCGCTTTGGGCGAAGACGGAAAAACTGTCCCCACCGGCCGACATGATCCAGTCCGGTGTCTTTCCGGATTTCTCCACCAGCCTGTCTTTCGCGGAAAATGCCGGAAGCGACAGGCAGCACAGGGCGGCAATCAAAAAGAACCTGATGCTTTTCATGACCGGGAACATTACTGGTTCAACTTGGTAAACTGGTATGAACATACCAGCAGGATTACAAGGAGCACCCCGTCTATGATGAAATACGGGGCCGGACCGGCATTGAATACACCCATGAGCACATTTGCGATCAACGCTACTATGACAATAAGCGATGTGGCCGTCTTTATGAGCATCGAAACCCTCTCGCTTCCTATAGATACCCCCATCAGGAGAATGAGTGAAGGTATGAGAATGATTTCGGAGCAGACTATATTCAACACCCCGAATCCGAGCACATGGAACAACACTCCGGCTATAACGCACAGCAGCACGGCAGCCGCGGTCATCACCGCATTGAAACTGATCTTATTCTGACTGTCCATTTTCTTCCTCCTTTTTTTCTGATTTGAAAACCAGCCCGGGTACATCGCGGGCCGGAAGCCAGTCGGGCATGCCCTGCTTCCAGACATAGGTCTCCGGAACGATTTTGCCGTCCGCGATCATGGCCGCCATCTCCCCGAGGGAGAAAGGCCCGCGCTGCTGACCGTTGAGGATAGCATGGTAGACATGGTCAGGCTGTTTGCCGGTATATTTGTCTTCAATACCGGCGGCTATGTTCCTGTTCTTCTCCATCGATGACTTGTATGTGTCGTACATCGCAAGCCCCATAGCCATTTCGGACATCTGATCTATATCCATAAGCGAAAAAGTTATATTGTCATATGGCCGGAGGGACTGGTGGGTTCTGCGGAGGAAGAGGTGGAGGCGTCATCCCGAAAGCCTGCGCCAGTTCCGGCACATTGCCTGCGAAATCCCATCCTGCCATCCCCTGCTTCCAGACATAAGTCTGCCTGGTCACCTGCCCGGCCGTTATCATATTGGTCATCTGGATCATGTTGTAAGGCCCGGCCTGCTGGCCGTTCACTGCTACGAAGAACTGTACGGTCGCCCCCGGAGGAGGGACAGGAGGTCCCGGCTGTGCTATATTCTGGGTCATGTTGCCCATCATGTTGGCCATGTTCTGGCCGACGGCACTTCCCATCATCATTCCTGTCATCATTCCGGCCACATTCATGCCGCCGTCTCCTCCCATTGACGCTCCTCCGGAAGCCCCGAGTTCTCCGAGACTTTCGGCCGCCCTGTGTGCGACAGCTCCCTGCACGTCGACCTGGTGGGCAGCAAGATGCCCGGTCTCCGTACTCAGGCGTGAAGCTCTCTGGGATTCCTCGCGCTGGCGTCTCAGGGTATCCTCGAGGTTGTCAAGAGTGATGTCGTTCATGCGCATCATCTTTTCGCGTTCGAGTCTCGCGGCAACGATTTCGTTCTCGGCAAGAGTCCTGTTCCTTGTAGAAGCCGCGGTCGTAGTCCATGCCTCATCGGCAGCCCTGGTGGACTGCGCGTTCGCGATTTCCGCTTCCCTGAACCTCTCCGCCTTGGCTATATCCAGGGCCTTGGCCCCTATTTCCGACATGCGGGCCTTGATAAGGCCATAGTTCTCATGCTCGGTGTCGATATTTATGGACTCGATATTCAGGTTGAGCAGTTCTATCGCATACTTCTCATAGAATATATCCTTGAGCTCATCGAACGCCAGCCTTTTGATCTTGTCCGCGTTGGCCCTCAACTGTGTGACCGGGATATTCAAAGCCGAAGACGCCGTCCCGACCTTGGATTTCAGGAGTTCGAAAATATCCTCCTTGATCCTGTCCTTCACTTCGAAGGAATCCATGTCGTTCATACTGAACACTTCGAAGAAACGCTCGCAGTCCGGAATCCTGAACATGACCTTCCCTTTCAGAGTGGCCGGGAGGGTGAATTCCGTAAAACAGTCCAGGACATCGAAATTGTCAATGAAGAACGGGACCTGATTCGATGCCGAAGTATTTATGAAATAGACGCTTGCGTTAAACGGAGACCCTCCGCCGTACCCCGCTCCGATAATGGATGAAAGGACCGGAAGGTTGGCTGTCTCGACCTTCATGTTCATGACCGGTCCTTTCACATACTCGACCATCCTTCCGTCGGACTGGTTGTAGAAGAAAGCGGCCGTCTCGCCGGCACGGACATTCAATGTACTCCCGTATCTTATGGCATTGGCCCTCAATCCGCCGGAGTCCTCCGAATCAGGGGCCCACTTCCATACGATATAGTCTCTCAGGTCGCATTGGATGACATCCGCGACAGCACCTTTCTTTATCTTGTTGTTACTGAACAGACCCATAACCGTCAATCATTTAATGATACAGATTCTGCAGTAGCCGGAGCGGCTTCCTGCCCCTTGTCCATGTCCCTGCTGCCCAGAAGGACGATTCCTGCAACACTTACGGCAACAGTGACCGCCAGCACCGCTATCCAGACCCTGACGGCATGGCGGCGGTTGGCATTGTGTTCATAGACCACGTCTTTAAGTTCGGAAGTCACCGACTTCAGCCTTTCGCGTACTTCCTTCGCCTCGCCGTAATCATTTTTAAGGACTCTCATTATGGTGTCAGTCTCTACCTGCAGACGGCGGAACTCATCTTCAGAAGCCTTGCTTTTGCGTCCGCCGGAAAATTTCCTGACAAGAGAAACCACCATAAGGACAAGCGCAAGTGCCGCCAGAATGAGGAAAAGCCCTCCTCCGGTCATCAGTGTAACGACAAGGAACACTATCAGCATAATCCCGTACAAGAGATATGCGTTCATCGAGAAATACGCCCCGAAAGAGACGGGAGCGACAGACTTCAGGTCCATAAGGGACGCTTCAAGAGACGTAAGATACTCATCTACCTTGTCATCCACCACATAGCCGCAACGAGGGCAGACCTTGGTGGCGGAAGAAAGCTCGTCTCCACATTTAGGACATTTCATAACCTGTAAATTAACGAATTATTGAATCAGATTTCCCAGCAGCCATTTGACTACTTCTTTGCCTTTCTCTTCAGCGGCGGCCGCGGCATCCCCTTCCCCTCCGGACACCACTTTGGCGGCCAGTTCGCGGGATGCCTTGATTTTCATCTTCTGCAGCTCCATATTGTCTTCATATTCCTGCTGCGCCTGCTTTTTTTCCTGTTCGTACAGTTCCAGTTCCCTCTGCAGCTCGGCCTGTTTCTGTGCGTCCATCCTGGCCTTTATGTCCGATATCATGGCGTCCGCCTGGCCGAAAAGGGTACTGTTCGGATCTACCTTCACAAGTTCTTTCATAGCTGCGGCATAATCCTCCTGTGCGGTCTTCACCTTGGCATCCGCAATGATCTTCTTGGCATCCCTGTCTATGCACCGGGTATAAATGTCCACCATCAGATCGGCGACCTGAGGGTATTCCACGAGACTCTCAGGCACAGCGGACAGGACATACAGCGCCTCCTCATACCTGGTCATGGAAGCCAGGGACTGGGCCTTGGAGATTATCGCCGGAAGCCTGTCGGCATAATAGTCGAGAATCTTCGTCCTGACGTTCTCCATGAACCTTCTGGTATCCGTGCTCCTCACGTTTATCTGGTTGACGGCACCGACAATGGACTTCTGTTCGCTCGCCCCGACGCCCTTGCAGGAATAGACTTTCTGGTCCACTATCACCTGCTCGGGAACATTGAGCACATAGACGGCCACTTCCACTTCAGAGACGAACTGCGGAGGCGCGGTCGGAGTCGATGACGTATTGATGACGGAAGGCACAGCCGTTATGATGAATTCTCCGCTGACGGAAGCGAATCCGTTGGCGGTCGTCATGCTGACAAGTTTGCGCTCAAGGGAACTTGAGGCTGTCTGCGGAATCCTGTCAAGGGAATAGTCGACATACGGAGTCAACGCTATCCGGCCCTCGAGGTCCTGTGCGGAAGCCGCCTGGGACAGGGCCAGTATGGAAATCAATATAAAAGGCAGCCGTTTCATGGCAACTGTATTTAATGGTCGGTATTCTTCTACTCGCTCTGGCCCAGGACGATGGTCACCTGGCCGAGCCCTTTCGTATAAAGCTTGCTGGATATTTCATATCCCCTCAGCATCCTGACAAGAGAACGGGTCCAGTATCTCGCGTCCACCTGACGGCCTTCAGGAGTCGTATTCGGTATCCTCACTCCCCTGAATACAAGTATGTTTTCAGATGCGGAAGCAGGAGTCTTCATGCCTCCGGCCGCATTCTCCATCACCCAGTCTTCAATCAGGTATCCGAGCAGATCGTCCCCCATGTCCGAATCGAGGTTGAATCCGGCGTTTTCCCACACCCTCACCTCGAGGGTTATCTCCCTTCCGTTCTGGATAATCTCGTCAAAATATGATTTGAGCTGGCCCGTAAAGTCGTAGAAATACGAAGACACAGCCTCTTCAACAAGCACCGGAAGCTCTACCATGTAGGTCTTGCCGCTCGTACCCATGGCCGAGGCCACGTCTTTCTGGGAATAGGAATCCAGTGCCCTCATTATGAAAGTAAGGGATTTCTGCGGTCCTTCCTGGTTCATGTTCCAGCTTACCTCGATCCAGATATCGGCTTTCGCCACTCTGGACATCTGCTCCCTCGGCGTCTCGGCCAGAGCATCTCCCATGGAAGACATGGTAACGGAGTTGAGCGCATTTTCCGTCTCGAGGTTCTTCAAAGTCGACTCCAGATCCACAAGCCGGAAGCCCTCGCCTGCCATCTTGTTGTTTATCAATGAAATCACGAGTTTAAGATCGTTGCTGTTCACCAATGCCGCCCTGTAGTCGGCCGCGTATGAGGTCACCCCGTCATGCTCGTACTCAGTCAGAAACCCGTTCTCCTTGCACCAGGCATCGCTCGGAACGACCATGATGGAAGGCAGGGCGGCCTGCCCCCACAGAGGCAGGATCCCGGCTGCAAGGACTGTCAATAATACCAATATCCTTTTCATTTCATGCAAGAATTTCATATTTGTCATTTGGCGAAGCCTGAAGTGAGGGAGTCATTGATCCCCTGTTCCTCAAGGGCTTTACGGAGAGCGTCGTACTGGACCGTGACGACGACCCCTACCTTGTAGTTCTTCCTCCCGTATTTGAGGATCTCGTCATTGCCGCTCGATACGGTCTTGGTGGCATAACGCTGATAAGGCCCGCCGTTTTCGAAGAATTTTTCAAAGAACTCCTTGTGCGTCTCTTCGGCCCTGATGTCGCTCACCACAGGAGGCAGGGCATTCAGTCTCTTTTCCGGATTTCCCGGCACCCCGCGGAACAGCACCCCGTGAACAGCATTCTTGGTAGCCTGGTCTCTGGCCGTATTGATGTCCGGACCGTATGACCACACTTTCACGTTACATGACCCTCTGTACGGAGCTGAATATGCCTCCAGTTCATAATACCACGCGGCAGTGTTCTTGTCCGCCTTCTTCTTTTTCTGGTTCTGGGCCCCTCCGGCAGCGAAAGCCAGGAAAGGGACCAGCGACACCAGCAGGATTGCCAAAAATCTTTTCATATTATTTAACGTTTTTGATTGTTTCTTCCCTTATGAGAAGTCCCGGATAAATGTTTCCCGCTCCGCTGACAATCGAGAATGTGGTGGCAGTAAGGTATGCATCCCCGGTCTCGGCAGCCTCCTCGGCTCCTGCGACCTCGGCCTCAACCTCGGCCTTTGCGGCTTCTTCTGTGCCTTCCCCTGCGGCGGCAGCCTCAGCTTCAGCCGCCTTTCTGTCGGCCTCGAGCATCGCGGCTTCCTCCTTGGCGCCGAACCTGTTGTCCCAGATCTTTCCAGGGACAGGCTTGAGCATTCCGACTTTCTTGTATTGGGTCACGCCTGAAGATCTGTCAGGCATAAGGACTTCGTATCTGGATTTCTCGTTGACACCTTCTTTGAGGCCGATCTTGACATCTACGGTGCCGTCTTCATTTACAGAATATATAGGGACATTGACCTTGAATTCGTCATATTCCCTCTGGAGCTCGACGATGGCCTTGTCCACCGCACGGGTGCAGACTTTCAGGAACTGTTCCTGGAGAGGTTTCTGGGAGAATGTCTTTGAAGATACGTTCTCGGCGGATGTCTCGGTATAGCCGAGGTATTCAAGTCTGAAAAGATCGGAGGTCTCGAATGCGGCTTTCCTTGCGGCGCGTTCCTCAGGAGCCGTGTTCCCGTCCACCCAGTACTTCGAGTAGAACTCGTTCTGGACATCCTCGTTCCAGTCGAGCTTGTAAAGATATGTAATGATATTTACCTTATAGCCGGCGATTTCGTTCGCTATGGTCCCTATCAGGTTTCCTGAAGCGTCACCGAGTTCCTGATAGGAATCGTCACCTGTCACGGCCGAAGTCAGGGCGCCCAGGACAGACAGTCCGGCCTTGATTCCGGCACCTGCCTTCGCCGATCTTTCTCCGTGGTCGATGAACGTAATGTCGTTGACGGTCATGAATGTCTTGTCGATCAGCTCGAAGCCGGCATCTGCCAGCATTGCGCGGCCTCTCAGGCTTGCATCAGCCTCTTCGATAGCGGCCTGGGACGCATCGTAGTATCCTCTGTCCACGACCAGATCCGTATTGAAATTCCCGGTCTCGGGGTCCCTGCCGAACCATTTTGCCACCATCTCTCTGGCCACGTGGTTCTGTGAAAGGAATGCCGTGATATCGGAAATGTTAGGGTCCTTGTCCGTCCCGCGCACGTCCGCCTTCACTTTCTTCGCCTTTTTCGCCGTACTTTCAAAAGACTTCACGGCAAGATCGTGGTCATTGAACTTGTCGGGAGTGCCCATCATCATGAAAACGGAATCGATGGTAGAACCGTAGGCCGCACCCGAATGCTTCACAAGCACCTGATACAGAGAGCTTCTCCTGTACTCGTCTATCTTCTCGTCCTGAAGGACCTTCACATTGTTTTTGCCGGTATTGTCTACAGCCAGAGTATCCTGACGGCCGGCAAACGCAGACACTGAAATGCCCGCCAGGGCAAGAATAAGAACAATTTTCTTCATACTGATGCTATTTATGTGGTTATTGGATTTATTCAGGTTCAGGCAGGATACTGTTGCGTGACTGTAAAGATATGAAATTTTATCCAAGGAGCAACATTTTTCCCGGAAGATTCCCTCCGGCGGGAGGGAGGGCACCGGTCCGGTGCCGGACGGGGGTGGAAGCGGCAAGACCGTGCGGGGCGGGACCGCTTCCAGGGCCGCCGCGGACAGAAACACCGCCATCCGCACAGTACGGAAAGCACCGCGCAGCTACTAAATAGACTCTGCCGCCAAAAAGAAATGTTTCTGATTATCAATTAATTAATCCTAAAAAACTTCATCCCGTGCACTACTATTTTCCATCTTGATATTTGACAAGTCTGCGCAATCGGTGAAATTTGTGAATACAATAACATTTAAAACTAAAAACGACCAGCTTATGAAACTTTACCGGCACTTTTTACTGCTGGGCACAGCCATCGGGCTCATGATACCGGGCTGCACCCAAGACGAAGAAAAACTCATTGACACCGGTGACGAACTGACCATACAGGCATCCGCCCGGGAAATTACACTTAAAGAAGCCGATGCAGGAAAAGAAGCCCTGAAACTCACATGGACACCGGCATCCGACTACGGACTCGAAGAAGACGTCTACTACACCCTTGAAATCGCCCGTGCAGATGCAGACTATTCCGAAGGTCTCAGACGCGACATGGGAAAATCCGCACTGAGCATCTCATGGACAACGGAAGGGCTCAACGACCTTCTGACGGATGTGTTGGGAGCTTCAAGCGGAACAATGACGAAATACAAAGCCATGGTCACCGCCACCATTTACGGAAGGGACGACCTCACCCAGACCGCCGAAACTGAATTTTCAGCAGCCGCCTTCACACCTTCTCCTTACACTCTGTTCATTGACGGAGATGCTCTCGGCAGTCCGGCAGCCGTAATGATGACACGCGAAAACCCGGGCCGGTTCTCATGGCAGGGAGCCCTGAAAGAGGGATCTGTAGTCTTCAGAACCTCCGATGAGTCCGATTGGCCGGCCTACGGCGCGGGGACTGAAGAAGGAGTCCTGGCATACTATAGCGAAGATCCCGGCACCGACGTCTCCATAAAGATCGGACAAATAGGAGAATACGACATCATGGCCGATCTCGTGGACCTTACATACACGGTCAGGTACAGCGAGGCCCCGGTTCCTGACCTTATCTACATCGCAGGTGAGGCCATAGGTACCGGCAGCTATGAAGACGCCGTTATGATGACAAGACAGGAAAAAGGGATATTCACATACAACGACTGGGTAGAACCTGGGAAAGGATTCCGGTTCATAACGGGGAAACTCTCCTGGTGGCCGGGCTACGTAAGGGACAGGGACAGCGAAGACGGCATGGGAGTCCGCTATTTCAGCACTGATCCCGGAGAAAGCTACAGCCTTGACTTCTCCTACTCCGGGGAAAACGCGGGATACAAGCTCATCACTCTGAATCTCAACGACATGAGAGTTTCCATAGAGGACGGCGAACCAGTACCTTCATCGCTCACGATCGGAGGAAATGCACTGGGCAATCCGTGGCCATGGTCGGAAGACAGGAGAATGACACGGACAGAGACCGGCTACGAATGGACAGGGGATATGGTCAGAGGGACGTTCCGCTTCTGCCCATGGTCTGCTTCCCATGCTACCTGGCCAGGCTGGACAAGAGACGGCAGTGCGGATGAATACTGGACTGTTTCGGACAGGATATCCGATCCGGCACCCGAGCTCGGGTTCTATGTCCTGAAAGCCGGGAACTACACTGTCAGGGTCGACTTCACCACCAATAAAGTAGAACTTGTCTGCAATGTAGAACATCCGGACCTGACAGTTTATGAAGAAAACCTCTACCTCGTTTTCAACACGGCATGGGATCCGTGGGAAGGACAGCCTATGACCAATGAAGGGGACGGCCATTTCCGGTGGGAAGGAGAAATCACCGACACTGAAAACAAGGTCGACGGCGGAGTATTCGCGATATTCCCTACACGGGACTGGCAGCCGCGCTATGCGAAAATCGTCTCTAACGATCCCGACATGGCCGGAAAGATGGGATACTACATCAATGACCCTGTAACGAATTTCGATGTGGAAGAACCGGGCAGATACAGAATCGACGTCTATCTTGACACGATGGACATAGACATTCAAAAGCTGTAATGTCAGGTCCCCAGCATTTCCCGCCCCTGCCGCAAAACCGCCGGCAGGGGCGGTTTATCAAAAAAATTGGATATTTTTGCCGGATGACTATACGAAAAAAGACAATTCTGATGGCGGTATTCGCCACAGCCATAGCCGGATGCCGCACTGACGGAGGGGAAGATACCGGAACGGAGGCCATTCTGGCCCGGCTTGACAGGACCGTAGCCGAAAGGGAGCTGTATATCCAGAAGAAAGAAAGCAGGATCGAAGGGATGAAATCCGTCCTGAACAGCGGCATGACCGACGAGGAAAGATACAGGGTATATGACAGGATATACGATGAATACTACCAGTACAACATGGACTCGGCCATAGTCTATGCCAAAAAGAAGTTCAACCTTGCCTCCGGTATTACCCCCCCCATAAAACGGACGCCACACTGGACCTTGCCGAAAGATACATCCTGTCAAGTGCCTATGTTGATGCCATCCGGCTTCTTGACAGCATTGACACGACCTCGCTGGACAAAGAATACCTGAAAAGATACTACCATGCAAGGCAATCCCTGTATGAAGACATGGCCGGCACGTCCGATGATCTGGACCTCCGGCTCAACTATGACGGGTTGCGCAGGAAATACCGGCAGCTCAGACTGGAGCAGCTGGACAGTACCGACATAGAATACCTGTATGTGCGCTCTGAAATCATGCGGGAACAGGGACGCGGAGAAGAAATGCTTCCGGAACTTCTGCAAAAATGCGCTTCCGGGGAAACGGACACCCACCAGAAAGCCATACTCAACTATATCGCGGCAAATATCTACAAGCATGCAGGAGACAGTCTGAAAGTCGTACAGCACTATGCGACAAGCGCCATCAACGACCTCATAACCCCTGTCAACGACTATCTGGCCCTGAAGGAGCTCGCCACGATGCTATACAAGGCCGGAGACATAGAAAGGGCCTATTCCTATATCACCCGCTCCGTCCACGACATCATAGCAGCCCACTCAAAGCTCAACATGCAGTCCGCGATGGAAATCCTGCCTGTCATCACCAGCGCCTACGAGGCACAGCTGAAAGGGAAGCACACCCAGCTCGTATCCCTGCTGATATGGATGTCCCTGCTGGTAGTCCTGCTGATATGGCTGACAGGGACTGTATTCAGGGAAAGGAGCAGGACATATAAAAAGAACGAACTGCTTGAACAGGCCAACATAAAACTGGAAGAATACAACCGGCTGCTTCTGGAATCCAATGACATCAAGGAAGCCTACCTGTCAAAATACATGGACATGTGCTCCACCTACATAGAAGCCATAGAAAACTACAGGTCGCATCTAAGGAAGACAGCCAAGACCGGAGGCTTCGAAAAGATAATGGAGAACCTCAAGTCCGCAAACTACACCAACGCCATACTCCATGACTTCTACGCGGAGTTCGACGCCACGTTCCTCAAACTGTTCCCGGATTTCGCCGTCAGGCTGAACGAAATGCTCCAGCCCGACAAGAGGCTCAAAGACCCGACATCCGAAGGGATGCTGACGACCGAGCTGAGGGTTATGGCCCTGATACGGCTCGGCATAAACGACTCGGCCAAAATAGCGCATTTCCTGCGGCGCTCCCTTTCGACCATCTACAACTACAGGGTGAAAATCCGCAATGCGGCCATAGACGACAGGGAAGATTTCGACTCCAGAGTCATGCGCATATCATCCCCCCCCAACAAAACGCGAAAAAGACCGGAAGCCACATAACCAGGATAGGTAACATGTACTACTAAAAACACCGTCATCCTGGAAAGCATATCACTGTCAATCAATCTGTTAATAGCACAAATCCACTACTATTTCATCCTGACGTCTTTACAGGCAGTCAAAAACTCTTCATCTTTGTTAAAGTGCTTCAATAACCACATAAATCATGAGAACAAAATATTTCATCCCTTCATTGATGTTGGGTTTCATCCTAATTCTCGGCTCATGCTCGGAAGAAAGGAAAACATGGTACATACCCCCTGAACAGGACCCGGAAGAAGAACCCGATGAAAGTCTTGCAGACTGGGCGCCGACAGTCCCTATCACCTATTACGGAAACTGCCACGGTGAAAACCCTGACGGCAGACCGATGTATCCATGGTGGGGCGAACACATGGTACTGCTTTCGTATGAAGCTGACCTCGAACCTTCTGCCATGAAAAAATGGGTGGATGCAGCCGACACCATCTATGAATTCTATCTGAAATGTACCGGAGGAAGGACTCCGTGGATAGATTCGAGCTGCTATATCAACGACAGAATATGCCTGGCTGCGACACACGGGCTTCCCGCAGCGGCAGAAGCCTGGGTAGGAGGCACAGGAATATGGATGAATTCGATCAACTTCGAAGGGGTCTACAACAGCTATAAAAACGGCTACCAGGACGGCCTTACCCCATACGAAATGGGAAGGAACTTCTGGATGTTCGGAAGCAAGATCACATACGGGACGGACGAACCTGAATGTACCGGATATTCAAACTTTATGGCCAGAATGGCCACTGTAGAGATACTGGGCCAGACTTTCTCGAATCCCGAGACCGATCCGACCTGGAATATAGACAAACTGTTCGACATCTATATGTCCAACCCTAACAATACGTATGAAAATACTATCGCCGTCGAGCGCGGTATAGACAACCCGTACGGACAGGGTGCTACGGATCTGTTCGCATGCTTCCTGTTCGAACTCCAGGAAAGATACGGCGGGCTCGACTGGGTGGTAAAGTTCTGGAACTATGTATCCCAAAGGCCGGATGCCGCAAGCGAGCAGACTGCCGTGGATAACCTGATAGTCGCCGCATCGCAGGCAGCAGGCAAAAGCCTGTGCGACCTCTTCGAAGAATGGAGATGGCCGGTGTCACAGAACGCCAGGGCCGCCGTACAGGCACTCGGACTTCTTTAACACAACCAACAAATATTTATTTAACTAATCTGACCAAATCATGAGGATCAAACACTTGTTCTTTACTGTTTTTGCCGTCTTTGCAGCCGCCGGCGCCCCGCTGGCCGTGCATGCATCTCCGGCAGAGAAACAGGTAAACGCCACTCAGGGCTATGAAGTGACCGGACACGTCACGGACGCCCAGACAAGAGAACCCGTTGCAGGAGCATTCGTCGTGGAAAAAGGAACCACCAACGGAGTAATGACCAATGAGGACGGATCTTACACTATCGATGTCGCAGACATCCGGACCTCCCAGCTCGAAATCTCCTTTATGGGATACAAGACGGTAACGGTGGACATCGGAACACGAGGTATCGTGGACGTTGCTCTGCAGTCGGACAACGAACTTGACGCGGTAGTCGTAGTCGGCGGCGGTACCCAGAAGAAGATTTCGGTGGTAGGTGCAGTCACCAGCATTTCCGGAGAAGCCCTCCGTACTTCATCGTCATCACTTACCAATGCCCTTGCGGGAAAACTTGCCGGTGTGATTTCGATGACCGGATCAGGAGAGCCGGGAACGACATCCAGTTTCTACATCCGCGGAGTCAGTACATTCGGAGGAAGGGCGGAGCCTCTCATCCTCCTGGATGACGTGGAAATATCCGCAGGTGACCTCAACCGCATCCCGGCAGAGAATATCGCCAGCTTCACCATCCTGAAAGACGCTTCGGCTACGGCCATCTACGGTGTGCGCGGAGCCAACGGCGTAATGCTCGTCACTACGAAAAAAGGTATAGAGAACCAGCGGGCCCTTGTAAATGTAACCGTGGAAAACTCTTATGTAAGACCGTATAACATGGTGGAATTCGTGGACGGAGCCACCTGGATGTCTGCATACAATGAAGCCATGACAGGAAGGAATCCCGGCTCGGTACAGACTTATTCCGACCAGACGATAGAAAGGACTTTCAGCCACCAGTATCCATACACCTATCCTGACGTGGACTGGCAGAAGCTCCTGTTCAGGAAATGGAACATGAACCAGCGTGCCCATATCAGCATCCAGGGCGGCGGAAACAAGGTGACCTATTTCATGAGTCTCCAGATGAACCACAATACCGGTATGCTCAACGGCAACCCTGACGGGCCGCACATGTTCAACACCAATATCCAGCAGATGGGATATACCTTCCAGAACAATATCTCCTACAAAGTGACCAACACCACTACCCTTGACCTGCATCTGAACGCGCAGATAAACCAGAATAAAGGTCCGAGAGAAAGCACGCAGGATATTTTCGGGTCGGTATACACTGCAAACCCTGTAGACTTCCCCGCATTCTTCCCGGCACAGGAAGGAGACAACCACATCCGCTTCGGTAACAAGCTGATGCAGAGCGGCACAAGAAAAACCAACCCTTACGCAGGACTGCTTGATGACTATGCGGAAACAAACTCCAACACCCTGAATGCCTCCCTGAAACTGGACCAGAGATTCGACTTCATCACTGAAGGTCTCGGACTCACCGCCCTTGTCAACTGGAAGAACTGGTCTTCTTCCACATATTACAAAGGCCAGACCCCTTATTTTTATCAGGTAGACGACGCCACCTGGGATGCCAGCACCCCTGACGTCTATGATCTGGAATATGTAGGGGATCTCGGACAGGATTTCGTCACCACATCGGGACCGGACAAATCCCAGGACCAGACATTCTATTTCGATGCGAGACTGACATACGACAGGACTTTCGGCAAACATGCAGTAAGCGGACTCCTGATGTACATGATGCGCGAATACCGCCTGTCAGTGCTTCCGGAACGCAACCAGGGCCTTTCAGGCCGTGCCACATACGGATATGACGACAGATATTTCGTCGAGTTCAACTTCGGCTACAACGGAACGGAGCGTTTTGAAAAAGGCCGCAGGTTCGAATTCTTCCCTGCAGTATCGGCCGGATGGGTACCGAGCAACGAGAGCTTCTGGGGAAGCGCATCCAATGCAATCAGCTATCTCAAGATAAGAGGTTCATACGGACATATCGGCAGCGACGGATTCGGCGGAGAGCACTTTGTATATTACGATACTATCATTCTTGGGGGAAGTGCATCATATACTTCAGGTCCGTCATATAACGGCAACTACCCGATCATTACATCGCAGGGCGTCGGTATAGGAGGCTATGCCGTAGAGAACCCGAGATGGGAAAGGTCAAGGAAAATGGACATCGGAGTCGATGCCACCCTGTTCAAACAACTGGACATCACATTCGACTATTTCTTCGAATGGAGGGACAGGATCATGATGCAGAGAGGCTCATGGCCGCAGATTATGGGCTATTCGAACGCAACCCCTTGGGCAAATGTCGGAAAAGTGAACAACTGGGGATACGAATTCAGCTTCAACTGGTCCCGCAATTTCGGAAAGGACTGGTACCTGAACCTCAGGGGAAACTTCACATACACACAGAACAAATACGTCTACAAGGATGAACCGAACTATCCGTTTACCTGGCAGAAAGACCAGAACATGCCGCTGGACGGATACAAATACAGGGGATATATAGCCGAAGGTCTGTTCACCTCCCAGGAGGAAATAGACAACTGGCCGACACAGGCTCTCGGCGGAACCCCTATGGTAGGAGACATCAAATACCGTGACATCACAGGTGACGGCATCATCAACGAAGATGACCAGACCATCATCTCTCCATACGGAGGCACTCCTCGTATCCAGTACGGTTTCGGACTCAGCGTCCGCTACAAGAACTGGGATCTCGGGGCATTCTTCAACGGCTCCGCGCTGCGCAAGATAATGATCAACGGCATCACTCCGTTCGGGACGAACGACAACAACCTGATGGCATGGATATATGAATCACGCTGGTCTGAGGACAATCCGGACCCTAATGCAAAGTATCCGCGCCTCGGCGTGACTGACGCCCAGAACGCCAACAACAATGTAAACAGCACCTACTGGCTGCGCGATGCGGGATTCCTCAGGTTCAAGACCCTCGAACTCGGATACAGCTTCAAGTTCGGCCGCGTCTACCTCAACTGCGACAACCTCGCCGTATGGAGCCCGTTCAAACTCTGGGATCCCGAGCTCGGATGGAACTCATATCCGTTCTCGCGTACATTCAGCCTCGGCGTCCAGTTCAACTTCTAATACATCATTACAGACATGAAGAACATATTTTCAAATATCAGAACCATTTGCGGCGCAGCCGCTGTCTTCGGCCTCGCATCATGCTCCTGGCTGGACGTGTCTCCGGAAAAGGTAGCATCATTCGATGATGCGCTGAAGAACAAACAGGCTACAGAGGCCTGGATCTACAGTGCATACGGACCTATTGCGGAAATGTCGCCAATAACCTACCGCGGCGGCAATGAAGTGGAGTACTCCTCAGACGAATTCGTTCTGCCGCAGGTCTACGGTACAGGCTTCCAGACAGTTTCATACGACCAGCTGACTTCCAGCCACGGAGTCTGCAACTATTACTGGCAAGGAATATACGGATCAGTAGGACATGTCAACCTGTTCCTCCGCGAACTTGACAAACACCAGCCTTTAGGCGTTACAGACAAAGACAGGGTACTGTATAAGGCCCATGCGAATTTCCTGAAAGCATATTATTATGCTCTCGGACTGAAAATGTTCGGTCCCATCCCGATTGTCAACGAATATATCGAATCCAGTACGCCTATCGAAGAATTCCCTGGAAGATACCATTATGACTATGTAGTGGACGAAGTCATACGCCTGCTTGACGAAGCGGAAAAAGACCTTCCTCCAGGATATGTACTCGATGAGACCTGGGGCAGGGCCAACAAGACTATTTGCGAGGCCCTCAAGGGCAGGGTGCTTCTCTACGCCGCATCAGACCTGTGGAACGGCTCGTTCCCTTATCCTACATGGAGCAACACCAATTTCGAGACTCCGGGATACGGGAAAGAGCTCGTAAGCCATGAATTCCAGATCGAAAAATGGGAAAGGGCATACGAAGCGAACAAGAAGGCTCTCGAAATGGCTCTCGCCAACGGGAGGAAACTTCTGAGCATAAAAGATGCCGAAGGCTATATGGACGATCAGAAAATAGAAATCGAAAACATATACATTCCGGGTGTGGACTCTTCTACTCCTGAAGGAAAGGATTTCATCAAACATATGATGCTTATGAGGTATGTGGTATGCTCGGATGAGACCATGGGCAACTGCGAATACATCTGGGGAAGCATAAGCGCGGGATATGACGCCACATACGTATCTATGTGCGGACTCCCGAGAAACCTGATACAGCTCAATACCGGCACGGACTTCTCCGGATGGAGCGCCCTTTCCCCTACTCTGAACATGATAGAATCGTTCTATACCAAGAACGGAGAGCTTCCGGCAAATGACGATGAATTCATCGGCAAGGAAGCCTGGCTGCAGAGAGCAGGCATCGAAGGGCATGACAACATAATCAATATCAATGTAAACCGGGAACCGAGGTTCTATGCCTGGATCACATTCGATGACTGCGAACTGGGCCCTATCATCAAAAACGGGGAACCGCTGAACGTGAACTTTCTCGACAAGGCCGCTCAGGGCTACAGCAGCGCAGTGCCGAGAGACAACTGCCAGACAGGATTCCTTTCCAACAAATATACATCCCCTGCGATACGGCTCACACCGAGTATCCCTGCAGCACTCCAGAACGATTCCAACCCGCTGGCAGCCAACCGCTACCCTGAACCATTCATCAGACTGGCCGAACTGTATCTCAACATTGCGGAATGCTGTGCCGAACTCTATGAGCACAAAAAAGACGGGGCCATGCTGACCGAGGCTCTCGACAACATCAATATCATCCGCAGGCGTGCCGGAGTGCCGGAGCTCGATGAAAGCGACTGCGATGAGAAGATGAGCATTCTCGACTGGGTAAGGGCGGAAAGGACCATAGAGCTTTTCGGAGAGGGACACCGCTATCATGACCTCCGCCGCTGGATGCTCGCCCCTGAAAAACTTGCGACCGGTGTCCGCAGGGGCCTTGACAGTTTCGAAAGCAGAACCGAAAACCCTTCTTTCGAACAGTTCAACACTGAAGTTGTCATCAACCAGCCGTTCGCATGGAGCGACAGAATGTACATACTGCCTATTTCCATGCACGAAGTATATTCGGACCCTCAGCTCGTCCAGGCACCGGGATATTAATATCTAATCATAACAATGAAAAGAAACGCAATGAAACACAATATGAAAATACATGCAACAGCCGCCGCGGCGCTATGCATACTGCTGGCTCCGTCATGCGACAACAGCCTGTACAAGACCGAGAACCTGTATCCGGACGAGTACAAGAATATCGTATCATTCCAGGCTGAAGCTACCAGTACGGACATCATGAGAATCTATGACGTCAACATAGATATCACCCAGACCGTCACCCTGCTCCGCGGAGGGAGCGACCCGTCCCTTACCGCCACGGCAAAGCTGCGGGGAATGACCGATGACGAAGCCGCGTCTTACGTAAAGGAGGGCATTGCCATCGCCCCACAGTATTATACGATTTCAGAGCCGGACATAGTACTTGCACCGGAAGAAAGGTACAGGAAAGTGGACATCGTGTTCAGTACAGAGAACATTGCGGGCATCAGAAGCCAGATGGAGGCCGATCCTGAATCCAGATTCTATATCGCACTCATACTCGACGGGCTTGACAATACGTATGTAAATGAAGACAAATGCTACTTTGTCAGGGAGATAGAACTCGGAAAGCCGGTAATCAGCATTACCGGAGGCGCCATCACGGACAGCCAGGATTCCTGGAGTGTGGAACTGTCGGCATCCATGGACGGTGACAATATCTGGGATTTCGACTGCACCCTGGAGCGTAATGACGACTATGTCGAAGACTACAACACAAGTCTCGGAAGAGACTACAATGCCCTCTCGCCGGAAAGCGTCGTATCCATTTCGAATGAAGGGAAACTCAGTTTCAAGAGCGGAGAAAGCACCTCGCAGAATACCGTGACCCTGACCGTATCCAAAGCCGGATTCGATTTCGACAGCGCACCGTATGTCCTGCCTATAGCCATGAATATGGGAGAACTGGAATTCGAAATGGAAAGGCCGTACTATATGGTCATCGAAGGAATAATCACCCTGACACTGGATATGCTTTCCTGCCCGTTCGACCTGAACGGCTATGACGGACAGGGACTTGCCGGACTGATAGACGGAGATGTCTCCAACACCTACTGGCACACCCCGTATAACGATGACTGCGGAGCATATTATAAGGACGATACGTACGGGCATTATTTCGAAATCAACCTCGGAAAGCAGATTTCGAAAATGAAATGCAGGTACTACAACAGGCCGGGACAGCAAAACAACTGGCCGAGAGACATCGATCTGTACACCAGCAATGACGGAGAGACCTGGACTCTGTTCCAGTCCGAAACGGACATTCCTGAAGCACAGGAATATGAGTTGGGACCTTACGATGCCGAGACACCGTTCAGCTATCTGAGGGTCTGCGTCAAAAAGAACCAGCAGGGAATGAGACCTGGAATAGACCAGAACGCCTGCTCCCACATGACCGAGTTCCAGCTTTTCGGTATCTGATGTCATCATCCGAATGATTTCCGTCATTCTCTGACAGACAGACATTGTATTGTCATCCAGGGTATCAGCGAGAAAATCTGTATCTGAATGTCCATCGCTCTACCCTGGGTGATTTATATTGTATTATTTTATTACTTTTGTCATTTATTTCACGAACCACATGAAAAAGACACATTTTCTTATTCCTGCATTGCTCCTGTCCGCCATATCCGTGTTTGTACACGTAGAAGCCGCCGGCAAGGGAACCTCCAATCCGGAAAGCACGGAAGAAATCTCCGTGACCCGGTTCGGAGCCAGACCTGATGACGGCAGGGACGACACGGAGGCCCTGCGCAAGGCGGCAGAATACTGCAGGACCCACCCGGGAACGACCCTGGTCATCCCCAAGGGAGTCTACTGTCTGAAAGACAAAGAAGCGGAAAAGCTCGAACAGGAAGTCATGTCCGGAAAAATGGGCCCGAATCCGGAATCCGTTATCTTCACCCCGTATTATCCTTATGTCCGCGGACTCGATTTCGAAGGGTCCGAAGATGTGACGGTCCGTGCAGACGGCGCAGTACTGATGTGCGAAGGATGGATGGAACCTGTTTCGCTCATCGGCTGCCGCAATTTCAGGATAGAAGGACTGACCATCGACTATCTCCGCAAACCGTTCTCACAGGGGACGATCTTGGAAGTGACTCCGGAATCCATGCTAGTGCAGTTCCGGAATGACCACGGACTGACAGAAGCAACCCCGTTCCCGAGACTCATGATCTGGGACAGCAGGAAAGGCGGAGCATTCCGGGACGCAATATATTTCCCGGAACACCGGTTAGAGGGAGACAACCTTGTCCGCTTCATGACAAGCATTCCGGAATATCTTGAAGGAGAGCAGCTTGCCGCTCCACATTCGTTCCATTTCCGTCCCGCGATATACATAGGAGAGAGCGACGGAGTGACCCTGAAGAACGTCACCATCCACTCGCAGCCCGGAATGGGGATAACAGGATTCGACAGCAAGGACATCACCATCCTCGGTCTGAATGTCTGCCCATCCGACGGATATTCCTTCTCTACCAACACGGACGCCACCCACTTTGCATGCTGTGAAGGCCGTCTCGTCTTCGACCAGTGCTTTTTCAAGGCCCAGGGGGATGATGCCACAAACGTACACGGCTACTATCATGACATCGCCTCAGTCTCGGATGACGGCTGGCTGACTCTGGAACTCAGGGCCCCGACATTCACGCACAGCCAGGTCACCGATGTTCCACGCATCGGAGATACCGTGGAAATCACCAGGATATCCACCCTTGTTCCGGAAATGACAGCTACCGTGACGGATGTCATGCACGAAGAAAAATCCACAACCGTCAGGATAAAGACAGACAAGAGCCTGCCTGAGCACTGGCAGGACTACTATGTATTCAACGTATCCAAGCTCCCGTCGCTGGAATTCTGCAGGAGCGTCGTCTGGGGGAACCTCGCAAGGGCCGTCCTTTCAAAGACCAGGAACGTCAGCATACACGACAACATTTTCCGTGGCTGCACGGGAACGGCGATACATGTCGGAGCGGAATCATGGTGGAAGGAAGCGGGCCACGGAGTGAATGTCTCCATCACGGACAACGTCATAGTCAACTGCGGTGACGGCGGAGCACAGTTCGGTGCGGCGGGAATCGCGGTCGTGATAGACGCCCCGGATACAGAGGGGACAATACTGCACGACGGCATTGAAATCAGCCGCAACATCATCAAGGGCTGCCCTGGCCACGGAGGATGCGGAATCGCGGTCCGCAACGCAAGAAACGTGAAAATTCATGACAACATTGTGGAAAGATGTGCCGAAACTGTCAGCACATACTCTACTGAAAACATATCCATACACTAAACCATATTCTGAATGAAAAAGAAAGCCACACTTATCATCGCACTGGCAGCCGCGTTCTCATGTACTGCCGCTTTTGCCGGCCCGGCTGACAGTTCCAGATGGACCATTGACGGGGATTATGCCATCAGATGGGACATCGGCAATGACATTCCCCATTACGACCATATAGAAATGAGCGGGGAGCAGGTATCTGTCGTTTACAGGTACGGAGTGAATGAAGACGGGTCGTTCTCCATGGACCGTTCCGTGGTCTGGCCCATGCTCCGGACAGTACCGAATGACACCCATGCAAGCCTGACCGTACATTTCGACACTGATTTCATGTCGGGAGTGACCGTAGACGGGAAAGCGCTCGAAGGGGAAAAGGTCCGCTCCATAACCCTCGACGGCATCATGTCGGTACTCTCTACATACGGGAACGCTCCCGTGGAAGTGACGGAATGCTATTTCCCGTCCCCGACAAGGGCCGCAGTCTGCGAGCGGTACACCATCACCAACACCGGGGACAATGAAATATCCGTATTCGTCCCAGCCGTAAGGAATGTAACTGAGACCGACCCTGAGGCCGGAACGGAAGGAAGCTACACTCTTATAGCATCAACCGGCAGCGGCATCGACAGGTCATACCGTATCGCCCCGGGAGAGAGCATATCATTCGGGGCCACCATACGGGGTCTCAAGCAGCCTCAGATGGAAATCCCTATAGATGTCGACAGGGAAAAGGCGGAAAGAGAAGATTTTGTCAAGACGATATGCGGAGAACTCGTACTTGAAAGCCCGGATCCGGTACTGAACACGATGTTCGGATTCTCGAAGATCAGAGGTGCGGAAAGCATATTCGCCACGCGCGGAGGTCTCATGCAGTGTCCGGGAGGAGAGGCGTACTACGCCGCCATCTGGTGCAACGACCAGGCGGAATACATCAACCCGTTCTTCCCTTTCCTCGGATATGACAAGGGGAACGAGTCTGCCGTCAACAGCTTCCTGCATTTCGCGGCATACATGAATCCGGATTTCAACTTCATACCGTGGTCTGTAATAGCCGAAGGGTACGAATCGCACGGACCTTTCGACAGAGGGGACGCTGCGATGCTCGCATACGGGGCCTCCCGCTATGCTCTCGCTATGGGGGACCTGCAGATTGCAGAGACACTCATGCCACTGATAGACTGGAGTCTGGAATACTGCAGCCGTAAGATCAACAGTGAAGGTGTCGTGGCTTCGGATGCAGACGAGCTGGAACTGCGCTTCCCGGCAGGAGAGGCCAACCTCTGCACTTCGTCCCTCTACTATGACGCCCTGAGATCAACGGCATGGCTCATAGAAACAATGGCGGATGAGTATGCTGCCGACGGAAAAAGTGCGGAATCATCCGCTGCCGCCGATGAAGCGGCATCCCGTGCGGCGGAACTGAGAGAGAGGGCGGCCACACTGAAAGGAAACATAGAAAAATATTTCGGAGCGGACATGGACGGATTCCACACCTACAGATATTTCAAGGGGAATGACGTACTGCGCTCATGGATCTGCATCCCTCTGGTAATGGACATATTCGACCGTAAAGAAGGTACTGTCCAGGCTCTGCTGTCCCCTATCCTGTGGTCCGAAAACGGAGTATATACGGAAGCCGGGACGGACGTGTTCTGGGACAGGGCCACCCTGTACGCACTGCGCGGCATCTATGCTGCCGGATATCCGGAAAAGGCTACCGAGCATCTGGCCGCATATTCACGGCACCGCCTGCTCGGAGAGCATGTCCCGTACCCCGTCGAAGCATGGCCGGAAGGCGACCAGAGGCATCTTTCCACGGAAAATGCCCTCTACTGCAGGATATTCACAGAAGGAATCCTCGGGTTCCGCCCTACAGGATTCAGGACCTTCAACCTGCGTCCGCAGCTTCCAGAAAACTGGGACTATTTCAACATCAGCAACATACACGCATGTTCCTCCCTCCCTTACGACATACTCGTCAAGCGTTCGGGCAAGAAACTGTCCGTAACCGTCCGGCAGGAAGGAAAGACCCTGGCGTCATACAATATCCGTGAAGGAGAAAGCATTGAAGTGACGATGTAATCCTCCATCTATGCCTCTGGGAAACAGCAGGACATGACAGGATCAGGAAATGTATATGAAGAACGGCTGGGGACAGACAGGATGCTGCCCCTCGTACTGAAGATGGCTCTGCCGGCCGTAGCTGCACAGATAGTCAACCTGCTGTACAACATAGTAGACCGTATCTACATAGGACATATCCCCGGAATCGGGACCGATGCCCTGGCCGGTGTAGGAGTGACCGGTTCGGTCATCATACTCGTATCGGCATTCTCGGCAATCGTCAGCGGAGGAGGAGCCCCGCTTGCCGCCATTGCCCTCGGACAAGGGCATCGGGAAAGGGCTGAACGGATTCTCGGCAACGGATTTGTGATGCTGCTGTTTTTCACCGTCATCATTTCCGTTGCCTGCTATATCTTCATGGAGCCGGTCCTGCTTTTCACAGGAGCTTCGGAAAACACGATAGGCTATGCTACCGATTATCTGTCAATCTACCTTGCCGGTACCATATTCGTCCAGATATCGGTAGGGCTGAACACATTCATCAACACGCAGGGAAGACCGGGCATAGCGATGATGTCCACCCTCATAGGCGCCGCACTGAACATCATTCTGGATCCTGTATTCATTTTCGTCCTGGACATGGGAGTCAGGGGAGCGGCCATAGCTACCGTAATCTCACAGGCATGCAGTGCCGCATGGGTGCTCGGATTCCTGTTCTCGAAAAAAGCCACGCTCAATCTTGCCGGAAAATACATGAGGATAGACAGGAAGACTGTCATGGCCATCCTCGGCCTCGGGGTGTCCCCTTTCATCATGGCAAGTACGGAAAGCCTGGTCGGGTTTGTCCTGAACACAAACCTGAAACATTTCGGGGACATATACGTAAGCGCCCTTGCCATAATGCAGAGCGCAATGCAGATAGGCAGCGCCCCTCTGACCGGCTTCGCCCAGGGATTCGTCCCGATATCCAGCTACAACTACGGCCACGGATATACCGGCAGGGTAAAAGAATGTTTCAGGGTATCGGTGACTATCATGTTCACTTTCAATGCAGTACTGATGCTTCTGATGATACTGTTCCCGCATGTGACGGCTTCCGCATTCACGAATGACGCCGAACTCATAGACTGCGTGGACAGGATGATGCCGTATTTCCTTTCGGGAATGACCATATTCGGGCTGCAGAGGGCCTGCCAGAATACATTCATAGCCCTGGGCCAGGCCAGGATCTCGCTTTTTATCGCCCTGCTGAGGAAAGTCATACTTCTGGTCCCTCTCGCCATTATCCTTCCGCGGTTCTGGGGAGTCACCGGCGTTTTTGCGGCGGAAAGCATAGCTGACGCCACTGCAGCTATCTGCTGCGTGACCATTTTCATATTGTCATTTCCGAAAATACTCAGAAAGGCGGGAACGGCGGCTTAGTCAGCCATGATTTTTCCGGAAAACCTGCTCACTCCAGGTTTGAGCCTGTCATATACGAGTTTCAGTCTTGAAGCACGCAGGAACAGGAAAATCTGGCCGAGATAATAAGGTACCATGATCAGATACCTCTCGTACTCAAGCGGCTCTACAAACCTGTTCCATGCCAGCATCAGATCGGAAAACACAAAGAGACACGCCCCCGCAGCATACAGGCGGCTGCGCTGGAGCAGGGCCATGAAAAGCATCATCGATATCACCAGGGCATAGAACACCACGCCGGAGCGGACCGCCCCGGACGGGACACCGGGAACTATCTCCGCCATTGAGAAAGCCACCACCAGCACTATAAGAAATGCAAGGAGGATGACATAGGCCAGACGCCGCGACTTGCGGGCTTTGCCCTGCGAGGCGGCATTACGGTTTCTCCAGATATATCTGCGTACAAAGAAAATAATCATGAACAGATGTGCGACAGCGAAACATTCCATCTGCACCATGAAGTTGCCCGAAGCACCCGCCAGGTCACCGAGCGCCGAAGCGAACATCGCGAAACTCATCGGCCAGGGCAGCAGCCATAGCGAGAATCCGGCCAGTGTCCACAACGGGAATGAAATCTTGTAAGGAATGTCAACAGGTATGAAATAGACAACGGCCAGAACGGCAAACAGGGCTGTCGCCATCCCCGCCAGCCTGACCTTCTTCTCTTCAGTAATGTCACTGCCAAACATATTTTCAGGAATTTTTTACGAATATAGCATTTCTTTGGCACAATGTTGGCAAATGGAGGAGAGGAATTTAGTTAAACATAAACATTTGATTCGGAACATATAAAAAAAAGGAATCCGGTCGCGAGATCCGATTCCTTTTTTCTTTTGCCGGCCACCCTGAACATACCTTACAGTCATTCAGGACGGATCAGACCATCGTTCCGCCTGCAATATCAAGCAGTTCGTCGGTGATGGACTGCTGGCGCTGCTTGTTGAACTGGAGGGTAAGGTCCTGAAGAAGTTCTTTCCCGTTGTCTGTAGCCACCTGCATTGCAACTGTACGGGCGGAATGTTCGGCAGCGTTGGCATCCAGAAGTACTGCATATATTTTCAGCAGAAGGACTTTCGGAAGGAGGACTTCCAGCACCCCGGATGCGGACGGTTCGACTATATAGTCCGCCTGTCCGAAGGAACTGTCTTCCTGCCGGGCAGGCTGCCTGTCCATGCTGAGCGGGAGATAGACCTCCCGTACCGGTATCTGGACGGAAGTGGATTTGCAGTGGTTGTATACAAGTTCGACCCTGTCCACGGCGCACGATGAAAACAGGTCCATAAGGTGCCGGGCCAGTGCGGCGGCATCAGCATAGGACGGCTTGTCCGCCATGACGGAGTAATCCCCCTGCGGCTGGAACCCCATTTTCCTGACCGCCTCCGCCATCTTTTTCCCGACAGGGAAGACGAGAAAGTCATCCATGGTCAGACCCTGCTCCATATACTGCTCTACAGTTTCCCTGAAATGCTTGACGGCCATCGAATTGAACCCGCCGCACAGAGACGAGTTGGAAGAAAAAGCCACTATGGCCGCTTTCTTTACAGGCCGTTGTGCGACATAGCGGTCTCCTGCGGATATGTCTTCAGTCAGGAGATCAGCCAGGATACGGTGCATCTGCTGCTCGTACGGGAGCAGATTTCCTATCGCATTCTGCGCCTTGCGGAGCTTTGAAGACGCCACCATCTTCATGGCGGAGGTTATCTTCAAAGTACCGTTGACGGAGTTTATCCTGCTTTTTATTTCCTTTAATGATGCCATTTCCTTACTCTCTGAAAGCCAATGCCGTAGCGGCAGCCTCCTGTTCTATTGTCCTTTCTATAGAGCTGTCTATCGTACCTGTCGCGAGCGGTGCGAGCACGTCACCCTCGTGTGAAGCATGCATCCTGTCAAGGAAAGCCGTCTGGAAATCACGGACCTTGTCCAGCGGAACATCGCGCATCAGCCCGTGTGTCCCGCAATAGAGAATAGCCACCTGGTCCCCCACCGGCATAGGCGAATACTGCGGCTGGACAAGAAGGGCGTTGTTCTTGCGGCCTTTGTCTATGGCCATGGCCGTGACCGGATCCATATCGCTGCTGAACTTGGAGAATGACTCCAGTTCACGGTACTGCGCCTGGTCTATCTTCAGCGTGCCGGCTACCTTCTTCATGCTTTTTATCTGGGCGCTGCCCCCGACACGGGACACCGAAATACCGACATTGATGGCAGGGCGGAATCCCTGGTTGAACAGGTCGGTTTCAAGGAAAATCTGTCCGTCGGTAATGGAAATCACGTTGGTCGGGATATATGCGGACACATCTCCTGCCTGAGTCTCGATAATAGGCAGGGCGGTAAGCGAGCCACCGCATTTCACTTTCCCCTTAAGACTCTCGGGAAGGTCGTTCATCTGTTCGGCAACTTCCTGCTGGCCGATGATCTTGGCAGCCCTTTCAAGAAGCCGTGAATGTAGATAGAATATATCCCCCGGATATGCTTCACGTCCTGACGGACGGCGCAATATAAGGGATACCTCCCTGTATGCCACGGCCTGCTTTGACAGATCGTCATAGACTACAAGGGCATGTCTTCCCGTATCACGGAAATATTCTCCGATCGCAGCTCCGGCAAACGGGGCGAAATACTGAAGGGCGGCAGGATCGGCTGCCGTAGCGGCCACGACTATGGTATAGTCCATCGCGCCTTTTTCACGGAGAGTATTCACGATATTGGCTATGGTGGAACCTTTCTGCCCCACCGCCACATATATGCAGTATACCGGTTTGCCGGCAAGATAGTTATCCCTCTGGTTTATGATCGTATCTATGGCTATCGCCGTCTTTCCCGTCTGACGGTCGCCGATGATAAGCTCCCTCTGGCCTCTTCCGATAGGAATCATCGCATCGATGGACTTGATGCCGGTCTGCAGAGGTTCTGTCACCGGCTGGCGGAATATCACCCCGGGAGCCTTCCTTTCCAGAGGCATCTCCGTCAGTTCCCCTCCGATCTTGCCCCGTCCGTCCAGCGGCACACCCAACGGATCCACCACCCGGCCGAGCATGTTCTCGCTGACGTTTATGGAAGCTATCCTGCCCGTACGGCGCACGGTCATCCCTTCTTTGATCTGGTCTGTAGGACCGAGAAGCACGGCACCCACATTGTCTTCTTCCAGATTCATCACCACGGCCATGATACCGTTCTCGAACTCAAGGAGTTCGTTGGCTTCAGCATTGACAAGGCCGTAGATCCTCACTACGCCGTCGCTCACCTGAAGGACCTCGCCGACTTCCTCGAATCTGAGGGATGTGTCTATGTCTTGCAGCTGCCGGAGCAGTACATCTGAAATTTCACTTGGTTTTATATTCTGAGGCATATTGTATTCAATTACGTTACTGGTTTTATTTAGCACGATGGCTTCAGACTATGCGCCTGTTCTTCTCGATGAACTGGCGGCGCACCGACTTAAGCTGCGTAGCCGTACTGGCATCCAGCATATAGCCGTCGATCCAGAAAATGAATCCTCCGACAATGTCCGGATCCACCCTGTGCTCGAAAATCACGGTATCCCCATGTCTGCGTTTGACTTCAGAGGCCAGACGCTCCTCAAGTTCGGGGGCCGGAACAGCCGTTACCAGACGGCTGACCTTTATATTGTGCTCCTCCCTGTACTGGGATATGAACGAAAGCAGCATCAGACGCAGGTATCTGGTCCTGCGGTTCTTCATAACCAGACGGATGAAACGCTTGAGTTCATCCGCCATCTCCTCCTCGCCGAGAGCCGATTCCAGCAGGCTGAACTTCCGTGAATCGGAAACGGACATGGGATTGTCTATCAGTGCCCTCAGTTCAGGAATGGCCGCAAGGCTGTTGCTGAGCGCCAGTACCTGCCCGTAGACCTTCTCTCCGTTGCCGGTCCCGGCCACGAGCTTCATCAGGGCGGAAGCGTATCTGTATGAAACCAAACCTGTATTCATGTCCTCTACTGTCCGTTATCAGTTATTCTTTGACGCCTCTGTTCCAGAAGCCTCCTGTACCATCTTTTCTATCAGGGACATCTGCTCCCTGTCAGCGGAAAGGTTCTCCCTTATGACCTTTTCCGCCACCCCGACAGCAAGCATCGCCACCTGGCTGCGGATTTCGCTCAGGGCGCTCTCCTTCTCCGCCTGGATCTGTGTCCTGGCTTCAGCAAGGAGTTTGGCGGCCTCGTCCTGTGCCTGCTCCCTGGCCTGCCTGATTATATTGTTCCTGGCATCGGCCGCCTCCTTGAGTATCCGGTTCTGCTCGGCCCGCGCCTCTGCGATCATGCGGTCCTGTTCTTTTGCCATCCCGGCCATCTTCTCGTCCGCCTCTTTGGCAAGCTGCAGGGAATGGCCGATATAGTCCTTGCGTTTCTCCACCATGGAAGTGATTACAGGGAAGCCCCATTTCGCGAGTACGAAAAGCACGACCGCGAAAATGACCACCATCCAGAAGAGAAGGCCGCTGTCCGGCATCAACAATGACATTTCCCGCCTCCCTTATTTAAATCACAGCCATGAAACAGATGATGACGGCAAACATTGCCACACCTTCGATAAGGGCGGCGATGATAAGCATGTTTGTACGGAGTTTTCCCGCAACCTCAGGCTGGCGGGCCATGGACTCCATTGCGGAAGCTCCGATTTTACCGATTCCGATTCCGGCTCCGATTGCGGCCAGACCTGCTCCGAGAGCTGCACCTATCTTGCCGAGAGCTGCACCTGCTGCAGCCTGAAGAAGTAATGTTGAAAGTAACATGGTCATTGAATTTAATTTATCGTTAATATTATATTTTCCTTAATTTTAACAGATCCTTCGGCTTCGCCCTTCGGGCTCAGTTCGGGACGACGGTACAGTCATTCCGTCTCGTGCTTTTCATGGGCAAGCCCTATGAATACAGCCGAAAGCATCGTAAACACGTATGCCTGGATAAATGCCACCAGAATCTCGAGGAAATCCATGAATATGCCGAAAAATACGGCGACAACGGACATGGTCCCGTTGAGCATAGGTCCAAGCTTTGCCGTAATGAAAATCACACAGACAAAACTGAGGATGACTGCATGGCCGGCCATTATATTGGCAAAAAGCCTGATCATCAAGGCAAACGGTTTGGTGAATATTCCGAAAACCTCCGTAAAGGGAATCAGCGGCACCGGGACTTTCAGCCACCACGGCACATCAGGCCAGAACTTGTCCTTCCAATAGTGCCTGTCTGCGAACAGGTTGACAGCCAAGAAAGTGCATACTGCCAGAACTAAAGTGACGGCGATGTTGCCGGTGATATTGGCGCCTCCCGGAAATATCGGGATGATACCCATGAGATTGTTTATCAGAATAAAAAAGAATACCGTAAGAAGGTACGGGGCGAATCTGGCGTACTGGGACTCCGGGACAGAACCTCTGATGACATCCTCATCGATCATTTCGATTACAGGCTCCAGGAGTGCGGCGACTCCCGACGGGGCTTCCTTCAGAGCGTCATGCCTGCGGTACCAGCGGGAACAGCACAGTATCAGAGCCACGAGAATCGCGCTGTTTATCATAAGCCCGAGGACATTTTTCGTAATGGAAATGTCAAACGGCCTGACTTCGTTGCCCTCCGCGTCCTTCTCCACTATCTTCCCGTCATATTTCCCGCCTTCAGCGAAGTAGAAGCCCTTGTAAGGCCCGTTTTCCAGCTTCGATGACATGAAACAGTGCCATCCGCTGTCCTTGCTGCGGACTATGACCGGCAGGGGTATCGTCAGTTCCTTGTCCCCTATCCTGGTAATATGCCACTGGTAGGCATCCCCGATATGGCCGAATATGATGCCCTGGATATCCAGCTGCGGTTCACCGGACGCCTCACCGGCTACAGGTTCATCCTCTGCTGCGAAAACCTGTGCCGACAGCAGCACTGCAAAGAAAACGGATATGTATTTCAACCACTTCATCAAAACCTCCTATTAAATCTCCGCACAGACGGCGACAGTGTTGTCGCCCACCTCGACAAATCCCGACATGATATGAAGGGACTCCTTTTTCTCTCCCACGGTATATATGATGTCACCCTCCCCTAAAGCGGCAATCAGCGGGGCGTGGTCATGCAGGATGCAGAAGCGTCCGCCGAGACCCGGCAGGGATACCGAATTCACCATCTGCCCGAGCACCTGCGACTCGGGAGAAGATATATTAAGGAATATTCCACTTTTACTGTCCATCCGGTTCCTCCTTGAAAAGGGTCATTTCTTCTTTGCGGCGGCAAGAAGCTCTTCACCTTTCTTTATGGCATCTTCTATGGTGCCCACGTTCAGAAATGCCTGTTCAGGAAGATAGTCCACCTCGCCGTCAAGTATCATCCTGAATCCCTTGATGGTGTCTTCGATGGATACCATCACGCCGGGAACTCCCGTAAACTGCTCTGCCACGGCAAACGGCTGGGAAAGGAACCTCTGCACGCGGCGGGCACGGTTTACGGTCTGCTTGTCCTCGTCGGAAAGCTCGTCCATGCCCAGGATGGATATGATATCCTGCAGTTCCTTGTTCCTCTGCAGTATCTGCTTGACTCTCTGTGCCGTCTCGTAATGGTCCTGGCCTACGATATTCGGGTCGAGGATGCGGGAAGTGGACTCCAGAGGATCCACGGCAGGGTAGATTCCCAGTTCCGTAATCTTACGGCTCAGCACGGTCGTAGCGTCAAGATGGGTGAACGTAGTGGCCGGAGCCGGGTCGGTCAGGTCATCGGCAGGCACATAGACAGCCTGTACGGAAGTGATAGACCCGTTCTTGGTGGACGTGATCCTTTCCTGCATCTGTCCCATCTCGGTAGCCAGGGTAGGCTGGTATCCTACTGCCGACGGCATACGTCCCAGCAGAGCGGAAACCTCTGACCCGGCCTGGGTGAAACGGAAAATGTTGTCAATGAAGAAAAGTATATCCTTGGGGCCGTCGGTCCCTGCACTGTCCCTGAAGGACTCAGCAAGGGTCAGACCTGAAAGGGCTACGGAAGAACGGGCTCCCGGCGGTTCGTTCATCTGGCCGAAAACCATGGCTACCTGGGATTTCGGAAGTTCATTATGGTCGACCTTGGAAAGGTCCCAATGGCCCTCTTCCATGCTCTTGAGAAATTCGTCACCGTATTTTATCACCCCGGACTCTATCATCTCCCTGAGCAGGTCGTTACCCTCGCGGGTACGCTCTCCCACCCCTGCAAACACAGAAAACCCGTTGTGTTTCTTGGCTATATTGTTGATAAGTTCCTTGATAAGGACGGTCTTTCCTACTCCGGCTCCGCCGAAAAGACCGATTTTTCCGCCTTTCAGATAAGGCTCGAGCAGGTCTATGACTTTGATTCCCGTGAAAAGGACTTCCTGCGATGTGGTAAGATCTTCGAATTTGGGAGGTTCCCTGTGGATAGGAAGGGCGTCTTTCCTGTCAAGCTCCTCCATCCCGTCTATGCTGTCGCCTGTAACATTCATCACCCGGCCTCGTATCTGGGCTCCGACAGGCATCGTTATAGGTGCGAAAGTGTTGGTGACTTCCATTCCTCTCTGCAGACCGTCGGTGCTGTCCATCGCCACTGTCCTGACCGTATCCTCTCCGATATGCTGCTGCACCTCTACTATCAGCGTCTTGCCGTCCTTGCGCTTTATGGTCAATGCGTCATGGATGCGGGGCAGCTCCTTTGCGACATTCTCGCCGGAAAGGTCGAAATGCACGTCGACTACCGGTCCTATCACCTGCGATATATGTCCTGTTAATCCTGGCATACTATTTACATTTAAAAAACCGGGGGCGTGGGATGAAAATCCCGTGCCAATCCCGGTTTTCCAGCAGGTGGAATTTAAGGTGATTCTTCCCCTTTTTTTGTCATTTTTTCCCATGAGGACGACTAAAAAGGTGCTTTTGCTTTCAAAGACCCTGGGAGCGGAGAATATCAAGCATCACCGGCCTGGAAGCATCCGTATCGCCTGTCTCGGTCCGCAAGCGCATCATCTCCTTCTTCATTTTCTTTATAATATCCTGATACTGCGGGTCATTATAGGCATTGTGATCTTCATACGGATCTTCCTGCAAATCGTAGAACTCCCATGACGGCCGTGACACATAGTCAGTCGAACCTGTCATATCCAGTCTGTTGCCGTACAGGAAAATCAGCTTGTAGCGGTCTGTGCGTACACCGATATGTGCAGGACGTTCCTTGTGCTGGGTCCAGTAACGGTAATATATGCTCGTCCTCCAGTCATCGGGAGTGTCACCGCGGAGGTTGTCCCTGAAACTCCTGCCCTGGGAGCCTTCCGGAGCATCGGCTCCTGCATAGTCGGCAAGCGTAGCCGCAAAATCGACATTCAGTATAAGGTCATCAACCCTTTTCCCTGCAGGGACCTCTCCGGGGTACCTTATCACGAAAGGCATTCTGGCGGCCTCCTCATAATACATACGCTTGTCGAAGAACCCGTGTTCTCCGAGGAAATACCCCTGGTCGGCGACATATATCACTATGGTATTGTCCGCTATACCCATATCGTCCAATGCGTCAAGGAGTTTCCCTATATTGTCATCTACGGTGGCGGCGCACCGCAGATAGTCCCGTATCAGTTTCTGATAGGCGACCTTGCGTGCCGCTATAGGACTCATACCTTCCGTAGAAAACGGCAGTTCAGGATAACGGCACCACCATTTGTCCGGATCTTTGGAGGCTTCCGTCCACCGTCTGGCTATTTCTTCGATTGTCTGCCCTTCGAAGGTCCTGCCGTTGGTTTCCGGTCCCCCAGTCAAGGAAATTTTCCGGCTCGGGGAAAACTACACCGTCGTACAGATGGCGCATCCTTTCAGGGAAATCATACGGTTCGTGGGTGGCCTTGAAATGGCAGCACATCAGGAACGGTTCTCCGGCCGGTTGGGCCTTCATCCATTCTATGGCTTTTTCAGTAACCAGATCGGTAGAGAATCCCCTTACCCTCTCGCCGAAATTCCTGTCTCCGGGCCACGGGTCGGTACTGTTTATGAAAGTCGGGTCGCGGTACTCGCCCTGATCATAGAAAATGGAATAGTAGTCAAACCCCTGCGGCTGCGATTTAAGATGCCATTTTCCGACAAGGGCCGTATGGTATCCGCTCTGCTGAAGGACAGTGGCTATTGTAGGAAGTGAGGTATCAAGAGTGTCGTCAAGGGTATAGACTCCGTTGTTGTGGCTGTAGCGTCCTGTCAGGATAGAAGCCCGGCTGGGAGAGGATATAGAGTTGGTACAGAAGCAGTTGTCCAATACGACCCCTTCATTTGCCAGCCTCCTGATATTGTCAGTCCTGGCATAGTCCGCCAGCCTGCCGCCATAGATGCCCCAAGTCTGGGAAGTATGGTCATCGCTGAGGATGAAAAGGATATTGGGAGTCCCTGCAAAAGCTTCCGCAACGGAAGCGAGCGGGATGATTCCCGCCAACAAGTATCTGTAGTCCATGATATTATATATTTAATTTACCGTCTTTCATTTCCACGCGATAGCTGTCGCCCGCTTCCGTGCTGAATTCCAGGTCCAGGCCGTTATAATGTACGCGGCACGGGCCTCCGGAGCCGGAACGGATGACAGCATGGTCCAGACATCCGTTTTTCCAGGCTATGTCTACAATGAAATTTCCTCTGGCACGGACACCTGTGAGGCAGCCGTCTTTCCATGCATCAGGAAGGGCGGGAAGCAGGTGGATAAAGCCCATGTGACTCTGCAGGAGCATTTCCGTGACTCCTGCCGTACCCCCGAAGTTTCCGTCTATCTGGAAAGGAGGATGGGAATCCCAGAGATTTTCATTGGTGCCTGTCTTCAGAAGATTCCCGTACAAAGTGTAGGCGCGGTTGCCGTCATGGAGTCTGGCCCACTGGTTCAGTTTCCAGCCCATGCTCCAGCCCGTAGCCAGGTCGCCGCGATGATCCAGCACCACCCTTGATGCCTCTGCAAGGTCCGGAGTCGTCAGAGGGGATATGGTATGGCCGGGATGCAGTCCGAAAAGATGGTTTACGTGGCGGTGCCGGTCCTGAGGATCGTCTATGTCTTCGGACCACTCCATCAGCTGCCCGTACCGCCCCACCTCATACGGGGCGATGCTGTCGAGGACATCCTGCCACCACATACGCTCCGGTTCATCCTTTCCAAGCACTTTGCTTGCCTCGATGGCATCCGAAAGGATTTCACGGGCGACGGCATGGACGAATGTCGCTCCTTTGTCCACAGGACCGTGCTCCGGAGAAGTGGAAGGAACCGCAGCATAAAACCCGTCCGGTCTGCGCCAGAGAAAATCGGCCGTGAACATCGCTCCGCCCTTTATCAGGTCATATCCTGCATTTTTCAGGAAAGAGACATCCCTGGTATAGTCGTACCAGTCCCACACATGGGTGGCAAGCCACGGGCCTGCCATCGGATTGAAATTCCATGCCATATTCTTGTCCCTGAGCGGAGCGGTGAACCCGAATATGTTTGAAGATATGGAAGCCGTCCAGCCCCGCGCCCCGAAATATGCCCGGGCCGTTTCCTCTCCAGGCCTGACAAGAGTACGGATATAGTCGAACAGGGGGATTTCACACTCCGGAAGATTGGTCTGGCATGCCGGCCAGTAGTTCATCTGGATATTGATATTGTTGTGGTAGTCGACCCTCCAGGGGCCGTTTATATTGTTGTGCCAGAGGCCCTGAAGGTTTGCCGGAAGATTGCCTGGACGGGAAGAGGCTATCAGGAGATACCGCCCGAACTGCCAGTACAGGGCCTCCAGTCCGTAGTCTTCCGCACCTTCCCTGTATCTTGCCAGCCGCTCCGGTGTCGGAAGGCTGTCTCCGGGACAGGCTTTTCCCGGATTAAGAACCAGAGACGAGCGCCGGAACAGGGACGAATAGTCTTCATAATGCCTCTGTAAAAGAGCGGCATACGATTTCTTCCCAGCAGACTTCATCCATTTCCCGGTAGTCTTTACAGGATTTTCGCCAACGTATGCATCCGGATCGTTGAAATCAGGGTCGAAATTGATTTTATAGCCGGTGTCGGCCGCGATGAGGAACACAGCCTCGTCGGCTCCTGTTATCTTTATTGTCCCGTCAGTGGCGATTTCAGCGTGCCCGCCTTCCGTGCGGACCCTGACCCGAAGGGCATATTCCATACCGTTTCCGGGCAATGTCGCCGTATAGAGCATCTCGTTGTCCGATACGGTCTTGAAAGCCCCTTTCACGAATATCGGGTTGGGCAAGTAAGTGAAATCGAGATTCTGCGCTCCGGGACGGTCAGCGCTGAAACGCACAGCCATCACGTTGTCGGGATATGAAACGAAATATTCCCTCCTGTAGCGGACACCGTCCTGAGAAAAAGCGACAACTGCCAGCGCAGAATCCAGCGACAGCGACCTCCGGTAATCCGTTATCTTCCCGTCATCCAGACCTGTCTTTATCCTGAATTCCCCGCAAGTGGTGAAGCAGCCGAAGCGTGACGGAGTCTCGGCCGAGGTTTCATAGGGGACTTCGCTGTTGAAGTTGTCCTGCGTGAGTCTGGCGGCTTTTTCATTGTCATCCTCCATGAAGGCCTTACGTATTTCAGGAAGTATACGGGCGGACTCCTTATTGACGTTCCAATACCCGGCCGCCCCAGTCCCGGGACCGCCTGTCCAGAGGGTCTTCTCATTGAAAGTGAACCGTTCCGTGGACACCGAGCCGAATATGTTCGCTCCTATGCTGCCGTTCCCGAGAGGCAGCGAGACATGCTCCCATTCCCAGTCGGCATTGGACATGGCATCCCCTGATTCCAAAGTCGGGGCCGCACCCCATGCGGGTCCTGTTTCAGAAGAACACGGAGAGTCGAACCATACGGACATATCATCCTGGGCCTCAATATCCATGACATGGATGACAATGAAGGCAAGAAGGCATACAGCCGGCTTTTTTACAAATCGCATCACCTGATTTTTTGTAAAAAAGCATGAATTTAGCTTATTTTACTGAAACTCCAAGCAATCGAGGGCGGATCACTTTTCTTTCAAGGAGAATATGAATTCCAGTCCGCCTTCCTTGCGGTTGACGGCACGGATCTCGCCACCGTGGAAAGCGACGGCATTGCGGACTATCGACAGGCCGAGCCCCGAACCGCCGTCATCGCGTGTACGGCCTTCCGAAACTCGGTAGAACCTCTCGAAAATACGGGACAGGTGCTCCTCTTTGACCCCGTTGCCTGTATCGTAATAGGTGAAATGGCAGAAGCCTTCGCTCTTTGCATAGCACTCCACATGGATTGTAACCCCGTCGCCGGCATACTTGACACTGTTCTCGACCAGATTCCTGAATATGGCATAAAGCAAAGAAGCGTTCCCCTTTATGACCAGACCCTTGTCTATACAGTTCTCTGACCTGATCCCTTTTGCATCCAGAGCGGAACGGAATTCCTCGAATATCTCATTCACCGCATTGTGGAGGTCGACAGGTTCTTTCTTCAGCTGCTCGGGAGCCTCTTCTATCTTGGTGATGATGGCGATGTCACGTATCAGGTCCGACAGGCGAAGGGTCTGCACATAGGCCCTGTCTATGAACATGTTCTTCCTCTCCTCGGATATTCCCGGACATGTTATGAGCGTCTCCAGATAGCCTCTTACGCTGCTGACCGGCGTGCGGAGTTCGTGGGCGATATTGTTGGTCATCTGCTGTTTCATCACCTTGCTTTTCTCGGTTTCGGAAATGTCGTTGACAGTTATCTCGAAACCGTTGTCAGGATAAATGAGCATCTGTATACCGTAGTTATGCCCGCCCTTGGAAAGCTTGAAGTTGAACACCGGTGCGGAATCATTCTTGACCGGAGTGTTCCTTTCCAGAAATTCCAGAAGCGGAGAAAAGATGCTGCTCTTCCATATGTCGTTCAGGTCAGGCGTAGGTCTGTCGAGCAAAGTGTTGACATATTGGATAAAACGCGGGTTTGCATACTGTTTCTCCCTGTCAGGGGTGAAAATCGCGATGCCTCCGTCATAATAATGTATATGCAGAAGGAGCCTCTCTTTTTCAAGCGCGATCATGTCGTTGCTGTGCTTGAGCATCTTGTAGCTCTCGAGCATCTTCTCTCCGATCTCCCCGAGTTCCGAGTCGGGGAAGGCAATATCTTCATAGTCCACGTTTCCCTTGACGGCGGCTTCGGCGAAATCGCGCAGTTTCGAAATCCCCTGCCCGAAATGGTCGGACAGGAAGATCAGAGAAAAGAGGGCAACCGTAAAAAGCGAGAAGACAAGTATCAGGAACAGCGTATCCGGCCGAAAGAAACGCTTTACATCCAGCTCATACGGCAGGGCGAGCCGTATTATGTAGCCGCCGTATGACTTGGCATAATAGAAATAAGGTATGCCTGTAGTAGCGGATGTCCGGATCGAAAAGCCTGCGGACCTCTCGACAGACATCTGTACTTCAGGCCTCATAAAATGGTTATCAAGGGTATCGGCCCCCGTTGCGGAATCGAAAATCACGTTTCCGTCCTTGCTTATGACCGTTATCCTGAGCTCGGACGGCATAAGGTCCGCTACAGCCCCGTAATCCGGCGTCTGTGCTATTATATCGGCATAGCCGGACAGGCGGGACTGCAGGATCTCGGTCTTGTACCGCCACTCTGTCCTCAACTGGAAAACCACCAGCAGGACAGCAAAAACGGTGAATACTCCTGCAAAATATGTCAGGAGCTGCTTTTTATATGTTATCCTTTTCTTCTCCATTCTGTTCCGTCACGCTGAAGCAATATCCGTAACCGGATCTGTTGGTAATATATTTCTTGTAATCACCAAGTTTGTTCCTTATTCTGGCAATATGGACGTCCACGGTACGGTCAAGGACATACGGGGCGTCCTTCCACAGTTCGGCGATTATCTCTTCCCTTGAGTATACCCTTCCTGCATGCAATGCCAGCAGATAAAGTATCTCGAACTCTTTTTTGGAAAGGAGTACGGCATTTCCGTCGGCATATACCATTTTCCCTGTAACGTCTATTTTAAGATGGCCGGCATTTATCGGAACGGGATCCTGTTCCGTTACGGAAGCCTTCACTGCACTGCGCTTTATGACGGCCTTGACTCTGGCCAGCACCTCGTGTATTGAAAACGGCTTTCCTATATAATCGTCGCCGCCTGCAGAGAATCCGGTCAGAAGGTCGTTTTCCGCGCTTCTCGCCGTCAGGAAAATGATCGGTATCTGGCTGCCTTTTTCTTTTCTGACGACTTCCGCCATCTTGAAACCGGACATGCCGTCCATCATTACATCCAGAAGGATGAGATTATGTTCCGGACTCAATATTTCCAGTGCCTCTTCTGCCGATGCCGCACAGTCCGCCTCATATCCTGCATTTTCCAGATTGAACTGAAGAATTTCCCTTATGTCAGCTTCGTCATCTACGATAAGTATTTTTCCCTGTTCCATATTTTTTCAAATAAACTTTGCAAAGTTATGATTTTTCATCCGTTCGGCATTCCCGGATACAATGAATATTTTGTTACGGTTTTTTGTAACAAAAATTTAACACCATCTTAACTGAATACTTAAAACTGATAACTAATTTTGCCGCCAGAAATTTATCTCATTATTTATGGATTGGATATTTCTGGGATTTGTAATATTCCTGTTTATTCTTGCAATTTCTGACCTGTGGGTAGGAGTCAGCAACGACGCTGTAAATTTCCTGAATTCGGCAATCGGTTCCAAAGCGGCGAAATTCCGCACGATCATCACAGTCGCAGCCATCGGCGTATTCTGCGGAGCCATCATGAGCAACGGTATGATGGACATAGCCCGGCACGGCATCTTCCGGCCCGAGCAGTACTGCTTCCAGGAACTCATGTATATCTTCCTGGCCGTGATGGTTACGGACATCATCCTGCTGGACGTGTTCAACTCGCTGGGAATGCCTACATCCACGACCGTATCCATGGTGTTCGAACTGCTGGGAGCATCTTTCGCGATGGCGATGTTCAAGTTGGCAGGTGCTGACGACGGCGCCGGATTCTCCGACTACCTGAATACCGAAAAAGCGCTTTCAGTGATCATGGCGATTTTCGTTTCCGTAGCGCTGGCATTCATATTCGGGCTCCTGATACAGTATATATCCAGGCTGCTCTTCACGTTCAGCTACTCCGGGAAACTCAAATGGAAGATAGGTCTGTTCGGCGGTGTAGCGGCAACGGCCATAATATATTTCATGCTCATAAAAGGAGTCAAGGACCTTTCATTCATGACTCCTGAATTGAAAGCCTGGGTACACACGCATACTCTCGAAGTGCTCGGCTGCTGCCTTGTATTCTTCACTCTGCTGATGCAGATCCTGCACTGGTGCAAGGTCAACGTGTTCAAGGTAGTGGTCCTTATAGGTACATTCGCCCTCGCGACGGCTTTCGCAGGCAACGACCTGGTGAACTTCATCGGAGTGCCGCTTGCAGGCTATGACTCGTACCTCGACTATATGGCTTCCGGCAGTTCTGACCCGGATTCATATATGATGGGAGTGCTCAACGAACCTGCCAAGACTCCGTTCATCTTCCTGTTCCTGGCCGGAATAGTGATGGTAATCGCCCTGGCGACTTCAAAGAAGGCCCACAACGTGACCAAGACTGAAATCAGCCTCGCCAAACAGGATGAAGGGGACGAGATGTTCGGTTCGTCAAGGGTAGCCCGCAGCATAGTGCGCTGGAGCAACGCGACCGCCAACTGGCTTGTGGCCGTCACTCCTGAAAAGGCAAGAGTCTGGATAAACAAAAGGTTCGACAAGACCAATATCGAAATAGAGGACGGAGCCGCCTACGACCTTGTCAGGGCATCCACCAACCTGGTAGTGGCATCACTGCTCATCGCACTGGGTACATCCCTGAAGCTTCCTCTTTCCACTACATACGTGACATTCATGGTCGCCATGGGTTCATCCCTTGCAGACCGTGCATGGAGCCGTGAAAGTGCGGTATTCAGGGTTACGGGTGTACTTTCTGTCATCGGAGGATGGTTCATAACCGCCGGAGTGGCGTTCACATGCGCATTCATAATAGTCATCCTGATGCATTTCGGTGGAAATGTCGTGGCGGTAATAATAGTGGTGGCAGGACTTGCAGCCCTCATCCACAACAATATCCGTTACAAGCAGAAAAACGAGGACGAGAACGGTGACAAGCAGTTCCGCGCCATCCTTTCTTCCCAGAACTACAGCCAGACATGGAACCTGTTCAGCAACTATGTCGCTGACAATGAATCCCGTTTCCTCAATGACATGGCAGGCAAATACAAGGACATCACGGACGGGCTTTTCGAAGAAAACGTCAAGATCCTGAGGAAAAGTTCAAATGATCTGAAACAGGAAAAGGTGCGTCTCAAGAACCTCAGGCGCAAGGAAACCCTCTGCCTGCGGCATATCGAGCCGGAGGAAGGGCTGAGGAAGAGCGCCTGGTTCCACATGGTGTTCAACAGCATGGAACAGCTGTACTACTCCATCAGGCGTATCTGCGAGCCTCTTTACGAGCATGTGGACAATCATTTCTCTCCGCTTCCACAGAAGTACATCGACGAGTTTACCGTACAGCGTGACAGGACGGCGAAAATCATCCGGGGAATCGCGGACCTGTGCAAAGCCGGGGACTATTCCGACCTGAGGAATTTCGACAAGGAAATCTCCGAGATGCAGGTCGAGTTCTCAAATCTGAGGAAGTCCCTCATGGTGGATATCCAAAACGAGAATGTGAACCTTACTGTGGCTTACCTGTACCTGAACCTTCTGCAGGAATCGGAGCAGATTACGATTGAGTTGCAGCAAATGTCACGTTCTTCACGCAAGTTCCAACAAGGTTAAAAATGAAATAAAAGGACGATTTCGGCGTTAGGCTTGCCCTCCGGTCCTCACATACTGCCATAAAAGGTTCTCAAAAACACGAAGTAAATTACCTCAAAAACACGAAGTAAATTACCTCAAAAACACGAAGCGGTTTTTGAGGTAATTATTTTTGAAAAGATGAAAATAATTCCGAGTTTTGAGACATGGAATATTTCAAGATAATGTCGACGGTACTTTGCGGCCTGTTTTTGGGTCTGAATACTGCTGTGCAGGCGCAGGAGCGGGACAGTACTTCATTTGCGGATACTTCCGTCCTTACGGTTTCAGCGCGGAACAGTGTGATCGGAAATATGGTACAGCCCGGCCTGCTGATCCCGGAAGAGGACATAGCCGGATACAGCCGGGAGAAAATTTCCGGCATCATGCAGGCTTCCGTCTCTCCCCTATTCTATAGCACCGTAGACATAAAGCCCTACTATACAGCCGTGTACAGGTTCAACGGCATCATGCAGGAGCACTATGGGACGATGCCTCTGACCGGAAGCCTGCATGCATTCCTCGGACGCAGGGACATCGACTGGCTGAACCTTTACAGATACCAGTCGGCGTACGTGGCGGCCGGAGTACAGATCGCACCGTGGCTCGAAGTGAACGGAGGAGGCACATTCGGGATGAGCATGCTCAAGGACAGGAAGCCTGTACCGGTAGCAGGAGGAATGATGTCCGTCATCATGCGCCCGTCGGAAAACACAAGCATGATGTTCTGGGGAAGCTATACGGACTTCAATGCTTTCGGGACGCCAACGTTCAACCCTGTCAGCGCCCCGCGCATAAACATAGGGGCCTCCGCAAAATTCAAGATCGGCGATGCCACTATCGGTGTCGGAGCATCATTCTCCACCACGCCGTAGGCTATCTGCAGACCGGCAGGCCGTATGTGCTACAGCACCGGGACAGTGAAGTATTCCGTTCCGGGAAATTCGCGGTCAATCCAATCTTTAAGAAAGGTCCTGGTATCGTAGGAGATGGTGCTGTCCTTTTCCTGCGGGAACATGTTGAAGACCAGCATCTTCAAAGGAATGCCCCTGGACTTGACGGCTTCCAGGCTCAGAAGGGTATGGCTGATGCTGCCGAGCCTGCCTGATGTAACGAAGATAAGGGGATAGCCTTTCTCCTTGATGTAATCGATTGTGAGCAGAGTACGTGTCAGCGGGACCATCAGCCCTCCGGCACCTTCCAGCAGGACGGCGTCGTACCGCTCGCTCAATGTATCTGTCGCGGTTTCTATTTTCCCGAAGTCTATCTCCCTTCCGTCGATTTCCGCCGCCAAGTGCGGTGAACACGGGTAGGAAAATATTTCCGGCATTGTCAGTCCCTGCTCATCCTCCGGGAGCAGGCCGCAGCCCATGATCTTCCTGTGAAGGGCTATGTCCTCCGACATGCCTTCGTTTCCGGTCTGGATGAACTTCTGCGTAACGGTCCTTATCCCGGACTCATTCCACACTTTGGCTATATACCCTGTGGCATAGCTTTTTCCGGCATCTGTATCTATGCCGCTTACAAAATATACATTGTTTTCCATAATATTGGCTTATTTTTTATAATTTCTATCCGCAACTGTCATCCCGAGCGAAGCCGAGAGATTCTACAGGATTCTTCAGGCAGATTTCTCCACTCCCTCCGGCCGGTCGAAATGACAAGACCTGCACACAAGCCACATCGGATGGTAGGTAAGAGGCAGGCCGCCAACAGAGGAAAAACGCTCCCGGTATCGTCTGTCGAAACCCTCCAGGCGGCTCCGTGTCCAGAATTCGCGCCGTATCCCCGCGACACCGGTATCTTTGAGGTGCCGCAGTACCGACATGGCGGAACTGAAATACCGCACCTGGCGGCATTCTTCCGCGCACAGGATTTCCATTCCTTCCGGAATCATGCTCTTGATTCCAGCCAAAGACAGGTAATGCAGCGAAACCCCTTCAAGAGCGGATATCTCCCTGAGGTTATCCGGACCGAATGTGCTGAAAGCCAATATGCCACCTTCATTCAAGGCATCGGAGGCCTTACGGAGAAATGCCGGCATATCATGAAACCACTGGAATGCAGAGCAGGATACAGCCATATCCAGACCTTGCGGCAGATCCATGGATTCCGCATCTCCCGGCAGGAAAACAAAACCGCCGCCCATATCCATTCCCGTTCCAGGAACAGACTCCGGACAAACCGTATCCCCTTTGCCTTTACACAGGATATCAGACAGACTTTCCTCGTAGTCCTGGCATATATCATTGAGCCACATCCTCTCCGGGCTATATACCTTCAGAAATTTCCTTGTGAACAGACCTGTCCCGCAGCCGATTTCCAGAACTTTCCCCACTGCATTTCTGCCATCGGCTGCGGTGCCGCGCCTGCCGTCATGATACTGCAGCAGAGACACCATCCATTCCGCAATGGCATCCTGCACTGCGGCCGCTCCGTCGTAAGTTCCGACAGCCTTGGAAAAGCGTTTGGATATCAAGTCTTTATCTACTTTCATCATTGACATTATATCCTTATTAGACAGATTTCTCCGCCTGCTCCGCCAGGTCGGAATGGCAACAGCTTGAAAACAGCCTGGCAAACAAATCCCTGCTGTAATGTGCGCAGTCGACCTCGACCGCTTCCACCGCACAGACATCCCATGCCCGCAACTGGTTTTCAGCCGGGAATATCAGGTCCTTGGTCCCGACTGCAGCTACATCCCACATAAAAGACAGAGCGACTCCAGAAGCCCCGACAGCCTCTTTCAAGGCGGACAGCTCTTCTTTCAGTTCCTCCGCAGACCTGCCCGGGCCGCGCGACATATAGCAGGCCAGATCCTTGCCGCACATCCGTCTGTTGAACTTGGACAGGACCGGTCCGGACATATTGTCCAAAGTCCCGTTGAATACCGCCACTGGGATCCCCCTCAGATCATCTACCGGAGTCAGAGTGCCGTTTACGGCAATGCGTTTTTCCCACCGGACATCCGCTCCGGCAAGCACTCTGGAAGCCACCCACACCCCCATTGACCAGGCGATCAGACGGACCGTACCGTATCCGGACAATACCGACGGGTCGAAATCCATTGTCCTGTAATCATAGCAGAGCAGCACGTCATACCCTTCAGGGAACGGCCCTTCCGAAAAAAGCCCTGTCCAGGTACCCCAGCCTCCGAAAACCAGAAGCAGCGAGGAATTGTCATTCTTTATTATAAAATCCTGTTTCATGTGGAATTATCTGAACTTCATAAACAGCAATCACGGAAGAAGCCTTCCGAGAACATTTATCAAAGCGTCTGTTTCCGGCCGGGTAATCGCGGCGGTAAGGGAAATCCGCAGCCTGGAAGTGCCTTCCGGAACTGTCGGAGGCCGGATCGGCAGAAGGTAGAAACCCTGACGCTGCATTTCCTCTGCCATTGCAATGGCGCGATGGCTGTCTCCTGCCATCACAGGTATGATGTGGCTTCCTGACGGGCACACGACTCCGCGCGACCTGATGAATTCCCTGATTCTCGCGGCATTGTCAGACAGGGACTGGCGCATGCTCCCCATCGTGGCGAGGTTCTCCATTACCCTGAGAGTCCACAGTACATTAAGAGGAGGCAGCGCCGTCGAGAATATGAGAGGTCTCATACGGTTAACGAGATATTCGCGCACGGCACTCTCACACAGCACGTATGCACCGGCAGAAGCGACCGCCTTGCCGAATGTCCCGCACAGGAAATCAATGTCCTGCATGACTCCCAGTTCCTGTGCAAGTCCCATCCCCGTATCTCCTCTGACACCGACCGCATGAGCCTCATCCACATACAGCATCACCTGCGGATGTTTCCGTTTTATATCCACCAGACGCTTCAGGTCTGCAAGATCACCGTCCATACTGAAAATGCTTTCGGTGACTATGACTATCCGGCTGCACTCCATGCCGTATTTCTCCACAAGCGACTCAAGCTGGTCCATATCCTGGTGCCGGAAGCGGACAGAACGGGCGGATGACAGCCTTATGCCGTCTATTATACTGGCATGCACCAGTTTGTCCGCAAGGATGACTGACGAAGAGTCGGTCACGGCCGGAAGGATTCCGACATTCATGTGATAGCCGCTCCCGAATACAAGGGCCGACTGCCGCCCGGACAGTCTGCACAGGGCCCGTTCCAGGCGTGAATGTACGTCAAAAGTACCTGTAAGCAGTCTCGAAGATGTCGAACCCAGCAGAAAATCTTCCGGCACGGATGTCCCGCATGACAAGCCGGTTTCCTGCAGAAAATCCTTCATAAGCGGCATTGTGGAACCGGAAGCAAGACCGAGATAGTCGTTGGAAGAAAGGTTCAGCATACGCCGGCCTCCCATTATCGAATATTTTCCGTCATGCGATGTTTCCGGAAGCCGTCTCAGGTTTCCGGAAATGCGGAGTTCCTCCAGTTTTTCCGAAAACCCGTTCATATTTCCCCCACTACTTTGACAAGACCGGAAGTAAGCCTCGAGAGTTCTTCCGGAGAGATTACATACGGGGGCATGATATATACCAGCCTGCCGAAAGGCCTGACCCAGATCCCTTCTTCGATGAAACGCCGCTGGATAACGGCCATATCTACCGGTTCCCTGGTCTGGATGACTCCTATCGCACCCAATACCCGTACTTCCTCCACCTGGGGAAGGCCTGCGGCCGGAGCAAGTTCCGCTTTCATCTGCGCTTCGATATTTTTCACTTTTTCCTGCCAGCCGGAGTCAAGAAGCAGCTGCACTGAAGCCCTGGCGACAGCACAGGCAAGAGGGTTGGCCATAAAGGTCGGGCCATGCATGAAAGCATAGGGATAATTGTCGGAAATCGTATGCGCCACTTCATCTGTAGTCAGCACTGCGGAAAGCGTCATGTAGCCTCCTGTCAGAGACTTGCCTATACACATGATGTCAGGCACCACACCGGCATGTTCCCATGCAAACAGTTTTCCGGTCCTTCCGAATCCTGTCGCTATCTCATCGAATATCAGCAGAATACCATGCTCCCTGCACAGCCGTGCCGCCTGCCGGAGATACTCCGGGTGGTAGAAATGCATCCCGCCTGCCCCCTGGACCACCGGCTCCAGAATCATAGCCGCCAGAGAACCGCCGTGCTCCTCTATCACTTTCTCCAGAGGTTCCATATCACGGGGATCCCATTCCCCGTGGAAACGGCTTGACGGTGACGGAACGAAATACCTCACCGGAAGGGCGCTGCCGAATATGCCGTGCATTCCGGTGACAGGATCGCACACCGACATGGCGTTCCATGTGTCCCCATGATATCCGGACCTTATGGTCACGAAATCCGTCCTTTCGGGCCGACCGAGCGCATAATGGTACTGGACAGCCATTTTCATGGCGACTTCGACCGCAACGGAGCCGCTGTCAGCATAGAATATTCTGGAAAGCCGCTCCGGAAGTATCCCAAGCAGGAGTCTGCCGAGTTCTATCGCAGGCTCATGGGTAAGTCCGCCGAACATCACATGGGACATTCTGTCTATCTGCGATTTCGCAGCGGCATTGAGCACCGGATGGTTGTATCCATGAACGGCGCACCACCAGGAAGACATGCCCTCGATAAGTTCCGTACCGTCTTCCAGTATGATCCTGCATCCGTGTGCCTCCCGAACCTTATAAGCGGGAAGCGGCCTTGTGGCGGAAGTATAGGGATGCCACAGATGTTCCGTATCGAACCGGTCGATATTGGTTTCAATAATCATATCATCTATCTCTAACTGATTTTTATAAAAAAGGTTGCCCTGACAGATTTCCAGGCCTCGGGCTGCAAGAATGCCGGATTCGGGATAGCAGAAAAGCTACAGCATATATCCGGCAGCAAGGATACGCGCCTTGTCGGTAGCGACATCCGCACCGGTAGTGGTCAGCATATCCCCGATTATGGCCGAATTTATGCCAGCCTGGAAAGAAGTCATCAGAGCCTGTTCCGAAAGCCTTGCGCGGCCGCCTGCAAACCGCAGATACGCATCCGGCATGACAAGACGGTACAGAGCTACTGTCTTTAAGATTTCCTCTTCAGAAATAAGCTGCAGTTCAGCCAGAGGCGTTCCTTTTATAGGGGAGAGGATATTCATAGGGACCGACTTCACCCCCAGTTCCTTGAGAGTGAACGCCAGTTCAAGACGCTGCGCCATCGTCTCTCCCATCCCTATAATCCCCCCGCTGCATATATCCATGCCTGCTTCACGGGCTGATGATAATGTTTTGATTTTTTCTGCTTGAGTGTGTGTAGAACAGAGTTTTCCGAAATAGGATGGAGCAGTCTCCAGATTGCAGTGATATCTGGAAATGCCGGAGCCATGAAGCCGCACGAGCGCAGATTTATCTAAAAGTCCTGCCGAAAGGCAGAGGGAAATGCCGCACTCCCGTCTCAGGAGAGCGGCCGTTTCACATATCGGATCTATTTCTTTTTCAGTGAGTTTCCGTCCGCTGGTGACTATCGAAAAACGGCCAATACCCTGGGCCTCGCAAAGTTTTGCCGCCTTGAGGATGCTGGCGGAATCCAGAAGCGGATACTCCGCAGCGGCAGTATGGTAATGTGCGGACTGGGCGCACCATTTACAGTCTTCCGGACAGCGGCCGGATTTGGCGTTGATTATCGAACATGTATCGAACCGTCGCGACGCACACGCGACATTCACGGCAGAAGCCATCGCCACAAGCTGCGGCAACGGTACCGACTCCGACATATCCCCGGCTTCCTCCCTGTCCAGACCTCCCTGGCGGATAATCCTTTCTACAAAAGCCTCGTCTACCGCTCCGGATTTTTCCAACGAAGCGTCCGCAATGCCCTTGCTCACATGCCCGATAGTAACATGACGCCCTATACTGCAGAATGCAGAATACGACTTGTGTCCCCACCGGCGGAACCGCAATGACTTCTTCGCAAATAATTTCCTATAGTTTCTCTTCATCTTTTTTCCGGTAATACCACGGCCTCCCCTTGCTCCGGAGGAGCCTGTGGCCTGTTCTTTTTACGTGCCGCCTTCTTCTCTTCCATTGCCTTCAGCTTTTCCGCCTTGAGCAGATACTTTTCCTTGTATATCTCCAGCTTCATGGAATCCGCCCTGGCTTCTTCCTGGGCGGCCAGAATAAGTTTCAGCTTGCGCTCCCTCTCCTTCGCCTTTTTCTTCTCTTCTTTGGCTTTTTCCTTGTCGGCATCTTTCTGGTCCTTATCCGCCCATCTCTTTTCCCGCTCCGCTATCCGCGCAGCCTTCTTCTCTTCCCGCTCTTTCCGAGCCTGCTCTTTAAGCTGCTCCTTTGTCGGGACGACTGACGCCAGAGAATCCGCAATCTCCTGCTGCCTAATAGAGTCCGCCATGGATATGGAATCCGCCCGCTCCAGAGAATCCGCGACAAATGCCAGGCTGTCCGACAAGGCTATCGAATCAGCGACGGCGATGGAATCCAGCCGGGCGATTGCAATCGAATCCTTCACGAACCGCTCATGACGTTCGCGATCCTGCTCCAGAATCTGCCGCTGCCTCTCCCTGACCCGGGCCAAAGAATCACGTTCCTCTATCTGCGTGTAGATTTCATCTATATAACCCGGGAAATACAATCCTGTCTGGACGAACCTCGCCCTCGGACGGGAAGAATAATATGTACGCTGCGGAGAGCGGAGTTCCTGCGAAGTGATTGCAAAACGGTCTTCAGGACGGAGATTAGGCTGCCAGTTGAATCCTTTAAGCACCTGCTCTTCCTGTGTCATCTGGGCGACAGGATAGGCATCGCTCTTGACAGTGTCGAAATAATATATCTTATGTATCGTACCGTCTTTGAAAACGGCAGAAAGCATCTTCGTATCCTTTTTATTGGCAGTAGCCAGCACATCATTTTCTTCCAGATAGAACAACGCGGAAGCCCCTCCGAGAGCATCGAACCGGCTAAGCTGCGAATCTGCATCGAAATAGGCCATCATCTCCGTACTCCTGATCTGGTCATAATGAACGCTGTCCTGCTGATTATGTACAAATGCGTTTGACATCAGGCTCACCTTCTCCATCCTGCTTCCCCTGACAAGGGCATATACACTGTCGGCGACATACTGCTGGGTAACTTCATTCCAGATGACAGGCTGTTTGAAAAGCCTCGCAATGGAATCCAGATCGCAATATTCCAAAGAATCGCACACGATCTGCATGTTCCGTCTGTAGATCTTCACATTGTTCAAGGCCTTTACAAACCCTATCTTTGTCGTATCCGGTTCTACGGGCGGAGTCACGGCGCTGTCCGCCAGAGCCAGCGAATCCGCTCCTGCCGAGAGTGAATCCAGACCGGCAGACAAAGAGTCCAGGCCGACAGACAAAGAATCAGCCGCCGCCGAAAGTGAGTCCGCATTTGCCATGTCCGCTTCCTTGGCTTTATCCGGCTTCTGCTTTGTGCCTGTTTTTCCCGGAGGAGTGTCAGGTCTCCTGTTCGGATCGTTTTTGGCAGCCTCTTCTGCAGCCTTCGCGGCCTCGGCAGCTGCCTTTTTCCGGAATTCGCTCACCGGATCGACGTCCATGGACGATAACCTCGCAGCGGCATCGACCACAGCCATAGAATCCACGTCGCACATCCGTACCGTATAGTATATGAGGGTGTCTGCGCCGAAAAACACCGTATCCCGGCCCGACTCCTGATCCTCTATCTCAGCGACTACGGCCGGAGTCCTGGTCATGGTAACCCGAGCAAGCGAATCGACGTATGAAATATGGCCCGCCAGCCCCGAAACATTTCTGGAAGTATCCGTAACCTGGGCATCGCCCAACATATCCACGTTCATCGTATTCCTGTAAAAATACAGGGAATCGCTCCACCCCTCCTGCACGTCGGACATCACATGGACATTATTGTTGAAAAAGAACACTTCCCTGCCTCTGTCATACCATCCGGCATTTGCAGAAAGCATATTCTCGTCTTTCCAGGCATCGGTACCGTAGCCGAATGTGGCAAGATTCCTGTCGGATTCGTATTTAAGACGGGAGGTCTTCACGAAGATCGAATCCGTAAACATGTTCACGTCCTCAGTAAAGGTGAACAGCTTTATCTTGGATTCATATTTTCCGGTCTGGCTCTCGATTATCTGTCCGTCCTTGTCCTTCATCGAGCCGCCGCCGCGGAAAACGGCGATACTGTCCTTGGTGTTGTAATCAAGATTCCTGGTCCTGAGGATATTGTTGTCCTTGTCCCTGAGCTGCACCACATTGCCCCTGAACTCCGCCAGGTCCCGGTCGATATAGTAGACCATCTTCTCGCTCTGGAGTTCGGTCTCTTCCTGGATTATCTTTACATTGCCTATGGCGTCTATAATCTTCGTATCCACGTTCCATAGCGCAGTATCGCAAAGAAGATAGGTATTGTTATGAAGGAAAGTGGCAGGCCCCGTAACCTTTCTCAGGCTCTGCCCGTTGATTTCCAGAAGCTGGGCCTTCTTGGAACTGATGAGTACCACGATGCTGTCCTCCGGCTCTTCCTTTTCCTGCGTCTGCGCGTATGCAGTAAAAGAGAGAAGAAGAACCGGAAGGCACAATGACAGTCTCCTTAAAAGCCCCATACAGATCAATCCTCCCTGAACTTGTCGTCCCAGCCTTCGTGATCGAACTCACAATATTTGAACAGAGGATCAATAACAATATAAGTCGTTTTCAGTTTCGATGCGATGAAATCATCTACGGCCTTCATGGAAGCCTCCTGTTTCACCTGGTCTGACAGAAGGCTGTAATCTTCTTCAAACGAAGCGGTATGGGACGGCAGTATCCTGTCCACCTTTATGATCTTGTAGACTGTATTCCCATCCCTGCCCTCGTTGTCAAGAGACTCTACCGGTTCGGAAATCTCGCCTTCTTTAAGGTTCTTGACAGCAGCGTAATCCTGAGGCTTGAGCTGGTCTATCTCGTAATAGGAAGACCCGGTATTCGGATCGGCCATCTGGCCTCCGTTGGTCCTTGTGGCAGGGTCTTCAGAATAGAATCTGGCGGCCATCTCGAAAGACACGGCACCGTTTGCCATCTCTGTCTTCAGACTGTCAAGTACATGGAATGCCTTTTCCTTGTCATCTATCGTGTATTCCGGCTTCAGGAGAATATGACGGGCATTGAACATGTCCCCTTTCTTTTCGAGCACTTCGATAATATGGAATCCGTCAGGGGTCTCCACAATCTGGGAAACCACTCCCGGCTTGAGCGCCATGGCGGCATCCGAGAATGCCGGCCAGAAAATGGACTTTGACGCCATTCCGAGTTCTCCGCCCTTCATGGCGCTTCCCGGATCCTGTGAATATATCCTTGCAAGCGTAGAGAATTTCTCGCCGTTGATAATACGCTCGCGGATTGCAAGAAGCCTTTCTTTCACGGCCATGTTGGCGGCCTCCCTGTCAGGGTAGATGCATATCTGGCTCAACTGGTATTTGACAGGCACCAAAGGCAGGTCGTCAGGATCGGTCTTCTTGAGGTATTCTTCTACATCGTATGGGGTAACTTCCGGAATATCGGACATGATATTCTGCTGCATCTGCTGCGTAAGGCTCTGGTCCTGGAAGGCTTCCCTCCACTCCTGACGGAGTTTGTAAATAGGCTTCCCGAACTGCTTCTCCACACCTTCGTCTCCGCCGAAGTATGTCCTGAACTGGTCGATCCTGTTCCTGAGTTCGCCCTCCACCATGTCATTGTTGACGGTCAGGGAATCCAGCCTGGCCTGCATGAGGAAAAGTTTTGAAACCATCATATTTTCGAGAATCTCGCACCTGGCATCCCTGTCCGATACGAATCCCTGAGCCATCATGATGCGGACCTCTTCTTCAAGATCCGAAATCTTTATCATTTCATCACCGACAACTGCTATCGACTTGTCTATTATCCCTCCCTTATACTGCTGGCCATACACGGCAGCGACACCTGCAGACAACAGGGCGGCAGCGGTCACCAAAAATCTTCTCATGCCCATATACAATGTATGTTTTCGTTCTATAATATTTCAAATCTTCCTTTCGAGCGCGCATCTTCCAGCAAGTCCCGTTCCAGATTATTTATAAGGTCATGTTTTCTTATGCTTATGATCATGTCCCTTATATGGTCCGAACAATAATCCAGCGGGGCCTGGTCCCCTGCGGCCATGTAGTCCACTATATATGCCACATTCAGTTTCCCGGAAGAATCCTCCATTTCCACCATCGAGTTCTTCACTTTGGACATCAGCGTGGTATAGTCGGTCCCGAAATTGCCGGCCAGCTGTGCGATGCTTATCCATCCGCCGGAATAGTCCGTGAAGATGTCCGCCGAGAAATACGCCAGACTGTCGGCCTCAATCAGGTCATCCACCACCGTGGAAGCCATCTTCTTTTTAATGAGCGACACATTCGGGGAACCGGACGATATGCGCATATACCGGACCTTGGCTATCGGACTCTTGAGTACGAACAGGTTCTTGTGCTCTTCATAATATCCGGATATCTCATCGGCGGTAACGGCAGTATCCAGCCGCTCATTTACGTATTTCTGTTCATATTTGTACTTCAGCAGGGAACGCCGGTATTCCTCCAGCTCCCTGGATACATCCTTGTCGCTTTTGGAAAGCTGGGATTCGGCGACATCCAGAAACACCACGTCCGAAGCCCACGCATTGATATACTGCAGGGCAAGAGCCATGCTGTCCTGGGCAGACGCGGAAGCTGGAACGACTTTGTCCAGCTCGCTTTTGTACAGGCACACCCGTCCGACTCTGGCCACCACCTGATCATCATGCACAAGAGATGAAATCGTCCTGCATGACGACAAAGCCAGCAAGACGATTCCTACAGTTATTCCTATAATACGAAGATTGTGCATTTCCCGACGGTACCCTTCCTATCTGGAATAATTCGGAGCCTCACGTGTAATGGTCACATCATGCGGATGGCTCTCAAGATACCCGGCCTGGGTAATGCGGACGAATCTGGCGGACCTGAGGGACGGTATATCCTTGGCCCCGCAATATCCCATGCCTGCACGCAGTCCTCCGACAAGCTGGTAGACCACCTCTGCGAGCGTGCCCTTGTAAGGGACCTGCGCCACGATTCCTTCCGGAACGAGTTTCTTGATATCTTCCTCCATATCCTGGAAGTACCTGTCCTTGGATCCATGCTGCATCGCCTCAAGGGATCCCATTCCCCTGTATGACTTGAATTTCCTTCCGTTCAGGATGATTGTCTCTCCCGGAGACTCCTCCACACCGGCAAAGAGAGATCCGGCCATGATGGTGCTCGCTCCTGCGGCAAGGGCCTTGACTATATCTCCGGAATACCTTATGCCGCCGTCGGCTATGACAGGTATACCTGTTCCTTTAAGGGCTTCGGAAGCCATCATCACGGCAGAGAGCTGCGGCATGCCGACTCCGGCAATGATACGCGTCGTACAGATCGAGCCCGGACCTATACCGACCTTGACAGCCTTGACGCCTGCATCCGCGAGGGCCTTCGCACCCTCGGCCGTAGCCACGTTTCCGGCTACTATCTGTATGTCAGGAAGTGCGTCACAGGCCTTCTTTATCACTTCAAGCACGCCGACCGAATGTCCATGCGCGGTATCCACGACCACGGCATCTGCACCGGCGCTCGTAAGCATTTCTATCCTTTCTATCGTATCGGATTTGACCCCTACGGCAGCCGCCACGAGAAGCCGGCCTTTGGAATCCTTTGAAGCTATAGGGTTGTCCTTGATTTTCATGAGGTCCTTGTAAGTGATGAGCCCGGCAAGCTTTCCGTCTTCATCAACTACAGGAAGTTTTTCGAATTTATGATGCCTGAGGATATCGGTAGCCTCTTTCAGACCGATTCCTTTCGGGGCTGTCACCAGATTCTCGGACGTCATGACCTGTGAAACCGGAAGTTTCATGTTGTCCTGGAAACGGAGATCGCGGTTGGTGACTATACCTATAAGATAATTGTTCGCATCTACGACAGGTATACCGCCGATATGGTGCTGGGCCATCATCCCCAGAGCATCGCCGACAGTCGCATCGGGACGGATGGTGACAGGATCGTAGATCATGCCGTTCTCCGCTCTTTTGACACGGCGCACCTGCCGCATCTGCTCTTCGATGGTCATGTTCTTGTGAATCACGCCGATACCGCCTGACCGGGCAATGGCTATGGCCAGCTCGGACTCAGTCACCGTATCCATGGCAGCCGACACTATAGGAGTCCGGAGCCTTATATCTGTCGTGAAATCCGTACTGACATCCACCGTCCGGGGAAGCACCTCGGAGCGTGCAGGAATAAGCAAAACGTCATCGAAGGTCAGTCCTTCGGGAATCTGAGAATTAACAAAAGTCTGCATCGCAAATAATTTTGCACGCAAATATAAGAATAATTGAATTATTTACACAAATTTATTACAGGACAGACGAAAATCCCGGTCTCAGCAGCCGGCCCTGCCAGGTGCCGCGCTCTTCGAGACGCCTGTCAAGCAGGCGGAGAAGTTCGACATTACGGATCAGTCCCCACGGTGTCCCGTTCACGAAACGGGGCGGGACTTCACCGGCAAAGCGTTCGATATAAAGGTCCGGACGGAGACGCTCGAGCATGTCCACGAAAAAGTCGATATATTCCTCCAGCGTGAACTTCATGAAATCCTCCGGAACGGCAGCGAATTCTTTCTCCATCCGCGTTCCCTTTACTATCTGCAACTGGTGGAACTTCACCGAACGGAGCGGAAGCTCATTTATCAGCGCCGTTTCTTCAAGCATCATCTCCCTGGTCTCACCCGGAAGTCCCAGAATAAAATGCGCACCGGTTCCGATACCGCGTTCTGCCGTAAGCCGTACCGCCCTTCTCGCGCATGCGAAATCATGTCCGCGGTTTATCCTGGACAGAGTCCGGTCGTAGCATGACTCTATACCGTATTCCACGATTACTATCGGGGCTCTCCTTTCCTCCCCACCTACAATACGGGACCAGCCGGGCAAAGCAGAACCTGCAGCGAGCGATGACAGCCAGTCCAGCTTCTTTTCATCCACGCAGTCCGGTCGGGTGCCGATTACAATCCCGGCCACCTGCGGATGCGACAGAGCGTCGAGATAGAGAGACCGCAACCGTTCCAAAGGAGCATAGGTATTTGAAAACGACTGAAAATAAGCGAGATAACGGGAAGCATTGCGATAACGCACCTTATGGAACACAATACCCTCATCGATCTGGTCACGAATCGGTTTCCCCGCCGAACTGTAAGCCGGATGAAAAGCCGCGTTGTCACAATACGTACAGCCTCCGCGTCCTACAGCCCCGTCCCTGTTAGGACAAGTAAAGCCTGCATCGATGACTATCTTCTGCAGGCGTTCACCATAAATCTTCCTGAAATAGCCGACAAAAGAACTGTATCTTTTGCCTTCCGGAAAATCGGGCATGTCTACTTTGAGGTTTCTTTCAGATGACACTCCCATTTCCATGCAGACTCAAGAGTCTGGTCGATAGATCGTTCGGCCTTCCAGCCAAGCTCTTTCTCCGCAAGGGCGGGATCAGCCCAGATGGCCGTCACGTCACCGGCCCTGCGCGGAGCGAACTTATAGTTGAGTTTCAAATGGTTGACCTTTTCAAAAGTAGTGACAAGCTCCAGAACGGAAACAGGGCGGCCGGTGCCTATGTTGAAGATTTCATAGTCTTCCTTCATCTTCATGTCAAGCATTCTCGATACGGCGGCGACATGGGCTTTGGCCAGGTCTACGACATCGATATAATCCCGCAGGCACGTCCCGTCCGGAGTCGGATAGTCGTTGCCGAAAATACTCAGGCATTCACGTTTGCCGGCAGCGGTCTGGGTAATATAAGGAACGAGATTGTTCGGCACCCCGCGCGGAAGTTCTCCGATAAGAGCTGACGGATGTGCCCCGATAGGATTGAAGTACCTCAAAGCGATACCTTTTACAGGTCCCTGTCTGTCAATCCCGGGCATTACTTCCGTTCCGTATGCGGCAGTCGCCTTTACTGTATCCCTGAGAATATCTTCGCAGATCTGCTTTGTGTTCCCGTAAGGCGACGTAGCCGGCTGACGATCGGATTTTTCCGTCACCGGAAGCTTGTCCGTCTCCCCGTAAACCGTAGCGGATGAGGAGAACAGCACATTGCACCCGCCATGCTCCTTGGCAGCATCCAGAATGTTCAGGAACGACATCAGGTTGTTCTTGTAGTATTTTACAGGCTCGGCGACCGACTCTCCCACAGCCTTGTATGCCGCAAAATGTATTACAGCGTCTATCCGGAAATCCGAGAACAGCTTTTTAACGGAATCGTAGTCGCAGCAGTCGATCTTCTCGAAAGGGATGTCACTCCTGCCCGTTATCTTTTTTACTCCTTCAAAACAGGTCATGTCACAGTTGGACATATTGTCGGCGACAACCACTTCATATCCTGCCTGGATAAGCTCGACAGTGACATGGCTGCCTATATAACCGGCCCCGCCGGAAACCAGAACACGTTTTGCCATAATTCAAAAAATATTTATTATTGTATATTTTACTTGCAAACCCGACAAAGTTATAAAAAATATGGATAAGACGGATATCCGCACAGCTATAATATCCTGCGCCTTCGCGGCTGTTTTCCCCACAAGCATCAATTCCCAGAATCCCGGCCCGCTGCAGACGGAATCACCTCAAATGTATTTCGAACGGACGACCCGGGAGGAATGGATGGAACATGCTACGGCCGCTGTCCTCGCCGTAACTGCAGCCGGAGACACGGTCGCCTGCTCGGAAAGCATGAAAATGCTGCTCCCGGCGTCTACCATGAAGGCTATAACTACAGGGGCCGCCCTGCACTCGCTTGGAGAGGACTACAGATTTGAAACCAGGCTCGGATATAGCGGACGGATATCAGGAGGCACCCTCTACGGAGACCTTTATATAATAGGCGGCGGAGATCCTGTCCTGGGTTCCAGAAACCATATAGCAGAACCGGTGGAAAGGACATTCGGCAAATGGAAAGTCATGCTCGCTGAAGCAGGAATCAGCAGGATCGACGGGAGGATAATAGGAGATGACAGGTTTTTCGACAGGGTGGCGGAAGCCGACTCCTGGCAATGGAATGACATCGGCACATACTACGGGGCCGGAACAAGCGGACTTTCCTTCAATGAGAATATGCAGAACATCAATGTAACACCCGGTGACGCCCCAGGCAAGCCACTGAAAATCAGCATAGGATATCCGGCACTCCCGTGGATGGAATACAGGTTCCAATGTACTACCGGGAAAGCCGGCACCGGAAATTCGCTGTACATGTTCACTTCGCCTTTCGCCCCGACCGGGGAAATGAGGGGGACATTCGCCATCGACAGAAAGACAAAGACCGAGCAGGTGGCAAACAAATTCCCTGCATATACGTGTGCCTGGCATTTCATGAAATACCTCGCAGGCTGCGGAATATCCTGCAGCAAGGGCGCAGCCGATCTCGGAACTGTTTTCGGCATACCTGAAAACGAGAGGATTCCGGAGGACAGCATCAGAGTGATAGGTTCCACTTTCTCTCCGGAGCTTGCCGAAATAGTCTCGGAGACAAATCACGAGAGCAACAACGTATACGCCGAGACCCTTTTCCGGACCCTCGGGAAAGAATATTGCGGGAAAGGCTGCCAGGATTCCGCTTTCGTCGCAGTAACGGGAATCCTTGAAGAGCTCGGTCTCGATACGGGGCAAGGGCTGAACATCGCCGACGGCAGCGGGCTGTCCCGGCAGAACAGCATTTCCCCGGGATTCATGTGCGGTTTTCTGAAAGCCATGATGGACTCCCCGTCATTCGGGACCTATGCGGAAAGTCTCCCGCAACCCGGAAGCACTGGAACCCTGCTCTACATAATGCGGAAATACCCGTCCGATGTAAAGTCCAGAATACTTATGAAAAGCGGCTCGATGACAGGGGTAAGATGCTACTGCGGATACATCATCCCGACAGAGGGCTGCCGGGATGACACTATAGTATTCTCGATAATGGTAAACAATTATTTCGGGACCCAGGCCCGCCTGCAGGAATTCCTGGACAGGATGATATACCTTCTGGCTATGGCCGGCAGGCAATAACCGTGAATATAGTTCCGGTGCAGTCGGGACACGAAAGGGAAGTCCGGTCCATATCAGACCGGTATCTTCTTGTTGACATTCTTGTATCCGGCCGAAGCATAATACAGTATGAATGCCAGGCAGGCAAATATCAGCCAAAGGGAATTAAGAAAACCGACGAGGTCGGCAAGCAGGCCCTGCAGGATAGGGATGACACCGCCTCCGCAGACCATCAGCATGAAGAATCCGGATGCCTCGGCCGTATATTTGCCCAGACCGTCGACTGCCAGATTGAATATCGCTCCCCACATTACGGACGTGAACAGACCGCAAAGGATAAGGAACAGCACATTCACAGGAATATCGGTACCGTAGCGTCCGAACACGAACATTATCTTGGACGGGGTGAATATCGCCATGACTATGAGCGCAAGTGCGCCGAAAGCTGCGAAAGAAAGCATGTCATGGCTGGAAAAGCGGGCTCCGTAATATCCTCCTATCGCCCTGCCGATGAACATACAGAGCCAGTATGAACTCACGATAATCCCGGCTTTAAGAGGGTGTATGCCCATGTCGTGGATAAGATATATGTTTGCCGAATTGGCTATGCTTATTTCCACTCCGACATAAAGGAAAACAGCTACGGCGCCTAGTACGAAATGCCTGAAAGAGAGATAGCTGACAGAACCTTTTGCCGGCAGGAGCCGGAGCTTCGCATTCGGATCCCGGTCCGGTTCCGGAATAGGCGTGAAGAAAATGATAATGAAAGCCACCAGAAAAATCCCCATAATAAACAGGAAGACAGGATCGGCGTCCTTGATGGTGTGGCTTGTGTGGCGTCCCATGAGCCAGCCCACTACAAAAGGTATAACAGTGGCTGCCAGAGAGTTGAAAGATCCTCCCACCTGAATGAGCTGGTTCCCCCGGTTACCGCCTCCACCGATAGTATTGAGCATCGGGTTTACAACGGCATTGAGCATACACATCGAAAATCCTGCTATGAAAGCGCCGAGAAGGTAGACCCAGAAACTTGCCGCAATTCCCGAAAGGAAAAGCAGGCCGACACCGGTAAATCCTATACCTGCCGCAATCAGGGCCGAAATCTTGTACCCGTATTTTTTCAAGAAAAATCCCGCTGGAAGTCCCATCAGGGCGTACGCCATGAAATTCAGGAGATTACCGAGCTGAGACGCCCAATTGCTCAGGCCGAACTGGAATTTGACAATCACACCCAAAGGGTTCTGGAGTCCGGTGACAAAAGCGATCATGAAAAACAATACGAACATGACCAGAATCGCCGGAATATATTTCCTTCTGTTCATTATGCTTTAGTTAAAGTTCATTGAAAAGTACACGTCGTGCCCAAAGTTATAAAAAAAACCTGTCAAAGAATCACTTTGACAGGTTTTTATTCATCAGATGCCGTCTTCCGGGAAAGTTTCTTCCCTGGAAGTCAGGAAAAGCCGTGCCCTACAGTTCCCAGGCGAGGGCGGATGCGCCGAGAATGGCCGCATCAGACTCCTTCAGCTGTGAGAACACGATCTTGATCTTGTCCTTCCACAAAGGCAGCAGATTGGCATTCATGGAATCCAGAATCGGCTGGTAAAGGTATTCCTTGGCCCTTGCAAGCCCTCCGAAAAGCACAATCGCCTCAGGAGCACTGAAAGCAACGAAATCGGCGAACGACGCACCGAGCATTTTTCCGGTGAATTCGAATATCTTCAAAGCCATCCTGTCCCCTTCCTTGGCGGCTTCATAGACGTCTTTGGAAGAGATAGTGTCAAGACTTCTGAGAGAGGACGGTTCATCGCTCATTTCCAGCCACTCCCTCGCTGTACGCGCCACGCCTGTAGCCGAAGTGTAGGTCTCGAGACAGCCGGTCTTTCCGCAGTTGCACAAACGGCCGTTGTGCCGTACCGCGCATGTATGGCCGAGTTCTCCGGCAAAACCGTCGTGGCCGTAAACCACTTCACCGTTGATGACGATTCCGCTTCCGACTCCTGTCCCGAGGGTGATCATGATGAAGTTCTTCATGCCTCTGGCAGCTCCGTATGTCATTTCCCCGACAGCTGCGGCATTCGCATCATTGGTCAGGGCGACAGGCAGGCCGCCCGTCTTCTCGGAAAGTAGCTTTGCAAACGGGATGGTCTTATTTCCACCCCATACGATATTCACGGCGCTTTCGATGTTACCGGTATAATAGTTTGCGTTCGGAGCGCCTACTCCTATTCCCCTGATTTTCCCTTCCGAATCGGATTCGGCTATGATTTTTTCAAGGGCGGCTGAAAGGTCATCGACATAAAGGTCGACATCATCATGGGTATCGGTACGGATGACTGTCTGGGCAAGGACCTGCCCGCGGGTGTCGACTATACCCATTTTCGTAGTCTGGCCTCCGATATCTATACCGACTACATACGGTTTCTCAAGTGTATTCATATCAATTGGAACTCTTTATTTATTTTGCTTTTTCAGCATTGGGTTTTGAAAGGTAGAGCGCAAATACGAGGATATATGCCAGAGCCACTACAAGGACCCAATAGCTGTCCATGAAGCCTACGCTGTCCGCTATCGCACCCTGGATGACAGGAAGTACGCCTCCGCCGCATACCATCACCATGAACAGGCCCGATGCTATTGAGGTATATTTTCCGAGTCCTTCAACGGCAAGGTTGAAGATGGCTCCCCACATGACTGAAGTGCAGAGTCCGCAAAGAACGAAGAATACTACACCGAGCGGGATGTTGACAAGACTGAATGACAGATCGGAGCTGATGGCCGGGAATTTGACGAAAGTCTCCGGAAGGAACATTCCGATGAGGATGAAGATGATGGCAAGGGAACTTACCACTGTCATCATCATCTTGCTGGAAACCTTGCCTCCGATCACGCCTCCGAGAAGACGTCCGCAGAGCATGAGCAGCCAGTACATTCCGACTACAGTACCTGCCACGCCGGCAGAAATACCGACTTCAGGGGAAGTCATATACAGATTTGCGATATTAGGTATGCCGACTTCAATTCCGACATAAAGGAAAATGGCGATGACACCGAATACGAGATTCTTGTGTGAAAGGGCCTTGGATACGCTCTCCATTGTGCTTTCCTGAGGCTGGGCCGATGTCTTGGCTGCCTCAAGCTCCGGTTCAGGTATTTTGGAGAACAGGATGATTACAAATGCCAGAGCGAACACGCCCATTGCGATGAACAGAGCAGGGTCGGCATCACTGATGGCTGTTTCTGAAGTCACTTCGCCGATAAGATATCCCACAAGCACAGGGCAGATGGTCGCAGCGAGCGAATTGAGCGAACCTCCGAACTGAATGAGCTGGTTTCCTTTGTTTCCGCCGCCGCCCAGAGTGTTGAGCATAGGGTTGACTACCGTGTTGAGCATACACATCGAGAATCCGGAAACGAAAGCTCCGGTAAGATATACCGCAAAACTCTCGGCCACGCCAGAAAGGAATGAGATGCCTACTCCGATGAATCCGACTGCCACAGCGGCGAGTGAAGTCACCTTATAGCCGTATTTCTTGAGGATGAAACCTGCAGGAAGACCCATGAAGGCGTATGCGATGAAGTTTGCGAGGTTTCCCAGCTGCGACATGGCGTTAGTAGCACCGAACTGGGATTTGACGATGACGCCCATAGGGTTCTGGAGTCCTGTAACGAATGAAATCATCGCAAAGAGGAAGAACATGATCGCGATGGCCAGGACATTGCTGTTTTTCTTTGACATTGTTGTTTGATTTATGTTAATAATTATTATGGTCTTGTCAAAAAATCGAACAAAGATAGTAAAAATCGCAAAAATTGGTAGGGCAAAACGTAAAATATGTACATGCAGGAAAAAATTTTATAGTATTTTTGCACTGTCAATCAACAGGTTTATATAAAGAATCCGGACTTTATGCTGAAAAAACTCAGGGTGGCCATTGCCGCCATATTCTTCATTTGCATAACACTGCTTTTTCTCGACTTCACCCACGCCTGGCTGGGCTGGATGGTGAAAATACAGTTCATTCCCGCCGTCCTCGCACTAAATCTGGCGGTCATCGTGCTGCTGGTTCTTCTGACACTGGTTTTCGGCAGGGTGTACTGCTCTGTCATCTGCCCGCTCGGAATTTTCCAGGACATAGTTTCCTGGATCAACGGAAAGCGCGGGGAGAAACAGAAGAACAGGTTTTCATATTCCCCTGCGAAATCATGGCTACGGTACACGCT
>JADILV010000005.1 GCA_017695115.1 Candidatus Cryptobacteroides avicola | reverse complement strand
CGGCATCAGCTCCTTCAGGGCCATGATGGTCTTGTTGGCGTTCCTTTCTCCTGAGAGGAAATCAGAAAACGCCTTCTTTTCCTTGTCGATACGGTCTTGCACCTTCTTTCGGTCATGCATGTCGATACCCTCTTTCTTGCAGATATCCTCGAAATATTTCGGTGATATATAGATGATATATTTGACACCCAGCTGATTCTTCAGTATGGCCTTTTTGAGCTGCGGCACCATGCAGCTGTGGTCGTACCATCCCGAATTGAAGATGGAGTACCATTCCGGCCTGCTGTAATATGGTCTTCCGGGAGATGGCATGTATGCAGGGTATATAAGCCTCTGCTTTGTGGCCGCATACTTCTGCAGATCGGTAAGTGTGTCGTATTCATCAAGGACCCTTGTGCAGATGATATCCTTCTTTGTGGCCTCGTCCCAGTCTCCGCAGTAGTAATGGAAATTAATCTGTCCGCGGCTGTTCATGATGGACCACCTGGAGAACACTGCCTCCCTGTGCTTTATAGTCTCGACCTGGTTCTTGGTCCTGTTGAAGGATATTTCCGGGAAGGCATTATAGAAGTATATCATGTCCGTAAGCTGCTGGAGCACATAAAGAGGGATGTCGTTACGCTCGAAGAACTCGAACTCCGGACCGTCTTCCACTGTGGCCCATTCCCTGATATTGCCCCGGCTGTCCCTGTCTGTAGCTCTGACTAGTTTCGGCCCCAGACCGAAACAGACATCCCTGTTGAACTTCAGATTGGCAGATACGATATCATTCTTGCCGATCTTTTCAAGCAGATGGTTGGGCAGAAGGTTGTCCTCTCCCCATGGAGCGACCCTGTACGGACCGTACACAAGGGGCTCGAAATCGTAATCCGCCCGGAAATCCACGGAGCTGTCCATAACGAGCACAGCTTCCAGATCCGGAAACAGCTGCACCCCGTCGACAATCTGGATCCCTTCTGTCATAGCACGACCTCCTCTCCGTTGAACTCAAGCAGCGTATACCTGTTGACGGTGCGGACTTCCCTGGAAGGCAGCATGATGTTGAATGTGTTTCCTTTACCATGGAAGGAAGTGAACACGCATCTGTCACAGCTGATGATCTCCCCCTGTTCCGAAATCCATTTTATGGAAAACTCCTTTATGGTCTCTACAAGGGTGTGAATTTTACTTACATGTATCATTTGGGTTATTTTTATAGTACAAAATTACCCCCGGCCGCACAGATAAGTTAGGACACACATTTATCCTCGGGTCTACTCAAGAATCCACTCAAACAACTGGGGTATACCTGATTGATACTCCCAGAATTACTATGCCTGAACCGGAAAGCGCTTCCGGCTCCCGAGCCCTGCCCTATGCCGCATCCGGCAATTCCCTCCGTTTTTGCGTAATATGCCGGACTATACCGACGAGCCGATGCCTCCGCCGGCCGCTGTATAAGGATACAGCACATTGCCTATGTACAGGGTATCGAAGGCGTCGGTACCGTCTGTCCTGTACTCCAGGGGATCGTCCTCTGTCTCGGCCAGCTTCTCTCCGCCCTTGTTCTTGTGGAACCCAAGCGGAGATATCGATACTTCGGCCATGGACAGGGCGATAAGCAGGGCCTCGTTATTCTCCTTGTTGAACATGGGTATAAGGTGCCTGGTACCCTTGAACCCTTCATCTATCAGGGTATACTTCTCGTTATGGCGCATCGGCTTGCCTATGAATTTGGATTCGACTGTCCATCCATGTTTGTTGAACTGCTCTGTGATGATGGACGCAAAGTCATCGTTGCTTACGGCATAATTGGATCCCAGGGCTGTCGAGTCATAGTAGAACACCACCTCCTTGCTGATGTGCGCCCTATAGTAGTGGCAGAAGTCGTCGACCAGCTCTCTCAGTTTCCTCTCATATTTGACATAGAAGCTCTTTATTATCTTGAGCTTGTTGCCGTCGCGCTGCCCCGCGACCAGCCAGTTGATGTTGGCGTTGAAATCGAACGCTATGGAGATAGGGGATCTCATATCCACATCCCCGTCCAGCAGACACCCGTAATCCGTACCGGGGCCGGAAAGTGTGAATCCCGTATCCTGAAGGGGAGTATTGTTGTTGCAGATATAGGTGTGGAGCGATTCCCTGAAGTTGGGATAGAAACCGTTGTTCAGCCGCTCTATCCTTCTGGACAGTATGGATGTCTGGAATACCAGAGGAGGAAGGTCGCGCTTCATCTGGCGGATATATTGCAGTCCCACCACATCCACATTTTCAAACGTGCTCCACTCCCTGTAGAGAACCGCTATTCTCCGCAGCTCGTTGATCAGCTTTTCCAGGCTTGATATCCTGGACTGCCTGTCCTTCCCTTCAGGCCATGTGCTGATGATATTCCACCTTTCATACAGCAGCCCTTTGATCGCATCAATCACTTCCGGATTGGATTTCTCTCTGTAGTTGAGAAGCCATCTGCCGGACTTGAGTACAGGCATGTCGGAGACGAACAGCATGCCGTGATGCCACGGTATGTCAGAGAAATAGCGCCGGGTACCGCCGTTGGCCGGGAATGTCTCGTCTTTCAGCTTGTTGAAATCAAGGCCTTTGGCTTCGTCTCCTATCACCCAGTCGAATGTTGCGGAGTTGGAGCTCATCCTGACATCCTGCGACACTATCATCATCTGGGAACCGTTGAAGAAAGACACCACATCATCATAGTTGTTGAGAGGGATGATGGGTTTCCCGTACCCGAGCCTGGCTGGAGGACGCTTGCCGATTACATAATGGACGCCCTCTTTCCATCCGAACTCCGCCAGGCCAGAGAGTGCAGCCGGCAGAGTCCTGGTGTGCGCCTGCTTGTAGGAACTGGCTACAAAACAGCCGGTACTCCCGGGCATGAAGAGCACATTGCGCTGGATCCTGAGGGACACTATGCCGAAAGACTTTCCGAACCGCCGGCCGCATATGTCGATTTCAGTATGTGCCGCTATTGCCAGGGCTTCCTGCTGGGCCCTGTTAAGATATTTCTGACTGGTCTCGCTCATCCGGAATCTCCATGATATCCTGGTCCAACTCCTGTGTATACTGTTTCAGCAGCCTCCGGCTTTTGGCCTCGATGCCCGGCTCCGGCTCTATGCCGATGACGCGCGGATCCACTGTGAAAGAATAGTCTTTCGGCACTATCTCGTCCCATGGGAAATCTTCCCCTTCCGGCTCGTCAAGCTGGTTCACGTGGACCAGGCTGTCGGCTATCTTGGTAAGTGCCTTGGCCTTCCTGTCGTTCCCGGCAAGCGCGGCCGCGGATGCCATGTCAAGCAGCCTGTTCGCCTTATACCGCTGGAGTTCCTTGTCGGCTTTCGGGACATTGCCGAACACGGCCTTTATCACAGCGATGTCGTTGTATGCCTGGGCTCTGCCGACAGAGTAATTTGCCATGATATAATCCCGGATGGCCGTATCGGAGATTATAGGGTGGTCAAGCCAGTGCGCGTATACATCCCTGAGCCTGTCAAGCCTTGCCTGATCCGTAGGCGAGAGTTTCCTGTCGGAATCACACAGCGCATCATAAAGGGTATCGAGTATATCCCTGTTACTGTTCCTTCTACTCATGACATCCAAGCTCCTCCTCCAGCTGTCGGCGTTCCCACCCTTCTATGATTGAAATAGCCCAGGATTCGCCATCTTCTGCAGCTTTCTTTACCCTGTCACGGTATTTGGCCTGGCTTTCTACCTTTCCGGCCTTATAGGCACAAGCCAGAGGATCCTTCGGATTGGCAAACCGCAGCCTCAGTTCATCCGCCGGTATAAGCAATATTGTGGCTATCTCCGAGATGGTATACCTCAGAGACGCCAGATAGCGGATCTTGCCGCATAAGTCGTCGTCTGGAATTGTAAAAGTCTTCATATCGTCCATATACGACAAAAGTAGCCAACAATTGCTGGCTACTTGGGACAATGAGTAACATTGATTAAACCCGGTATGTGATTCCTAAGGTTTTCAGTTTGTCTGTTATCTCGTCAGAAAGGATGCAGCCGTGCTGCTTCAGGGCGTCTGCGCGGATTCTTATCTTCTCGATCTGGTCAGGCTTGAGATCCTTTTTCCTGAGCATCTTGCTTATGTAGGACCGGCATGTGCTCTCTTTGAAAGACTCTTCCACTTTGCCGGACTCCTTTTCCAGAAGCCATTTGTCAATCGTCTCCCAGCCGGAGTCGATCCGTTCCTGTGTCTCCAGAACCTTTGCCCTCAGCTCCGCCCGGTCCTTGTCCGTCATGGCGGTTTTCATCTTTTCATGGTATGACCTTCTGAGCTTGTAATCACCGGCTATATCGTCATACACTTTCTGGAGATGTTCCGGAAGATCGGCCCGTCTCGTCTTCCTTTCGTCATAGGTCCTGAAGATGATATCAGGCTCGGAAGTCATAACAGGTGCTTTACCTCCATGATTGGCGGATGCGGCAGACCTGTTATATATGGACAGATGCCTGTCTGCAAGCGGATTCTCGGTACATGCGCCCAACCGGCTTAGTTTCCCCAATTCGTATATCAGGCGCGCTTCGTCCTTCTTCCGGCCTATCCAGCTCATCAGGCTCTCGTTCCTGGAATATCTGCAGAACAGGGCGAAGCCTTCATTGAAGTCCTTCTCCTTCTTCTGCAGATACTGGTCAATCTCCGGATTCATGGCTATTCTCCTTTTGGTGTAAGCGTCCCGGTGCTGAGATCGAGAGTCCCCTCCTTGAGCTCCACTTTGCCTTCGTACAGAGGAAGCGGTGTTACGTCCGGGCAGTCGACTGTAAAGGTGATGCCTTTGGCAGATCCTGCGGAGTCTCCCGAATCACCGGCCGGGGAAGTGGTGCTCCTGTAGTCTGGAGAGCCTATCACATGATACCTGCCGGCAGACTTGACTATATAGACATAGTCATCGTTGGCGGCTGTCTTGCTGAATCCGAGAGCCGAAGGTGTGAGGTCAGGGAAAGAGAATGTCGCATGGTTGGTGAACATCTTGCAATCAGTTTCCCCGACTGATTCATACGTGAGCTTTCCTTTGCCCTGGGTGGAATATATCTTGTCCCACACCTTTCCTGCTGCAAGTACGAAATCACCGTCATATTTGGCGAGTTTGTCTACCGTAGCCTCCTCTTCATTGATATCATCGATAATACCTGGCCAGCTTGTAATGTCGCGTTTGGCGATACGGTACAGGGTAGTGCCGATCCCTGAGGGATTGACACTGCCTATATTGAAATCAAGGTTTCCAAGTTCCATGTCTCGAAGGTTTATACGGATTCCTGATCTTCTTCCGGTTCTAGAGACGCGGGTGCATCCTTCTGCTTCGCTACCAGAAGTCTTTCCGGAGTTATCATCTCGAACTGCACACCGAAGAACATGCACATGAAGAACTGCAGCATCTTCGGATTGTCGCATTCCCGGATCTTGACCTTCTCCATAGCGCTGCGCTGGTCGCATCCGACAAGCATGTTGCTCTTGGTGGAGAGATAGATATACTTGGAGTCCTTCATGCCTGTCAACCCGACCAGCTGTACAGGATTGTCCTCGGTGCCGTGGAGCATGTTCTTGTTGTATGTGGAGTTGTAGATGACCGCACCGAAGTTGGCCAGACACCACTTCTCATACATCTTCTTCACGCTCTTAGGCATGAACATCTTCAGATCCTCGGCCTCGGTCAGTTCTTCCGAAGCTGCATCATATATGGCCTGGAGCACATCCCCGGCATTGAGTTCCGTGATCTGGTCCACCTCAATATAATTACCTTTGGCTGTCGACAGATTCGTTGCGGTGACCTCCTTGGCGGCTATAGTGTCGAAACCGTCGAAAAGGTCCGTAGTCTTGGACCCGGAGGTATTGCGTTTGGCGCAGAACATGGCCTTCGCCAGTTTCTTTGACACGGTTTTCGCCTGGGCAAGGGACAGGGTCTTGACTATGTCAGCCTCCTTCCTTTCCGTGAGGTCGCTCCACTGCTCCCCATACACTGTAGAGAAAAGCTGGTACGGGTCGAACTCCTCGACCACATCTCCCAGATAGGTGGTCAGGGTCCTTCCTATGAGACTGGTGGTATCGGTAGCGCCTTTCTCTGATTTGTACGGTCTCAGCTCCGCATCGGATCCTGCGGCACCGACAGTTTCGTCTCCGCGCACTCCCATCCTGAGGGTCATGTGCGAGAGCACCGTGTCCATCAGCGCGGCAATAGGCATTGCAAGCACCTCCTTGCGGTACTTCGCGCCTGAGTTTACAAGTATTGCATCAAGTTGCATATTGAAGATTTTTAAGGATTATGCTATTTTGACAGGAACGCACGGCAGGCATCCATGGCCTCGTCGAATGTCTTCGCCGGCTTGTAATCGTCCTCGGCTGATGTCGGGTCCTTTTTGGGAGCCACATCATCCCCGTCCGACTTTTCAATCGCAGCAGCGAGCGATGCTTCCAGTTCAGCAATACGGGCATCCCTTTCAGCTATGGTGCCTTCCAGTCCGGATATCCGGGAGTTCAGTTCCTCGACAGTCGCATTCATTCCGGAAGCGGCCGACCCTGTTTCCAGGGCAGCTTCTATATCCTGAAGCTGGCACTCCTGGAGAGTGGTGGAGCCGTCTTCTCCATATACCTGGCCTTTCAGGCTGGGTATGTTTTCAAGATTCTTGTATTTTGCCATATCTGTTGATGTTTTGGTCTGTTCCGATGCCAGGTCAAGCACTGTTTTCACAGCGTCATTGAAGGTACCTATAGAATCTATAAGGCTACCTGTCACATCCCTGGCGAAATAGGTCCTTCCTGTAAGCTGGCTGTCCTGGACTCCGGGCCGGTTTGCCTTCATATCCGCAATGAATTTCTCAGCAAGGGGATTCAGCATCTCCTCCTTGATGATCTGGGCATTGCCTTCCAGTGCGGCCTCGTAATCGGCATTCTTCTCGGATGAGGCATCTGCATATATTCTGCAGCGGATATATCCGTCCTGTGACTTGTGATACTTGGAATATCCGGATATTTCGATCATGGTGCCTATGCATCCTACCATATCGGTAGGCTGGTGGGCGATGATCCTGTCAGTATATGATATCGCATATATGCAGGCCGATGCCGCCATGCCGTCAATGTATGCGACCACCGGTTTCTCAAGCTGCCTGATTGCATCCGCCAGATCCGGAACCGAATCGGCGTTGCCTCCTCCGGAGTCGGCTACGATTATATGGCCGACAATGTCGTTGTCCCTGTCGGCTTTCAGAAGCTCGTCGGCGATTCTGCGTGTGCCCGGTTCCCCGCAATAGTCATATTTGAGCATTGTGCCCTCAAGATAGGTCACATATATGCTCTTGCTTTCCATTCCGGAAGGAACTGTGCCTCCGGTATAAAAGTCGGAACACGAGATCCTGACGGCAGACTTCGGTTTGTCGAACTCTGTGATATAACCTTCAAGAACACCCTTGAGAACAGGCAGCATGACCGCCGCCTGCTCCGGATGTATCATCCACGGTCCCCTGAGGTTCTGTACGAATTTTGAAAATACCATACGATTTTAATAACCGGTACAAAGGTATCTCCTCAAAATGCACAAGTCTATGACACTATTTGCTGTTTATGAGCACTCCATGAAGGGAATTGTTGCTGATCTCTATCGTGAATTCGTTGCTGGATGTACCGGAGACCACGTCCGACCAGCCGAATGTGGGGATGCTCTCTCTTGAGCCGATGACATACTTCACTCCAGATATGAGCGTTATCTGGAATATATGCCGCTTGCCGGTCAGGGACTGCAGCTGGCTCCTGTACTTCTCCTTGTCCCTGCGTATCGTGGCCGAGAATGTGAATTCGGAGTATTTGCCGTCGGCTCCTGATTTCCAGGTCTCGTTGAAATTCCCTGAATCCGGAACAAATGGCAGTTCCGTAGGGTCTCCTTTTATGAATGATGAAAAGTCAAATCTACTCCCGGGAGAAAGAAAACTGTAATCATCTACATTTTCCACGGGGATGCTCTCGATGCTTCTAATTCCCAACTTCATATAAACACATTTTTATCGTTAATTTTCAGGACATTAAAGGAACTAAAAAAAGATAGGAATATGCAGTTTTTCCCCGTTTTTCTGCCTGTAGCGGTACCAGTCTTTCGACAGCCGTCCAAGTATCCTGCTGTCCACAGGAAGATCATAGTCGAGGAGGAAAGATGTGATGGCATGGAGTATCTTCTCCCTGGAGCCATCGCGCATCGAGGCTACCATATAGACCCTGAATGCACTGCGGAACTGGTTCTCAAGATACCGTCTGATGGCCTCCTGTCCGGATTCCGAGATATAGCATCTGTACAGGGAATTCAGATGCAGGCAGCAGCCTGCCGGGTGTATATAGCTCCTTTGTGAATGGGCATCAAGAAGCTCAATCGATATATATTCGCTCCTGTCATTGACTATGGCATAGTCTTCCGGAAGCAGTGCCAGGTTCTGCTTCACTATCGCCCAGATGTTCGTCCTCTTGTCCACCCTGATCTGGTCGCTTCCGCACGAAGAAACCACCCATTGCCGGATGAACCGGCCGACCTTAATGTCCACTGAATTATACATGACTGCAAATTTATATTGTTCCCGAAACTAATACTTGACAACGGTTGTCATATATAAAGTTACGAAAAATCAACGAGTTGACAATGATGCCAGACCACAAAAAAGGGGCGACCTTACGGCCACCCCGACGCAAATCAGCTGCTTTATTGAAATATCAATGAAAAACATAAAATACTTATCAGTCTTTTACATACAGCGGTTCTCCGTCCTCCAGCATCTGCATGACGGCATCTATGGTGCTGGTCCGGATATAGTCCGTGTACCAGTCACCGGCATCCGGACCGATCCGTACCCGGTAGAGGAATGGCCGGCCATTGTACAGGTCTTTTCTGGTGGCCGGACGCATGCCGTCCGGGATTTTCTTGTAGTGCCAGAGCGGCAGGTGTCTTCCATACACGACCGCATCAAAATCCAGTCTTTCAGGCTTCAAATTTTCCATTAAATTTTTCTAATAAATAAAAAAGTGCAAATTTCTTGACAAGTTGACGCCGCCCTTGTAACCAATTTATTATCAATATTTTGTCGGCGTCAACTTTATAAAATCAAAGTTGACCCGGAAATTGTAAAAATAGGTCTAACTTCTTGAATATCAATGGCGTCAACTTTATTTTAGACATCATCAAAAAACACCCTTTTTCAGGTCAGCGAAAAACAAGTTGACGCCAAGTTGACGCCAAAGTTGACGCCTTTAACTATTTGATTATTATTCTTTTATATTTTTGGCGTCAAAAGGTCAGCAAAAAATCATAATAATGTGTATCAAAATTTATATCGACTTCATTGGCCAGAAAAAACCGGCTGGATTTTCAGCCGGCATCGGATCTATTCCCCGAAGATGGGAGCTTCGCCCCCTGCCCCTCCAGGATCTCCGTCACCAAGAATCAAGTTGACCGGAAGACTCTCGGAGTGTGTCGTGTCGATATAGAAATAGTAGACATCCTGGCCGTCCTCCTTGCGCCGGATATCATTCCTGGCTTTCTCGGTGGCAGACAGCAGCAGCTCTTCAGGATTGAAACGCCAGTCCTTGTAGGCACAGAAGTCCTGGAGCTTCCTCTTGAAGGTCTGTTTCTTTATCATGTCAGCTGCCGCCTTGCTGAGGATGGCTTTATAGTCTTCGAATGCCTTGTCTCTGTTTACCAGGGTGTTCAGCCTGTCATCAGAGAAGTAGTCTTCCGCCCACCAGAGGAAATCGTCAGACATGGACTTCTGCAGAGTCCTCTGCATGATCTTCTTCATCGGAGGCTGTATCCTGATACGGAGCTTCTTCCAGACCATGATGCAGTTGAACATGAAGGTGTAGAAATCGTTCATTTCCTTTTCAGTGTAGTCCTGTATCAGGTTCTTGCCGAATTTCGTGAACGGACTCCGTTCGATGAGACCCCGCTGCTTGGAGTCAGAATGGTAGTAGTCGCTGAAGGCGGCGAACCAGATCCGGCGGTTCAGGGAGTTGTCGAAGTTCCTGATGGCATGGTTGGACGTGAAGGCGATCTTTGGGGATTCGGAATATGGCAGCACAAAGGATTTTGCGTGCTTGACTTCCACCACCATCTTTCCTGTTATCATGTTCATGAAGCGGTGAAGGTTGATCTTGTTGTTCAGGTCATCCATGAAGACCGTATCGGTAACACCCTTTTCCACTCCCTGAAGAAGGAATTGCATCTTGTCATCCTGCACCATCTGGGCATCGATATACAGCTGCTTGCGGAGCTTCTCCACCGAGTTGAAGAAAAGCGACTTGCCGGTACCGCCCAGATGCTCGCCTTCATCAGCCTGCTCCATCTCCATGGCATACACTGCATAAGGCTGCCCGGCATTCTTGTGCTTCGACAGCATGTAGCCAAGAGCCATGCACTTGCTGATGAAATTCAGATCCTGTTCGTCCCGCTCCTCCTCGTTCAGGGTATATCCGGCCTCTTCCTTGCGCCAGTAGTTCCGTCCGGTGTCATATACATACTCCATGAAAGAAGAGCCGACGCTGCTGACCGTGAGCCGGTACCGCCTTATATCCTCTACAGCGTCAACTTGCTTCTTTATCTGATAATAATTAGGGGATGAGGGGGAAAGCGTGCCGAGCCGGTTCAGCAGGGCAGCGTATTGTGGCTGATAGTCGATATCGAAGAACATGTCCTCCGGATGGTAGTCATGGTCGATGATCTTGCTTGAATAGACCATATACGGACAGTCGGAGGTCTTCACTTCCTTGATTCCGGATGCGGATATCCGGAATATCCCGTTCCGGAAAAAGAAATAGTCTGAATCGGCGTCATAGCTGTTGAAGTTCGGCTCTATCATAGACAGGTTTGCCAGCGACGCCTTGGAGAGCTGCTTGCTCCTGTGGATGGCGTTTGCCAGGGCCTGAGAATAGTATTGTGGATGGGTCCTCAGGTATTCCAGGAGATAGCCCGAGCATTCGGCCGAGATTGCGTCCTCGTCGATGAGCGTCACCACGTTGTCAAGGACCCGGCAGAAGGTATATCCCTGCTTGTTGGTACTCGTGGCTATCTTATGGAATCCGGAAGCCTGGAGAAAGGAATATAGCTGGACATTGTTTATGTCGTACCCGGAGAAACGTCCCTGCCCGGTAAACTTCTCCTGCCAGAACTTCAGTCCTCCGGAGAGTCGCACGAGCTCCTTGAAAAGGGAATGGGGGTTGTTGTTCTCCGGCCGGCGGAAGTGCACGAAGAAATCCTTCGCATCCTTGCAAGGCTTGCCGCCTCTGGTCCTGAATCTTGACAGTTCTGCAGGCAATGTGATGATCTTGATGTCAAGATATCTCAATGCGATCTTATACATGTTTGCCAGTCCGGTTTCATCGATATCGTACAGTATATATATGTTCTTGGCCAGCTTGTTCAGAAGACTGAACTCGTAATCGGAAAGATCCGCGGTCTCTGAGTTCAGCCAGCAAACATGGTATCCTGCGCAGTGTACATTCAGCGCGTCCGAAGGTCCGGAGCAGATGATGAGGTCCTGCCAGGTCATGTCCACCATTTCGGATTCCTCGTCATCCGGATCGGCCGCCACTTTGCCCGGATAGATCCCGTTTCTAGCCTTTTCGTATGCGTCCAGAAAATCTCTTTCGCCGAATATCACGTCCTCCGGTTTTCCGCCCACATACAGGAAGCGCAGATCTCCCAATGGCTGGTAGAGTTTCCCCCATGTCCCGTAATCGTAGTAATATATCGGATAGTTCTCCGTGGACGATATCCGGTAGCTCTTGCCCTTGGCATTCCTTGCCGTGATGTATGAATCCACAGGCTTGAGGCATAGATCCGCACATACCTCCGGAGTGATCCTGTAGCCGAGCTGCAGAAGCTCCTTTTCCGTGAATTTCCCGTCCGGCCTCACATTTACCGTCATGGTGTCCTGAGGCGTGACTTCCTGCATGTCCGGCCGCGGCTTCTCGCTGAACGAATATCTGTTCTCTTCACAGAGGGAAGGGGCGAACTTGTGTGCTATCCAGTCTATGGCCTGGGCGAATTGGAGACCTTCTTCCTTCATCACAAGCTGGATGGCTGTATAGGCCTTGGTGTCTGAGCCTCCCTTGTCCTGGAGAAACCAGACTCCGTCCTTGTTGAATACGGTGCAGGACGGATTCCTGTCATCCTCCCTTATCTTGAAGTTCCTGGACCTTCCATGTCCGAAACATGGCGAGCTCTGAGGATAGTAGTGGATGATGACGGATTTTCCACCTTCCGTAGCCTGGAATATGTCCTCTTTCTTGATCATTGAATATCCCCCCCCGAAATTTATTGGTTATCTGTTCCATAAAGCATGGCGTCCTTCAGGAGGAGATCGCCTATCATCCTGTCAAACGCCTCTGTCTCCGCCAGTCTGGCTTCTGTCTCCCTGTACAGCAGTTCATACTCCTCTGTCAGGATGCCTGCCCTGCATTTGCGCCTCTCGATCATATCTTTCCTGTCCAGCAGCTCATTGATGTGGCTGTTCAGAGCTGCCTTGATCAGCAGCAGATGTTTCCTTGACATTTCCATGCTTTACAATTTTATTCAGTTCGATTTCAAGATCCGCAAGCCTGTCGTGCTTGTCGCGGAGTTCCCGGTAGAACTCCAGTTCATTCTGATATTCCGGTTCGGTTTCGGCAAGAGCTCCGTTTTCGAGGAAGTCCTCGATATCAAGCCTGGTGTGCTTTACGGCATCCCTGATCAGCACGATATCCTCAATACCGGTTCCTGTGATTTCCATATTATTTTTCTCCTATTTCAAGTGTTCCGGAGGCGACTATCCCAAGATCTTCTGCAATCCTCTCCGGAGGGGCAACATTGTCCATGCGGTTGAGTACCTGCATCGCGTCCACCTGGACCTTGTAGACATCGATTATCTTTCCGGCGATATCGACTATCTGCTTTGCCTGGTCGATACCGATTTTCTCGCAAGGAGAAGCTTCTTCATCAGAGAGGTTCTTGACCCCTTCCAGTGTTTCGAAAAGATGGCTCTTGAGAGCCTCAAGGCTTAATCTATTGTTGCTCATTGCTGCTGTTCTTTTTATTGTATAGTGTTATCTGTCTTTTAAGGGTACCCTTCAGCCGGATCACCTTACGGAGTTCTTCCGGATATCTGGCCATGAGGGAGTTTTCGTTCTTCAACTGGTCCTGTCTGCTTATCAGATAAAGGTTCTCTATCCTGATATCCTGCCGGTTCCCGTTCCTGAACTGGATATTGCTCCCTTTGGGAATGGGGCCATACTCCTGCTCCCATACCACCCGGTGCTTCTGTCGCCATTTATTAGGTTCCGCCATTTTGATCTCCACATATCCATCGACATTGACCCTCTCTGAACCTACCGGTCTGTGATTGGCCGGAACATTGCCTTTCCGGAACATCGTCGGGGCGACTCTGGAATATGTTTCAGGAGACATCCTCTTGCCTTTGTTGGCCGGCTTGTGGCCTTTCCTGAACCGGTGGGCAATGGATGCCTGTGACATCGATGTCCGTTTGCCTATTTCGGAAAGGAATGCTACCGACTTGCGGAGACCCATGAGCCTGGCCTGCTGATAGACAGACCGGATACTGCGGCCCAGCTTCCTGGCGATATCCCCGGAAGATGCCACAGGGTAGGCCCGTCTGAGGATATCCCTGTCCTCTTCTGTCCATTTCTTGCCTCTCATAATGCTGCTATAATATTCCTTTGAATGCCTTGTGCATCTGTGATCTTTTACTCTCAGTCGTCGGATGCACATAAATGTCCATAGTAATTTCAACTCCGGAATGTCCGAGTATACTGCTGACGGTCTTGATATCGGCCTTTGATTCTACCAGCAGGGTAGCAAACGAGTGCCGCAGGCCATGGAACTTCAAGCGACGTACTCCTGCCTTATTCAGCAGCTCGTTGTAAAAATTCCGGTATGTTCTCGGCTCTACCGGCTTGTCTGTCCCGGACAACAGATAGTATTCCGGTTTTGTCAGGGAATTGCATTTTTTCAGGATCTGCAGCAATTTCCTCGGGATAGGTATTGTCCTCCGGCTACTGATTGTCTTTGGCGGACCGATAATCAGTTTCGTATTCTTCAGTTCGGCATCGTATATCCTCTCTATAGTCCTGCAGACATGAAGTTCACCCTGCTGCAGATCCAGATCCTGCCATTGAAGACCGCACAATTCTCCTATCCTCATACCGGTACTCAAGCACAGCAGTATGCCGAACTCCATTATGCCGGGATGCGACATGATATATTCTACAATCCTCTTTTGCTCTGCCCTGCTATAGGTCTCCAGCTCTTTCCGGACATTCTGGGGTGTCTTTACCTTGAACTGTATCAGCGGCATATCCATTGACCTTCTGTACCAGTTCAGTATTGTCATCAGTGTTCTGTAGCGGTCCCTGACTGTATGAGGACTACCATGCTGTCCATCGATCCAGTTCTGAAGAAGCCCGGATGTGATTTCATCAGGATCCAAGTGTCCGAACGTAGGCTGGATATGACTCTTGTATGCTTGCGCATAAGCTGCCATTGTGCTTTCCCTGACTTCACTTTTTCTTTTTTCCTTGAACTGTCTGAATATCTCGTCTATCGTCATAGCCTGGTCTCCTTGCTTATAAGTTTATTCCCATCCGGATCCCGGATCACCTCAGAAAACCCCATGCAGTCATCCCTTGTGTTCAGAAGAACGTATTTCATCTTGACGGTACGCTCCAGTGTGTCCCCATGGTAGACATATCCCATCATGCCGCGTATCGAAAGGTTGAGTAGGAGTAACGGGACGCACCTGTCGGAAAGTTCCCAGCAGTTTACCATATGCTCCGACGGGAAATACTCCCATGGCATACATTTTCTGGTCTGCAAGTGCCATAGTTTTATTACCAGACCGCCCGTTCCCGCTGTCGGCTCATGGATAGTCCCTTGGCCGTTGCCTGTAATCTTTGCCAGCAGTTCCCCGACTGTCGGAGGCGTGAAGAACTGGCCATGGTCCTTCCTGTTTGAAAGCTCCTCCATATATACCTTTTCGAACCAGTCGTATGACAGGTCAAAACCGGACCGCTCCAGCATCTGCATGTAGACTGCATTCCTTTCTTCAAGAGGCGCATCAAGAACTTTCATTACCGCCTCAGGCAGATGTATAAGGTCATCTATCCCGAAGATTTCAAATAGGTCTTTCCTGTTCATGGCTAATCCTTTCTTCTGATCCGTTCTACTCTTTCAACCCTTGCGGAAGATCCGCGCGGCCTTACCATCGGCTCCGGGCTGATTATCTGAGGTGATATCAGCGCCAGGAACAGAACCGCTATGGCAGCGTTCCGAAGCTTATGTATAGGAGAAAGAGTCTCTTCTACTCCGCAGTGGCGGCAGAACCACCAGGCGGAAAGCTCCGTTGATTTCGAGATATGGATCTTTGAATAGATATTCCTGAGGATATTCTCCACCGTATGGACCGATATCTCGTTCCCGCCATATAGCCTCTTCAGCAGTCCCGGGACCTCCTTCTTCGATGCTCCCCAGGCAATCAGCTCGGCCACCTGGCTCTCCCTCCTGGTAAGGTCAGTTTCCCCAGATATCCGTGATTCCATATTCTGCGAAAATTGCTTCAATCTTTCTCGCTTCCGAAATCTTCGGCTCGATCCTCCCGTTCAGCCTTGGATAGAACGATGGTATTGTTTTCAGCTCCAGAGCGGAGATGATCTTGGATCTTACCTCCGGTACTGCAGACTGGGGAAGCTGCTTCCAGCCTTTTTTGAATGAAAAATTCTTCTCCATAGTCATTTTTTGCTATTTTTGTTTTTCTTGCGTTGCAATAATTTTGTATTGCGTTACATTAATTGATTATTGTTTTGCAAAAATATGAATTTATTCAGATATAACAATAGATATAATATGAATTATTTCATATTAATTGCAAATTAAGATTATAAATGATTAGTACAGAGGAATTTAAATTATTGCTTCAACAGATTAAGGTTCAAGAGAAATTGAATCAATCTGAAATTGCGTCTAAATTAGGCGTAAAGAGCACCTATTTGTCTGATATGGCAAATGGGCGCGTTCCTGTTACAGAAAGCGTTATTAAAGGACTATCTGAACTTTTTCATATAAAATGTATGAACCAAAGTATTAGCGGCAATGTTATCAGTCATTCTACTGTAACGCAAGACAACCGCTCCTACTACAGCGACTCCCCGGATGTCCTCCGGGCCGAGATAGACAAGCTAGACCGGATCATAGAAGAAAAAGAAGAACGTATCAAGGAGAAAGACGCCCAGATCAAGGAGAAAGACGCCCAGATCAAAACCTTATTGGAAATATTGAAGAAATAATACGATAATGTCGGATATAGTAAAATTCAACAGTGTAGAAGAATACATCATCGAACTCAGGGGAGAAAAGGTGATATTAGTGAATAATGTCGCCACTCTGTATGGAGTTGAAACACGTGAAATCAATCAGGCGGTCCGGAATAATCCGGAAAAGTTTCCTGAGGGATATACTCTGACCCTTACTAAGGAGGAAAAGCAAGAGGTTATCAAAATTTTTGATAACCCCGCAAGTATAAAATATTCCCCATCGCTTCCCACTGCATTCACTGAGAAAGGCCTCTACATGCTTGCCACCATCCTTAAAGGAGAGCGGGCCACCAAAACCACTATCGCGATCATCGAAGCATTCGCCAAGCTCCGGGAACTCTCCCGCACCATCGGGGAAATGTCCGCCAACCCTGACAAGTTCCGCCAGAAGTCCCTCATGGAGAAAAGCGGGGAAATCATGGCCGATCTTTTCGGCGACGACATGAAGACCGACGAGACGGAAACAGAGATTGAGCTGAACTTTGCGGTACTGAAGCTGAAACACACAATCAAACGCAAAAAATAACAACCATTTAAACAATAACAGCAATGAAAACACAGACAAACTATGAATCAAGCTACCCCCCCCGGTAAAGAAAATTAAATTCTTATCATTTGCGCATAGAGTATTCCTTTTCTCTACGGTCTCCTTACTGGCATTAACCTCTTTTAGTTGTAAAGAAAATCCAAAAAAACTTATAGAACATGAGAAAGTTGACAGCACTTTTGTCGTTTCAAAAGAAGAAATGCTGGCAAAATGTGCTGACTTAAAAGGTTTGGGCCCATTTGTAATAGGGAAAACGACATTAAAGGAGGTCAACAATTCAAAAATATTTGACTCTATGTTTAATGAGACGGACTTTTCTGGCGGAAAATGGCGTGCGTATGAGGAAGATGCCAAGAAAGCGTTAGAAAATCATAAACGCATAAAAATGTTCCACAACGCTTGGCACTTTAAAATTGGAGAAGTCGAATTTGATGATATATCGATGGCCTTCGTTGACAATGTTCTGGTCGCAATATACTTTGATCCACATAGCGAAAATACATTATTGTCATCGTATATATCTAAATATGGTTCTGGAGAAGGTCAAAAGCATATTGATAGTTATCGATATAAGGATCCATCATATAATGATGCGCATCACAACGAGGAGCGAACCTGGTATAACGATAGGGTGACACTTCGCTACACAACTTTTTTCACCACTAAGCCACTGAGATCTGATACTGAATTTATCATCCATGATAATACCGGAAAGTATCAATATTTTATAGATGAAATTGAGTCAGCGAATGAAATTGCAAAAAAGGAACGGGAGACAAAGACAAAACAATCTTATAATGAAATAATATGAAAAAAATAATCATTGCCTTAGCATCAGTTTTTCTGATATCCTCTTGCGGAACAACCACGCAGATCTTCACAAATGTCCTGGACTACCGTCCATATACTGATAACGGCTTCTTTATAAGCCCTAACCCGTATCCCGAAGCTCATCGGACTATCGGTGAAATATCGATAACAGTATATCCTGGAACAAAAGGGGAATCTGACTTTAGTGCGACTCTGGCTCAAGGCAACCAGAAATTTGGAGATCCTATATATTCGGGAGGCAATCATAGGACTGCGGAGATCATGACACCGGAATCCCTTCTTGAGATGTGTGTGCAGAAGGCTGTCGATATGGGCGCAAATGGCATATCCAACTTCAAATGCGACATAGTCTACAATGTCACCAAGTCCCAATACGGGATAATTAAATCGATAGACCACTATGAAGTCTATGGTTTGGGAATCCTTATTGAGGACTGATTTTCGGGTCTGATTCGTGTCATAAAAGCTCCGTAACTCGTTGGTTGAGATGACTTTCATCTCAACTGACACGGGGCCGAAACGGGTCAAAAATTACCCGAAAATTGCGATTTTTTGAAGTTTAATTTATTGATTGATAGTTGATTATATGAAAGGAAAACCACTCCACAAATTCTTGGTATCTCAACTATGACATTGTCAGAACAGCCCGTAGATCAGGTTCCAGACCAGAAAGCGGGCGAATTTTCCGACAAGCAGAAGGACCATGGTCCAGAAAGGCCTGGTCTTGTAGAATCCGAGGGCAATGGCTATGACATCTCCGATAACCGGTATCCAGCAAGTCAGCGCCAGCCATACACCATATTTGTCTACATAGTGTTTCTGCTTTTGCAGGGTTTCTGGCCTGACCTTGAACCATTTTTCTATCCATTCCCATTTCCCGACCCAGCCGATCCAGTATGTGAGCACGCTGCCGAGCCAGTTGCCGAGAGTCCCCACCAGCAGGCATCCTGCCGTGTCTCTAGTGGCGGCGAGGATAGCCAGATAAAGCGCATCCGAACTGAACGGCAGGATGGTCGCCGCCAGAAAGGTGCCGATGAACAGCCCCAGCAGACCTAGTTCTTCCAGTCCGAACATAGCCTATTGCCTTTTATTCTTGAAAAAATCCGAGACCAGCTGCCCGCATTCCGAGGCAAGCACTCCTGCAGTAATTTCAGCTTTCGGATGCATCAGTGACGGGGAGAAAAGGCTGAATCCGCGCTTAGGATCCAGAGCCCCGTACACGACACGGCTGATCTGTGACCATGCAAGTGCTCCGGCACACATAGGGCAAGGTTCGACAGTCACATACAGTGTGCAGTCTGTCAGATATTTTCCTCCCATCGCTTCGGCAGCAGCCGTGATTGCTATCATTTCAGCATGGGCCGTGGGATCTTTCAGCCGCTCTGTCATATTGTGGCCTTTGGCGATGATACGACCGCGGCATACGACTACAGCCCCTATGGGGACTTCGTCCTCTTCAGCTGCTGCCATCGCTTCGCGCAGGGCTTCTCTCATATATCTTTCGTCGTCCATGCGGCATCAATTCTTGAAACTGTGTATAGGGGCAGGGATCCTACCCTCCCTGCTGATGAATTCTTCGCAGCCGAACCTGTTGACCGGCATTATCGGAGCATGGCCGAGCAGTCCGCCGAACTCTACAGTATCACCTACGCCTTTGCCGATTACAGGGATGATCCTGACGGCAGTGGTCTTCTGGTTCACCATTCCGATGGCGGCTTCGTCTGCTATTATTCCGGAAATGGTGCTGTCAGGCGTATCTCCCGGGATGGCTATCATATCCAGTCCTACCGAGCATACGCATGTCATCGCTTCCAGTTTTTCTATGCAGAGGGCTCCGCATTCTGCCGCTTCGATCATGCCCTGGTCTTCGCTGACAGGGATAAACGCACCGCTGAGCCCGCCCACATACGAAGACGCCATTACTCCGCCTTTCTTTACCTGGTCGTTCAGCAGCGCCAGCGCGGCCGTGGTGCCCGGGGCACCGGCCTTTTCAAGCCCGATCTCCTGAAGGATATCGGCCACGCTGTCACCTATGGCCGGAGTCGGGGCAAGCGACAGGTCTATGATACCGAACGGTACACCCAGCCTTCTGGATGCCTCCTGTGCTACGGCCTGGCCTACCCTCGTTATCTTGAACGCGGTCTTCTTTATCGTTTCGCACAGGACTTCGAAACTTTTACCGTGCACCTTTTCCAGAGCATATTTCACCACTCCCGGACCGCTGACCCCTACATTTATTATGGCGTCAGCCTCCGTTACACCATGGAAAGCTCCTGCCATGAACGGGTTGTCATCAGGAGCATTGCACAGTACCACCAGTTTGGCGCAACCGAATGAATCCCGGTCGGCTGTCTTTACTGCCGTCTCTTTGACGATGTGCCCCATCAGCCGTACCGCATCCATGTTGATTCCTGTTTTTGTAGATCCCACATTGACGGAACTGCATATTATCTGTGTCTGTGCCAGGACTTCCGGGATTGATTCTATCATCATCCTGTCGCTCTCTGTCATCCCTTTGGAAACGATGGCGGAAAAGCCTCCCAGGAAATTGATTCCTATTTCGGACGCTGTCCTGTCAAGGGTCAGCGCGAGTTTCAGATAGTCCTCAGGACTTTTGCAGCAGGATGCCCCTACCAGGGCTATAGGCGTGATGGATACCCTCTTGTTTACAATCGGGATACCGAATTCTCTTGCTATCCCCTCCGCTGTGCCGGCAAGATTCCCGGCATATCTCTTTATTTTTTCAGCTATCTTTTTGCAGACAGTATCGACATCGCCACCGGCGCAGTCCAGAAGGCTGATGCCCATAGTGATTGTCCTTACGTCCAGATTCTCCTTCTCGACCATGGCATTGGTCTCGAAGACCTCCTTCATATTGATCATATACGGAACTCCTTATCAGATTCTGTGCATCATGTCGAATATCGTTTCCTTCTGGCATTTGATCTGGACCCCTATTTCGTCGCCAAGGCTGCCCAGCTCGTCAGAGAGCGTCGTGAAGTCGGTGTCCATGGACGAAGTGTCCACTATCATCATCATGTTGAAGAAACCCTGCACGATGGTCTGGGATATGTCGAGGATATTTATTTTTCTGTTGGCCAGGTAAGTGCATACTTTGGCTATAATGCCTACAGTGTCCTTTCCGACGACTGTGATTACTGATTTGTCCATAATAAACCGTAGTATTTGTTCATTGTTGTCATTTATTGCAGGAGTCTTCTTTCATTACCGCTTTGAAAGCATTCGGCAGTCCGGTGTCAAAGGACATTATCTTTCCCGTGACCGGATGCCTGAACTTTATGCTTCTGGCATGCAGGGCGATGCGTCCCATCGGATTTTCTTTTGCCCCGTACCTGCGGTCTCCGGTGACAGGGCAGCCGATCAGCGATGCATGTACCCTTATCTGGTGTTTCCTGCCCGTTTCGAGTTCGAAGTCCGCCAGAGAGAAATGTTCTCCGGAAGATACTGTCCTGTAGTGCGTCGTCGCTTCTTTTCCGCCGTTGTCAACCGGGCTGGACGATACTTTGAGGCTTTTCGGGTTTTCTTTCAGCCAGCTGTGTATTGTACCTGCTGCCTCATGCGGCCTGCCTTCCAGAATGGCGCAGTATTTCCTTTCCAGCACGCTTTCGTTCCAGTTCTCCTGCAGCTTCATTTTGGTACGTTCGTCCTTGGCGAAGATGATGAGTCCCGATGTCTCCCTGTCGATGCGGTGTACAATGAAAATCCTGGAGTTTCTCCCGTACATGCGCTTGACATAGTCCGACAGGAGCGAATAAGCCGTCACTTCTCCTTCGGCTCCGGTAGACATTGAGAGCACCCCGCTGCGCTTGTCCGCCACTATGAGCCAGGCATCTTCGAACACTATTTTCACTCTGGTCTCTTTTTCTCCTCCGCGCTTTTTCATTATCATGCCTTTCTCCAGGATCGAGATTCTGTCACCTTTACGTACAGGATGGTCGAAAGCCGTGGTGCTCTGGCCGTTGACAGTTATCCTGGCATGGGTGAGATATGCCTTTATGCTTGTACGGCTCTGTCCTGCAAGTATTTCATAAAGATACTGCAGCAGGGCGGAATCCTTGTCTGCGATGTATTCCCTTCCGGAATTGTTCATATTCATTGTGGTTTTTGGACTGCAAAAATAATCACTTTGACTTATTTCCCGCAATAATAATCTATCATCCTGTTTATGGCTCTCTGGCACACAGGACAGAAATCAGGGGAGCCGTTGGTCCTCATACGGCAGTCCAGGCGCGGACGGTACATGCCTTTGGCTGTATATCCGCCTCCTTCGAACAGGCCCAGGCTGTCTCCGTATTCCCCGGAACCGATCATGTCTTTCCATTTCCTGCCGAAATCGACTTTGGTGGTTATGTTCGGCTCCCACGGTTCTACATTCAGGTCATACATGTCCTGATATGCTACTTCGTCATCGTAATATTCGTCCCCAAGCCCTGCGAAACTGTGACCGAACTCGTGGATGAAGAGTTTGTCGGCAAGGGCGTTGTCTGATGTTCCCATCCCGTATGAGTTGTATATTCCTCCTCCGCCGTATCCGTCGTCGTTCACTACTACATACATGGCGTCGAACGGTACTCCGGATATCCGGTCCGCTATGGCAGTCTGGTCAGGCATGGTCAGGTATCTGTCCACATAGAAAGTGTAGTAGTGGGATTTCATGGCGGTGTCTTTCCAGATGCCTTTGTCAGGGATATCCGTCCCGCTTTCTTCCGAAATGACATCAAGGGCGGCCACATTGAAGTCTTCCCTCCTGGATTTATACGGCTCCATCATGAACAGGCTGTCCATCAGCCTGCGGCAGTCGGAATGGAACTTTTCCATCTCGTCCGCTGTGTAGCCTTCCGCTATGAACAGGAGGTCCACTTTGTCCTGCATGTCACCGGAGTGCTGCAGCATGACGCATTCCGGTTTATGGTCTGCTTCATGCTTTATAAGCGCGTCTTCCGGATCTACGGTGCAGGAGAATATCTGTCTGAACTCTCCTGTCGATTTCACTCTCTCTGAAAGGGTGATTCTGACAGGAACTTTAGGGAACGGCATCCATACGCTGTGGGTGTAGGCTTTAGATACGCTTTTCGCCTGTTCCGTTGTCCTCCATTCAAGGAACAGGGAAGAGAAGCCTTTTGAATATATAAGCGTCTCCCCGTCCCAGGCCTCGAACATGTATTCTCCATATCTGAAAGGGTCTGTCAGCGAGTTGCGTGACCCTGCCCATGCGCATTCTTTCTTCAGGTCTGCCAGATATGCGCTCTGGCTGTCCTTGTCACCTGCGAGAATGAAATCCACCCGGAGCCTGTCAGCAGTGAAATAAGTATCATAATCGGGGGACTGGGCTGAAGCATACCGGGATGGGAGGCAGACAGCAGCGCAGACCACCATGAAAATGTTCAGAAACTTTTTCATTGTTGTTGTATTGCTACTTGTACCATTCTTTATATGTGAGATACCCCTGTGCATTGCCATGGGCCATTCCGGTGATTCTTTCCGACCCGTCCTTGACTTTTTTTGCAGGGACTCCGGCATAGATGCCCGGTTCGAGAACGGAGTTCGCCAGAATAACCGCCCCTGCCGCTATGACCGTTCCGTCAGGGATGACCGCATTGTCCATCACCACGGCCCCCATGCCGATAAGTACGTCATTGCCTACTCTCGCCCCGTGCACCACGGCGTTGTGTCCGACAGAGACATTGTCTCCCAGCACTGTCTCGGAGACATCCAGCGTCCCGTGCAGTACAGCCCCGTCCTGGACATTGCTCCCGTTCCCGATGCGGATGGCCCCGACATCGCCGCGCAGCACGGCCCCGTACCAGATGCTGCAGTTCTCCCCGATTGTCACGTCTCCTATAAGTGCCGCATTGTCAGCGACAAAAGTATTTGCCCCAATTGTAGGGGTCTTTCCGTTGAGTGTCTTGATTATCATAATATTGAATTTTCCGCTGCAATGTTAAGTAAAATCGTCGGATTATTGAAAAAAGACCCAAAGGGATGAATTTCAGGCATAACGCGGAAATTACCCTTTGGGCCACAATCGTCTTGCAGGATGATTACTCCCACTCTATGGTTGCAGGCGGTTTTGAACTTACGTCATAGACGACTCTGTTCACTCCGCGCACCTTGTTTATGATGTCGTTGCTGACTTTGGCGAGGAAATCATACGGGAGATGCACCCAGTCTGCTGTCATTCCGTCCGTGGAAATTACGGCACGCAGGGCGACCGTGTTCTCGTAAGTCCTTTCGTCACCCATGACTCCGACGCTGCGCACAGGGAGGAGTATGGTTCCGGCCTGCCAGATGGCGTCATACAGGGTCGCTGCAGTCATCGTAGGGTCGGATGCCGACCTGACCTCGGTGGCTCCGGGGCCGGCAAGTGCTTCTATCGCTGTCCTGTTGCCTTCCAGCCTGTATTCCCTGAGTGCGCGGATGAAGATATCGTCGGCTTCACGGAGTATATGGAGTTTTTCTTCTGTCACATCCCCCAGAATCCTGATGCCGAGCGAAGGTCCGGGAAACGGATGCCTTCCGATCAGTTCGTCCTTGATGCCAAGGGCACGGCCTACGCGGCGTACCTCATCCTTGAACAGCGAGCGCAGCGGCTCCACGATCTTCAGGTTCATCTTTTCCGGAAGTCCGCCCACATTGTGGTGCGACTTGATGGTGGATGACGGTCCGTTGACCGATGCCGACTCGATGACATCAGGGTAGATGGTACCCTGTGCAAGCCACTTTGCGTTTTCTATCTTGTGGGCATACTGGTCGAATGTCTCGATGAACAGTCTGCCGATGATTTTCCTTTTCTTTTCAGGCTCTGTCACTCCTGCAAGCTCTTTGATGAAAGCGGCAGAAGCATCAGCGCCTATCACATTGAGCCCCATGTCCTTGTAAGATGCCAGCACATCCTCGAACTCGTTCTTGCGGAGCAGTCCGTTGTTTACGAAGATACATGTGAGGTTGCTTCCTATGGCCTTGTGGAGCAGCACTGCCGCTACGGTCGAGTCCACTCCTCCGCTCAGCCCGAGAATCACCTTGTCGTCCCCGAGCCTGTCCCTCAGTTCTGCGATGGTGGTGTCGATGAAAGATGCCGGAGTCCAGTCTCCTTTGCATCCGCAGATCCCGAGAGCGAAGTTCGCAAGAATCCTGCTTCCTTCAGCAGTATGGTACACTTCCGGATGGAACTGTACTGCGTATGTGTCTTCACCTTTAATATGGTATGCGGCATTGACTACATCTGCGGTGGATGCGATGACCTCTCCGTTTTCAGGAAGTCTTGCGATAGTGTCGCCGTGTGACATCCATACCTGGGAATGGGCCGCCACCCCTTTAAGGAGAGGGGAGTCAGGCACGGTCACGTCCAGCATCGCCCTTCCGTACTCTCGTGCGATGGATGCATTCACATCACCGCCGTATTTATATGCAAGATACTGTGCCCCGTAGCAGATTCCCAGAAGAGGAAGCCTGCCTTTGATCCCTGACAGGTCCGCCTGGGGGGCCTTTTCATCCCTTACCGAGAACGGGCTGCCGGAAAGTATCACGCCTTTGACGCTTTCATCCAGCGCCGGAATCTTGTTGAAAGGATAGATTTCACAATAGACATTCAGTTCCCTCAGCCGCCTTCCTATGAGCTGGGTGACCTGGGAACCGAAATCCAGGATGATTATTTTTTCTGTCATTTTCCGGAAATTTTGCTGCAAAAATAAGAAACTGTTTCCAATCCGCAAATTCAGAAGCGATTTTGGCCTTTATCAGCATGCATATTTTGTTCGCAGCGGTAGAGCAGATATTCGTATATTTCTCCTGCATCTTCCGCCTTCAGGCTTCTGGCTGTAAAGAAAGTGCCGTTGGTGGAAATGGAAAGGCGGACGCGTCCTGAAGATGCCGAAAAAGGGGTCGAGACAAGCCGGACCACTTCGATGTTGCTGTATTTGATGTAATTGACGGTATCTGCAAACCTTCCGGTGTTGATTTCCAGGTAATCGTCTTTCAGCGTGATACGGCTCCGGCGTACGGCCATAAGCCCTTTGGCCAGGGAGAACGCCAGATATGTCGCCGGCGCTGCGAGCCATACATACAGCCCGAAGTATGCCAGCACTGCAGCTGCCGCCAGAATAACGGGTATGTCGAACCTCATGACATGGACAGCCAGTCCGTAGCCGGACTGTGCCGAGAGGACCGTGCCGGAAGAAGCGTAGTCCTTGCCGAGCCACCAGTCCAGAAAAGTTCCGGAACGGTCGGTCCCGTAGATTCTTACATCGGTACCTTTTTGTTCGTCGGTGGCATTCTCCGCCTGTATCATTCTTATGGTGCTGCATCCCGTCAGTTTTTCCAGGAAATTCCGCTTCACATAGACAGTGCAGATTTTGCCGTACGGAAACCGGCTGCTCTTGCGTGTTATAAGGCCGCTTTCGAAAGCCAGCTGCTCCCGGTCCAGCCTCACTTCCATGTTTGCATAACGCAGGAACGCCTTGCCTATCCACAGCAGCATGATGACCATATACAGAGCTATGAGGGCTGCAATATACATTATTGCCGGGACCGACAGACCCCGGGTACAGGCATCGGCATAGTTTATCAGAAAGTCCAGGGCGTTGTCATTTACGGCAGTGATCCTGTCAAGTATTGCCGCCAGAATACCGAAGAGTACTACCATGCCCTGCAGGTGATTCTGGCAGAACGCTCCTTTTATCAGATTCATGTTGCTGAAAGCCAGCTTGTCTGCATCTGCTTTCCCTGTTTCCCGTTCTTTGTCTTCCGACTTCTGTTCCTGCGCCTCCACCAGGCTCAGCAGTGCGTTCCAGTCCGTGTCATCCAGAATCAGCTCTATTTCTGCCGATTTCATCGCCAGAGTGTCGAATGACACGCTGCGCATGTCCATAAGCCGGTAGATGAAATCCCGTCTTGTGCGCAGAGTGTGTATCTTTTCCAACGGTATGCTTGTCGTTTCCTTATGGAAAAGTCCGTGAATGAAAATCAGGCTGCCGTTTTCCACATAATACTTCCTGAAATAATAGCGGACAAATGAAGTCGCGGCGGCCACGATGATGCCTCCTGCCGCTACAAGCAGCGTCCGCTCGAATATTGTCAGAAGGGGAGACCTCTCTACGGCATTTAAATTAAAGATGACGGCAAGGAAGATAAAGCCGGCGTAACTACACAGGTCCTTGACGAAAAAGACCACGAATGCGCTTTTGCTCATCCTCCTGGGGCGGGAGAAGTCAGTCGTTTTCATTTTTTGTCCTCTCGATTATGAATGCCTTTATTTCTTCCGCCTTTTCCTCCGTCAGACCGGGAATGGCAGTTCCCGCCAGAAACTGTGCCCCGTTGACTATATCTACGGTATAGAGACCGAAGATGCGTGTGAATGGATTCTGTCCGATACTTACCTGCTGAATTTTACAGAACGGGATAGTGACGGATGACCGGAAGATTATCCCGGAGCGGTAGGTGATGTCATGCTCCCGGATGGCAAAGCCTTTATTGGAAAACGACCGTGGAAGCAGAGACAGATTCAGGACAGCAGCCGTAAGCAGTGCGGATTCAGTGCAGACGAGTATTGTCCATTTGCAGTCGAGTCCTTCTGCGAGAAGCAGGAAAAGCGGGAGAAGCATCATGCAGACATAGGCCGATCCCGTCTTTAAGAACATGACCTTGAGATAGTTCCTTTCCAGAGGCATATAGGTGAGATTTTCCACCCTGTCAATATTTTCCGGATTCCATTGCCTGTTTGTCATACTGTTTCCGCTGTAAGTGATTGACTTTTCTCCGGTCGCAAAAATATAAAAAAACGGCTTCCGTATATTCAAATTTTGTCTAATTTTGCAGCCCGTTACCGGAAGTCTCTGTTTCCGGGGCTTCGTGACATATAGGAAATAATTGAAGTATATGGAAATAAGAAACATTGCCATTATCGCCCATGTGGACCATGGAAAGACCACTCTGGTGGACAGGATGATCTATCAGGCCACCAAGGCGAGGGAGCAGGAAAAGCTGGGAGAGCTGATCCTTGACAACAACGATCTGGAAAGGGAACGCGGTATAACCATTCTTGCAAAGAATGTGTCTGTTCCTTATAAAGGCGTAAAAATCAATATTATAGACACTCCGGGCCATAGCGATTTCGGAGGAGAGGTAGAGAGGGTGCTGAACATGGCTGACGGGGTGCTCCTTCTGGTAGACGCGTTCGAAGGATGTATGCCGCAGACACGCTTCGTTCTCCAGAAGGCCATCGAGATGGGAAAGAAACCTATCGTAGTCATCAATAAGGTGGACAAGCAGAATTGTCGTCCGGACGAGGTCCAGGAAGAGGTATTCGACCTTATGTTCTCGCTGAACGCTACGGAAGACCAGCTGGATTTCAGGACAGTGTACGGCAGTGCGAAGCAGGGATGGATGTCTCTGGACTGGAGAAAGCCGACCACTGACATCACGCCGCTGCTGGATACCATTCTTGAAGTGATACCTGCCCCTGCACATAATCCGGGGACGCCGCAGATGCTTATTTCATCTCTGGAATATTCCCCTTATGTAGGAAGGATCGCCATCGGAAGGGTCACGAGAGGCGAACTGAAAGCAGGAATGAACATCAGCTTGTGCAAGAGATATGACATAATCGAGAAACAGAAGATAAAGGAACTGATGGTATACGAGGGGCTCGGCAAGACCAAGGTCGATTCCGTACAGTGCGGAGATATCTGTGCCGTTGTCGGTCTTGAAGGGTTTGAGATAGGGGATACGGTCGCTGACTTTGAAAATCCGGAGGCCCTTCCTCCTATCGCGGTAGACGAGCCTACCATGAGCATGCTTTTCTGCATAAACAACTCTCCTTTTTTCGGGCGTGAAGGCAAGTTTGTCACATCCCGCCATTTGAAAGAGAGGCTGGAAAAAGAACTGGAGAAGAACCTTGCGCTCCGTGTGAAACCGGGACCTAACGCAGATTCATTCATAGTCTACGGCAGGGGCGTCCTCCATCTTTCAGTACTTATCGAGACAATGAGAAGGGAAGGCTTCGAACTTCAGGTCGGCCAGCCTAAAGTGCTGGACAAAACCATAAACGGAGTGCGCTGCGAGCCTATCGAGAGCCTGACTATCGAGGTGCCTGAGGAGTTTGTGGGCAAGGCTATAGAGATTACTACACGCAGGAAAGGCGCCCTTCTGAGGATGGACAACAAGGGTGACCGCACCCACCTCGATTTCGACATTCCTGCCAGGGGCCTTATGGGGCTCAGGAGCAACCTTCTGACCGCTACCCAGGGGGAGGCCGTCGTCGCCCACAGGTTCAAGGATTATGAGCCATATAAAGGCGATATCGAGCGCAGGACCAACGGTTCGCTCGTTTCCCTCGAAACAGGGGTGGCAGTGGCGTATTCTATGGACAAGCTCCAGGACCGCGGGCGTTTCTTCGTAAACCCTGGTGACGAGATTTATGCAGGACAGGTAGTCGGAGAGCATACCAGGGAGAGGGATCTCAATATCAACATCTGCAAGACCAAGAAGCTGACCAATATGCGTGCTTCCGGAAGTGACGACAAGGTGATGCTTCCTCCTCCTATCGTCTTCTCTCTTGAGGAAGCTCTGGAATATATCCAGGAAGACGAGCTTGTTGAGGTTACGCCTAAATCCATGAGAATCAGAAAGATAATTCTTGATGAGATAGAAAGGAAAAGAAAAAGTAACGATTTGGATTGATTTTCAAAAACTTTTTCTTACCTTTGCACGCTCAAATCTATTTAAGGTTATGGAAAAAGAAGATTTTTTGATACCTGTAAATGGATTGGCCTCGGGAAAGACGTCTTATCGTTGGACTGCAGGCAAGGAGTTCTTTGAAGGATTCGGAAATTCGGAAATTCTGGATGCATCCCTGCAGGTGGAGGCGGACGTGGAGAAGTCGGGGCACTATATAGGCATTGACTGTCATATTGAAGGTCGCCTGACTGTCGAGTGTGACAGGTGTCTCGGGGAATTGCAGGTGCCGGTAGACTCTGTCGCGAAGCTGAGTGTAAAGTTCGGCAGCGCTGAAGGGCAGGGTGCCGTAGCCGAAGAGGGCGGACGCGAAATTGTCTTCGTTCCCGAGTCGGATACGGTCATGGATATGAGGCAGACCATATATGATTATGCTTGTCTCGCACTTCCGATGCAGAAAGTCCATGCGGAGGGTGAATGTGATCCCGGAATGATGCGGTATCTCGGAGGAGTACAGGAGAATGAAGTACCGGATAAAGAGGAGAATCCTTTTTCGGCCTTGAAGAATATCTTCAGGAGCTGATGAAAACTGGAAATAAATATTAAAAGTATAAAACAATGGCACATCCGAAACACAAGGTCTCTAAAGCAAGAAGAGACAAGAGAAGAACACATGACAAGGCCGTAGTCCCTACACTGGCTACCTGCTCGAATTGTGGAGCTACTGTTATGTACCACAGGGTCTGCCCTGAGTGCGGGTACTACAGAGGCCGTCAGATCATTGTAAAGAACGCCGAGTAATTCCGGCATTCTTTCACCTGATAAATCCGGTCCCGTAGTTCAACGGATAGAATGGAAGTTTCCTAAACTTTAGATAGCAGTTCGATTCTGCTCGGGACTACTTTATTGGTTGTAACCTCGTGATTTTCACGGGGTTATTTTTATGTATAGAACCGGATGTGGGGTCATGGGATACGTGTTGGCCTTACCAGTTTGAATTTAAACGGATTATGAGTATCTTTGCAGGATAGGTAAATTTTATCGGTATGAAAAAAGTAATTGCTACTCCTGATGCGCCTAAAGCAGTAGGCCCATATTCCCAGGCTATTGAAGTCAACGGTACTCTTTATGTTTCAGGTCAGATTCCGGTGGTGCCGGCTGACGGTTCGGTTCCGGAGAAAATAGAAGACCAGACAAGACAGTCCCTTAAAAACATAGGAGCGATCCTTGAAGCAGCCGGGATGACATACGATAATGTAGTGAAGACCACAGTCCTGCTTGATGATATAAAGAATTTTGCCGCTGCAAATGCCGTCTATGCTGAATTCTTTACAGGGGACAAGCCTGCCAGGGCGTGTTTCCAGGTAGCTGCTCTTCCGATGGGTGTCAAGATAGAGATTGAAGCTGTAGCGGTTCGATAGTATTATGGACAGAAAGGCCATAATCGCCTGTATTGCAGTGCTGGCAGGTTTGGCGGCACTGGTTGCGGCAGCCGTATTTTTCCTGTATTCCGGTACAGGGGAGACAAAGTCTGCCGCCATCGCTTCGGAAGGAAGGACAGGACTTCTGGCTGCAGTACCGTCGGATGCTGTGATGGTGATTGGCTTTTCTGATTTGAAGACGGCATGCCGGATGCTTACGGATACCTCCGGGTGTTTCCATTATTTTACGGGAGATCGGGAAAGCAGTGTCCTGCAGAAGTTCCTGTCTGGAGAAAATGCCGGTGATCTTGGCCCGTTGAAGTCGGCAAAGGCTGTCCTGTCCCTGCATTATAACGGTTCTCTTGTTCCTCTGATGGTTATAGACGCCGGACGCTCCGGAGCCTCTGCGGACAGCAGGATACAGCGTTTCATGGCGGATGCGGACTCATGCGGACTTTCGGCTTCATTGCTCGACTGTGCTGATATAGCCGGTTCGGGAACCTATCTTTACAGAAGGAGCATAATTCTTCTGTCGGTTTCAGATGTCCAGACCAAATCTTCCGCCAGGCATATTGCCAAAGGCATTTCCATACTGGATTCCGACGGCTTTGCCGATTGCGCCGAGAAGGTAGGACATGGAGACAATACTGTTTTCATATCCTGCTCAGAGATAGGCAAGTTCTTTACCGGGATAGCTGATAAGGGTATTTACGGCTATGCGGATTTCCTGAAGAAATTTTCCGGATGGGCCTGTTTTTCCATAGTGCAGTCCGACAGCGGCCGTCTGAGACTGGACGGAACGTTCACAACTGACAAAGGTGTGGAAGATTTCGTGAATGTATTCAAGGGCTATTCGCCGTCCCGTTCTACCGTTGCGTCGGTACTGCCGTCATATACCATATTCTTTGCAGGCATGCCTTTGGATGACGTATCTGCCTATATTGCATCAGCGGATGCATTTGCGGACGGGGCCGGGAGACTCGGAAAGATAGAGTCAGTCCGGTCGCAGCTTCAGAAATCATCCGGGATTTCCCCTGTGCAGTGGGCCTCTACGCTTGGAGTGAAGGAGGTGGCTGCCGCATTTTTCAAGGTAGGATCTTCAGTGGAGAAGGTACTGCTTATGAAGATGGGCAACAAGGATATGACCATAGTGTTCCGTGACGCCGATCCGTCGTCAGGAAAGGATGCGGCTCCGAAAGTCTGCCGATATTCGTATGGAGGATTCGCGGCATCCGTTTTCGGACCGTTTTTCAACGCTACTGAAGAAACATGTTTCACATATATGGACGACTGGATAATAGTGGGGAGCGAAGCCGCTGTTTCAGAGTATGTCGAAGGACGGGCACTGGAGTATCCGCTTTCCGGATATGTCGCAGATGCATCGATACAGCCTGATTTCATGGCCGGAAACAAGTATTTTGTCTCGTATTTGTCTGTCAAAGACGGAAAGGATGTTCTTGGAAACATCTTCAAATCCGCATATTCCGCCGCTTTCGCAGAGGCGGCTGAAGGGTATTCCTATGTACCTTTGTCATTCTGTGTATCCGGAGATAAGGACGGCAGCATATCCGCCGTGGCCGAGGAATTCCGTGTAAACGTGATGAAAACCAAGGCCCCTGTCTTTGAGAGGGATACAGTCGTAACGGTACCCAAGGGCCCTTTCAAGGTGAAGAATTCCGGGACTGGCAAAATGAATCTGTTCTATCAGCAGGACAATATGTATCTGTGCCTCAAGGAAGTCGGAGGCAAAGGCATTTGGGGTGTGCCGTTTTCGTCTCCGATATGCGGCAATGCCGGTACGATAGATTATTTTGCAAACGGCAAGCTTCAGATCCTGTTTGCATCAGGCAGCAGCCTGTACCTTATAGACCGCCTGGGACGTTATGTGAGTCCGTTCCCTGTCGATCTGGGCAAGGAGATTCTCATAGGTCCCGGCATCTATGATTTCAACGGCAACAGGAAATACAATGTGATGATTCTCCATAAGGACAATACCATAGAGATGTACAATCTTCAGGCACGCCGTCCGGCCCAGTGGAAGACCATTACCGCAAAAGAGACGATAAAAGGTCTTCCGGAAGCCGTAAAGGTAGCGGGAAATACATACTGGGTAGTCCGTACATCGATCCAGACGCTGATTTTCGGCTTCTACGGCGGAGAACCGCTTACGGTGTTTGAAGGGGACAGGATGATAAGGAGCGACAGCAAGGTGATACCTGGCGAAGGGGCCAGTGTAAAGGTGGTCTGCTATGACGGCAAGACACATACGATAAAACTGCAATAAACCGGGAATCGATTTGACAGGATTCTTAATCAGTATAAAATTCATTTTATGGACAAATTTCAATCGGTAAATAAACTCTACGAAAAAAGTTTCAGGGAGAATTGGGACAGGCCTGCCTTGTCCAACTATCAGGGGGTTACACTCCATTATAGAGATGTGGCCAGGCGGATTGCAAAAATGCATATCATGTATGAAGAGTGCGGTCTTGTCAGGGGCGATAAGGTGGCAATATGTTCAAGGAACCAGGCCAACTGGGGCGTCTCCTTCATCTCCGCCCTTACATACGGTGCGGTGCCGGTACCTATCCTGCATGAATTCAAGCCGGGAAATATCCACCATCTGGTGAACCACTCCGAGGCAAGGATACTCTTTGTCGATGATGTGGTCTGGGAAGGTCTCAGCGAGAATGAGATGCCGAACCTCCAGGCTGTTGTACAGATAAATACATTCTCCCTGCTGTATGCCAGGTCCAAAGAGATCACTGAAGTGCGTGCCCACCTCAATGAGCTTTTCGGGAAGCGCTATCCGATGAATTTCACTCCGGACAGCGTCAATTACTATGAGGACTCTGCAGATGAGCTGGCCCTTATAAATTATACATCGGGGACTTCAGGATTCTCCAAAGGAGTCATGATCCCTTATCGGGCGCTCCTTTCAAACATCCTGTTCGCCATGAAGGTGCTCCCGATGCTGAACAATACATCCAATGTCGTGGCGATGCTCCCGTCAGCCCACATGTACGGAATGATGTTCGAAGTGCTTTTCGAACTGACGGTCGGGGCGCACGTGCATTTCCTCACGAGGGTGCCGAGTCCGAAGATAATCATGCAGGCCCTGTCAGAGGTTAAGCCGAATATAGTCATAGCCGTGCCTCTCATTATAGAAAAAGTCTACAAAAGCAAGCTGAAACCTCTGCTCGAGAAGAACGGCATAAAATTCCTCATGAAACTGCCTGTGCTGGACCAGGTGATAATGAAGAAGATACGTACAGAGCTCGTGAATGCTTTCGGCGGACAGTTCGAGGAAGTCATAATCGGCGGGGCCGCTTTCAACAAGGAAGTTGAGGCCTTCTTCAAGAAGATAGGCTTCCCGTACACAGTCGGCTACGGCATGACAGAATGTGCTCCTATCATATCATACGATGACTGGAAGACAGCCCGTCTGTACTCCTGCGGCAAGCAGGCCCCGAACATGGAGATCAGGATAGACTCGGAAGACCCGGAGAACGTGCCGGGAGAGGTGCTTGTAAGGGGGATGAACGTATTTCTCGGGTATTACAAGAACCCGGAGGCAACCCAGGCTTCCTTCACACAGGACGGGTGGTTCCGCACAGGTGACATGGGTGTGCTCGACAAGGACGGCTACCTCTACCTTAAAGGCCGTTCTAAGTGCATGATTCTCGGTCCGTCAGGACAGAACATATATCCTGAGGAAATAGAGTGTGTCCTGAACAATATGCCTTATGTCGTCGACTCCCTCGTGATAGAGGACAACGGTGGCCTTACCGCCCTCATCTACCCTGACTTCCATCAGGGAGAACTTGACGGCCTTTCCCACGAGGCTCTCGAGAAGGCGCTGAACGACTCTCTTGCCGCGGCAAACCAGGAGCTGCCTAACTACGCCAGGATAAAGAAGATAGAAGTGATGCCCGAAGACTTCGAGCGTACTCCTAAACGCAGTATCAAACGTTATCTCTACCAGAGGGCCTGACCGGCCTGCCCTCAGCACAGGAATCATACAATGGAAAAGTTTGACCAGAGCTATATCGAGATGGCCTCTATCTGGGCCAGGAATTCATACTGCAGGCGCCGCCAGGTCGGCGCCTTGCTGGTGAAAGACCGGATGATCATCTCTGACGGTTACAACGGTACACCTTCGGGTTTCGAGAACAATTGCGAGGACGAGACGGGGGCTACCAAGCCGTATGTCCTTCATGCGGAGGCGAACGCGATAACCAAGGTGGCCAAATCCGGGAACAACAGTCTCGGCGCCACCATGTATGTGACTGCCGCCCCGTGCCTCGAATGTGCGAAGCTCATTATCCAGGCAGGGATAAAGAGGGTTGTATACAAGGATGAATACCGGCTGACGGACGGGGTGGACCTGCTCCGGAGGGCCGGAATTGAAGTAGAAAAAGTGGACTGAAATCATGAACAGGAACGGTAACATACTGCTTATTGCACTGCTTGGGATTGTCATCGGTGTGCTGCTTTCGGTAACAACGGGCAAATTCTATTCGCTGAACAGGAAATTCGACGGGGACTACAACCGCTGGCGCAAGCTCAACCTTATTCTGGAGCAGGTGGAGGGCAATTATGTCGATACCATTGACATGAAGAAGATGACAGACGCTGCGGTAGTCGCGGCCCTTTCTGAGCTTGATCCCCATTCCGTGTACCTTCCTCCTGTGGACCTGGAGGAGTCGGAGACCGAGCTGGCAGGCAATTTCGACGGCATCGGCATACAGTTCAATGTCCCGAATGATACCGCCATTGTACTGAGTGTCATACCTGGTGGCCCTTCCGAGAAAGCCGGCCTGCTGCAGGGAGACAGGATTATCAGGGTCGGCGATGATGTGATTGCCGGCACGAAGACCCCGCAGGACACCATGGTACGCAAGATGAAGGGACCTTCCGGCACAAAGGTGAAGATTACTGTCAACAGGGACGGGGCTGAAATCCCGTTTGAGATCACCCGTGGCAAGATCCCGGTAAAATGTGTTGACGCTGCATTCATGGTAAACGACACGACCGGGTATATCCGCCTTTCAAAGTTCACCAAGACTACTTACCAGGAATTTTCCAAGACGAGCGAAAGTCTTCTGTCACAGGGTATGACACGGCTCATATTCGATATAAGGGAGAATACCGGAGGCTATTTCGACCAGGCTTTCCTCCTGTGCAACGAGTTCCTTCCCAAGGATGCCCAGATAGTATATATGCAGGGCCTCCACCGTGCCCGCCAGGATTTCAATGCGGACGGCAGGGGCAGCCTGCAGGACATTGGTCTTGCGGTGCTGATAGACGAGTCGTCTGCCTCGTCCAGCGAGATTTTCGCCGGGGCTATGCAGGACAATGACCGGGGGGTCATCATCGGACGCCGCTCGTTCGGCAAGGGGCTTGTACAGGAGCCGATAAACTTCACTGACGGATCCGGCATCAGGCTCACTGTCGCAAGGTTCTATACCCCTTCTGGCCGCTGTATCCAGAAACCTTATTCTGACGGGACGAAATACGCCTATGATATCTATGAGCGCTACAGGCACGGGGAGATGACCGATGCAGACAGTATACAGGTGGATTCGAGCGAGGTGTATTATACGGTCAAGGGCAGGCCTGTCTATGGCGGAGGAGGGATCATTCCCGATATTTTCGTCCCCATGGACACTACCAGGGCCACAGATTTCTATATAAAGTGCAACAGGAAGGCCACCCAGATGCGTTTTGCTTCCGAGATGTTTGACAGGTACAAGTCTACACTTTCGGGCATAGACGATTTCGGGGAGCTTTCGGAATATCTTGACGGCCTTGATCTTGCCGGGAAGTTCCTTGATTTCGCCGCGCATACGGACAAAATCGTACCGCGTCCTGGTGAATGGGAAAAGTCTGAAAGCTACATGATGCCGCAGCTGAAGGCCCTTGTCGGACGTTATTCCAAACTCGACGACGAGGCTTTCTACAGATTCTATCTTGATATAGACGAGACCGTAAAGGCCGCACTCCAGCAGAATTGATACATGAAAATTGTCCCGGGATTTTGTTTTATGTAAAATAACTTCTATATTTGCCTTTCGATATGTAACCTGGAGGCGGCTTAATAGTTTCTTAACGAAACGTTCGCTAGGACGTAAACTTTATGTATTAATTCTATAACTTTATGTTCAGACAACTGATCTCTGCATTTATTTTTGTGGGGGGGGGATTTTGCTTTTTATTATCCTGTGATAAAGAGCCCGACATCCCGGCCCGTTTCAGTATTGACACAGTCAGTATTGATGTAATCTCTACAGGGCAGCTCTCATCGGGAGAAGTGCCGACCATTTCTATTGTAGCGAACAAGGGCTACAATGTAACATCTGATTCCGAATGGCTTACCGTTGACAAACCGCAGGGCAGCGGTAGCGCCACTGTTTCTGTCATTGCGCAGAGGTATGATGAAGGTACAGGGCGTACCGGACATCTGACTGTCTCTACAGCCGGCGGTTACCAGACAGTTACTGTCAGGCAGACTGCAACTCCTTTCCCGGCTTTCGGCTATTCTTACTTTGATGATGATTTCTCATGGATTGTCCCTTATGCCACGGCACTTGGGGCGGGGGATTATATTGCCACTGCGGACCCTAATGCCACGGCACCCAACGTGGGAAGCAAAAGTCAGGACGGGGATGCCGATGCTGTGGCATTTATGTCGGAATTTGCGGAAAGGGGATATTCCGTCCTCAAGCCTGAAGACAATACAATGTATCTGATGGCCCATTATCTTAAATTCTGCAGGACAGACCATAATAACGGCCTTGTCCTTCCTGCCCCAGCCCTAAGCGAAACCGGGGAAGAGACTACGGATGTCGAGCTTTCGTTTGATTTTGCAGGGCACATGTCCGGGAAACTGTATGTGGATGATATCCGCATGGTGGTCGAAGTCCTTCAGGGACCTGGACAGATAGAGCGCTCTTCAGGGGCTATGTCTGATGTCAGTGATTCTTTCCTTCCTGACCAGAAGGACGGTGAGGCCAAGTGGACACATGCCAAGGTGAATGTCTATGGAATATCATCCACGACAAAACTTGCCATAAGGCATGAGGACATGGATGCAACCGGTGTACACCGTTTCCATCTGGACAACATCAAAATGATAAAGATTCCTGGTAAATAAATAACCTAACTCTTCGAATTTATGTGTAATAGAAACAAAACGGCAGCCCGGTTCCTGGCTGCATTCCTGGCTGTTGCCACTCTTGTTTCATGCCAGGAGGACTATGGCGAGCCTGATGCGTTCATCGATGTCCCTGAAAATGACATTACGGTTGATTTCAATGGGCTTAACTCCGCAGGAAAGGTGCCTTATGTGGAGATAGGCAGCAATGTCCCTTGGTCGGTCACAGAATGTCCGCAGTGGGTGACCCCGAGCACAATGAGCTCGGACAGGGGACGGCTTAACGTGTTTTTTGTATGCGAGGAGAATCTCAGCGGAGCGGACAGGAGCGGGAAGGTATCTGTCTCCGGGGCAGGTATCGTCAAAAGCTTCAACATTATACAGACCCTGAAAGTGGAGACGCTTGAGCTCAGTGAGACTGAGTTCTCCGTTAAGGGGGACGGCAAGCTGGCAACAGGGCAGGCCCCGTCGTTCTACATACTCGATGTCAACAGCGACTGGACGATAACGGCTGATTCCTGGATAAATCCCGGAATAACTTCCGGACAGGCGGGGCAGTATATTCAGGTTACCCTTGAAATCGACGAGAACACCACCAGTTCTGTCAGGACCGGCCATGTGACGGTAAAGGCCGGGAACACTGAGTGCTCTGTGACTGTAATACAGGCGGTTAATGGGCTTGAGGTGGGTCTTGCTTCAATTGCCGTCAACAAATTCGGGTTCCAGGACGGATCCGACTCTCCTGTAAGTTTCACTGTGACTTCTGATGTGCCGTGGACGGCAGAGTCCGATGTCTGGATACAGGTATCTCCTCTCAGCGGGGAGGCGGGGACCACGGAGGTGTCTGTCACGGTATCCGGGAACACCGAAGGAAGCCTGCGTACAGGCACCATTCTCTTCAGCGCTTCTACCGGAGCCACAACCCCTGTGGAGGTGATGCAGTCTTCAACGCCGTATGAGGATGACAACGTATTTTTCAAGGACGATTTCTCATGGCTTTCTCCTTATATAGAGCAGTATAATGCCAAGAACAGCAAGCCTGTAGGTGATGCCGTAGGTTCAGGAGACGAAGGTGCCAACGCTCCTAATGTATATGCCAGCGGGACACTGGGCATATTCGGTCCTTTTATCACTGAATTCAATGAAAGGGGATACAGGGATCTCCGCTATGTGGCAGGAGAGTATGAATGCATGTATTTGCAGGATGCCTATCTGAAATTCGGCAAGACAGATTACCATTCCGGACTGGGCCTTCCTTCCATCGGGGATATCCGGGACGGAGAAGCTGTCAGTCTGATTTTCGACTGGTGCGCCCAGATGACCGGCAGCGGCAATATCGACAAGCTGACCCTGACGGTAGAGACGGAAAATGGAGGCACTGTGGTCTCTCCCCAGATGCCTGTAAGTCCTGACCAGGAGAAAGGGGAACTCAAATGGCAGACGGTAACTGTCAGGATTGAGGGACTTACTGCGGCATCCGTCATAAAGATACGTCCTACCCAGATGGATCTTGGAAAGGATGAATCCCCTGACCAGCAGAGATGGTATATCGACAACATCAGGATTGAACGGGCTAACTGACCTTTAATATTGAAATTATGTATTCTATAGATAAGATTAAAGCTTTTTGCGGCTTTGTATTGATGACCATTGTCTTTATGGTGGCGAGTCCGCTGCCTGTATCGGCGCAGTCCCTCTCCATATCAGGCCAGGTGCTGGACAATACCGGGACTCCTCTGGCCGGGGCATATGTCATGGTGGACGGTACGTCCGCCGGTACCACTACGGATATTGACGGACATTTCTCGATAACTGCGGACGAGGGTTCCCTCCTGCGCTTCTCTTTCATAGGCTTTCTCGACCATGAACAGAAGGTAGACGGGAAAAAGACTGTCCTGCGCATAGTGCTGCAGCCTGACAGCCAGACTCTTGAGGAGACTGTCGTCATTGCTTACGGTACATTGGACAAGAAGGAGATCACCTCGTCCATCACTTCACTGAAGGCGGATGACCTGGTGGCCGGACTCGGAGGCTCTACCATAGCCACGGTCCTGGAGGGCAAGATACCGGGGCTGACCATCTCCGGAGACGACAGCCCCAACAGCTCGAACGGCTTCCAGCTCAGGGGTGTGGCTTCGGTCAATGCAAGCCAGGGTCCACTTGTGGTTATAGACGGGATTCCCGGTGGAGATTTCCGGGCTCTGAACCCTGAGGACATAGAGTCCATTGATGTGCTGAAGGATGCTTCTGCAGGAGCAATATACGGGACCAGGGCTGCAGGAGGAGTGATCCTGATAACAACCAAATCAGCAAGGCAAGGCAGGATTACAGCGACATATACCGGAGAGTTCTCCATAGAGACTGTGCGCTCCAGGCCTGATCTCCTTTCTTCATCAGAATTTGTGGAGTACGGTCTTGGCCGTGACTACGGCTATGATACTGACTGGTATGATGCACTGCTGAATGACCTTCCGTTTTCCCACAAGCATCATGTAAGCGTTTCTGGCGGTTCCGAGACCGCTCAGGTCTATGCCTCTTTTTCGGCATCTGACCAGAAAGGTATAGTTATAGGGGACAACAGGACCGATTATTCGGGACGCCTGAATGCGAATTTCAACCTTTTTGACGGTATCGTGGAGATACGTGCCAACGGTGAATTCCGGCAGGCCAAAAGGGACAGGCGCAACTCTTCCGGTACGATCAACGAGGCTCTTATGCTGAATCCGACCATTCCGCTCATGAACCCGGACAACACATTTGAATACAATGTTGACGGTCCCGGCTTCGGAGGCTCCGACTTCAACCCTGTGGCAGATATCGAACTGAGGGAGAATATAGGCAGGGACCAGTGGTTGCTTGCCGATGCGATGCTCAAGGTGAACATATGGGACGGGCTTGCTGCGCAGGCCACCGTCGGTCTTGACAAGAGGATGTATTACCAGTATCGGTATGTGAACGCTAAACACAAGGAGTCCCTGGACAATGCAAGGAAGGGCCAGGCCTACCAGGGCTATGACAACAGCACCCGCCTGAATGTCGAGGCATATCTTTCCTATGACAAGGTCTTTGCCGAGGACCACAAGGTCAACGCTGTGGCCGGATACAGCTTCTGGCAGTCGAACGGCGAGAACTTCAACATGACCAATGCTGACTTTACCGTGGACGGCATAGGCCCGTGGGACATGGGTGAAGGGACATGGATCAATGACGGGCGAGCATCCATGGCTTCGAACAAGGATCCGAGGGAGAGGCTGCTGTCCGTTTTCGGGCGCGTCAACTATTCTTTCAAGGACAGGTATCTTGTACAGGCGAGTGTAAGGAGGGAAGGTTCCTCCAAGTTCGGGCCGAACAACAGATGGGGTACCTTCTGGGCGGTTTCCGCCGGCTGGCGCATTTCGGCTGAGCCGTTCATGAGGAACATCCGATGGATCAACGACCTGAAGATCAGGGCAGGTTACGGAGTGACCGGAAACAACGGCTTCGGGAACGGCTATAGTACCAGGCAGTACAAGTCATACCTTACCTGGCCACTTCCGGACGGAGGCGGTTTCGCTTCGACATACGGGACCGCGCAGAACATAAACCCTGACCTGAAATGGGAGGAGAAGAATGAAGTGAACGTAGGGTTTGACTTCGCTTTCTTCGGGAACAGGCTGTGGGGTAAGTTCGATTACTACTACAGGATGGTCAACGACCTGCTCTATGAGGTGAATGTCCCTCAGCCCCCTTACATTTACCCTACCATGATGAAGAATATCGGAAGCCTGATGAACCGGGGTTTCGAGTTCGAGATAGGAGGTGACATCATCCGGGCCAAGAATTTCCGGTGGACCTCGGCCCTGCGCTATTCACACAACAAGTCCAGGATACTCAACATGGGTGCCGACTTCTATCTTGACGAGGTCAAGTTCCCTTCCCCAGGCAACCCTGGATATGCAGTGAGACTCCAGAACAACTCCGATATAGGCCAGTTCTATGTCTATAAATATGCCGGCCTGAGTGAAGACGGCAAATGGCTCATATATGACAAGGACGGGGAGGTCGTCCCTGCACAGGACGGGAGCGTGAACAACCTTGTCAACGAGAACAAGCATTTTGTCGGGAATGCCATACCGAAGGCCATAATCTCCATGGACCATACATTCAGCTGGAAGAACCTGGACCTTTCGATATACCTGCGCAGCTGGATAGACTACGATGTATACAGCCAGGTCAACATGTACTACGGGCTTCAGCGCTCCGACCAGTACAATGTCCTGAGGACTGCCTATACCAAGAACAAGGACATCAAGGACGAGAAGATCCTGACTGACTATTTCATAGAGGACGGTACTTTCCTGAAGATAGATGCCGTCACCCTCGGATACAACCTGGACCTGTCGAAATACAACATTTATCTGAGCAAGGCAAGGTTCTATCTGACGGTCAGGGATCTGGCCACAATCACAAAATACTCCGGAATAGACCCGGAGGTGAACATCAACGGCCTGACACCGGGCTTCGAGTATATCAAGGACACCTCCAGCATGTATCCGAGGACCTGCCGTTTTACATTGGGTGTTAATCTGACATTTTAAACAGTAGCGATTTATGAAAAGCGGATATAAATATTTGCTCATGCTCGGGGGGATTGTCCTCCCGGCCGTTTCCGGATGCGACCTGGATGAGGTTTCGTATTCACAGGTCACTCCGGACACTTTCTTCACGTCCAGGGAGAATACTTATGCCGTCCTGGCGCGCCCGTTTACGCATTGGAAGCATTATATCGACCAGGGGAGGGAGCGCTACAGATGGTGGGAGCTTACCACTGACGAGATGTGCTGCCCCCAGAGAGGTTCTGACTTCTATAACGGAGGAGCTGAGCAGCAGCTTTGGTACCACCAGTGGACACCTGAACATACTTACCTTGAAGCGTTGTATAACAACACCCTCCAGGGTGTAGCATATGCCCTTGCGGCGAGGGAGGACCTGTCTGCCCTGGATTATTCCAGGCTGGGCATGTCCGAGGAGGAAAAGAGAAACCAGCTCGGGCAGCTGGACGGGATAATAGGGTATTTCTACCTCATGGGTCTCGACCTGTTCGGAGGGCTGCCGATATACACGTCATCATCGGATGATGTCAAGCCGCGCAGCACCGAAAGGGAACTTTTCACCCATGTGGAGACACTGCTTACAAACGCCATAGCGGAACTGCCGGCAAAGGCCACCCTGAATGAAAAGTCTGACGGGTATATGAGGAAAGCCACGGCCGCCGTCCTGCTGGCACGTCTTTATTTCAATGCCGAGAAGTACCTTGTGGACAGGAACACCCCGGAGGAGCCTGCCGACCTGCAGGGCGTGGATTATTTCTCCATGTGCGAAAAGATATGTCAGGACCTTATTGATGGGGTATACGGGCCATATGATGTCGAGAAGGAGTGGAATACTGTGTTCGGCTTTGACAATGACGTCTCCGAAGAGTCCGTATGGGCAGTACCGTGCCAGACTACCTATATAGAGTGCGACTACTGGTACAGGTATATGATGCCGTACAATGCACATGTCTATTTCAACATCGAGAAGCACACTGCCTATAATGGCTATATGCTTACTCCGTCCCTGAAACCAGACGGGTCGCTGTACAGCGAATACAAGCTCGGAAGAACCGCCAGCAAGTTCAATGATGCGGACCTGCGCAAGAGGCCTTACCATTATCTCGGGAACAGGCAGTATGAAGGAATGTTCCTCATGGGTGAACTGGTCAATCCTGATACAGGCGAGGCTTGCGTAGGAAACAAGTCGCATGCCGGCAAGACCATAAACCTTGTCGACCAGGTCGCCCTTCTTTCTGAAGGAGGTGACCCGTCCTCGCTGGAGTCCAATATGAAGACAGGCGAGGAGAACTCCGGTTTCCGTCTTGTGAAATGGCCTGTCCCTGACCAGAATGACGTTTCTATCAGATGGGATCCTGACTATGTGTATATCCGTTTTGCAGAGGTTTATTACATGCTGGCAGAGTGCAAGATGCGTAAAGGTGAGAAAGGTGAGGCCGCGTCCCTGATCAATTATGTGAGGGCCCGTAATTTCACCGGCAGGATGGACCCTGATCCCGTAACGGAAGAGAACCTTGACATGTACCGCATGCTCGACGAGTGGATGATAGAGTTCCTCGGGGAGAGCCGCAGACGTACGGACCTTATCCGCTGGGACCAGTTCACTGAAGGGGAGTGGTGGGACCACAAGCCTACTAAAGATAAGAAACTCAACAGGTTCCCTGTCCCGACATCAGCAATTACCGCATCCGGCGGGCTCGTTAAGCAGACTCCTGGCTATTAATCCTGGAATGATATGAAGAATATTTTCAAGTTCTGTGCATTTCTGGCATTCTTCTGTATTCTGTCATGCAGGAAGGATGCTCCCGGGATAGACGTAAAGGAAGGAATGAATGTAGTCGGGTACGTCAGGGATGACAGCGGGGCTCCAGTATCCGGGGCCGTTGTATCGGATGGCCACACTTGTGTGGCCACCGATGCTGACGGCATCTACCAGATGAAAGTGCCTTCAGGGACCAGAAAGGTCTTTGTGTCTGTGCCTTCAGGATATGACATACCCATGAGTTCTTCCGGTCTGCCGAAGATCTATAACAGTTTCGTACTCATGAAAGACAAGCCTGTACAGTCGGATTTCACCTTGTCCAGGAGCGGAGGGGTGGAGGATTTCACACTGTTCGTCCTGGCCGACGTACAGCTCGAACATGATAATGCATGCGCGGAGTTCGAGGACAGGATCATGCCTGAGATCCTCCGGTACACAAGTACGCTCCAGGGGCCGGTGATCGGCCTGTCCTTGGGAGATATGGTATGGGACCAGATGGATTACATGGCAGGCAGCTATGCCGGGCAGATTGTAAAGCTCGGATTCCCGGTATTCCATGTGATAGGGAACCACGACTATGACGTCAGGGCCCTCACACTCGAGGATGCCGACAATGTATTCGAAAACACTTTCGGCCCTGTCAACTGGTCGTTCAATTACGGCCAGTGCCACTTCATCGGAATCAACAACATAACCTACACTCCCCAGGACAAGGCCAATTATAAAAGGGAGGTCTCCGAGTCTACTTTGGAGTGGCTCCGCCAGGATTTGTCGTATGTTCCTAAGGACAGACTGGTCATTTTGTCGATGCATGCTCCATCCCAAAGGCGCGACCAGCCGTACAGCACTTCATACCTCACGAACTGCGAGAAACTGTATGATGCCCTGGACGGTTATAAGGTGGTGATAATGTCAGGGCATCTGCATCACAATTATACTTATACCGTTTCCGATGACATAATAGAGCATAACCATGCTTCGCTTATGGGCAACGACTGGGACAACAATGCCCCCGGACTGTGCAATGACGGTTCCCCTCGTGGCTTTACAATATACAGTATCAGCGGGAACAGGTTGACGGACAACTATTATAAAGGGGCTCTCACTGATCGGGATTACCAGATGGAGATTTATGCTCCAGGCGAGTACGACAGTCAGGCCGGTAAAGGCAATTTCAGCAGTATCAGGAAAAATGACATGGTGGTCAATATCTTCAACTGGCATACGGACTGGACCGTCAAAGTAGATGAAGACGGTGAGGTAACAGAACTTTCAGAGGATAATATCAAAGCCCAGGATCTTAATGCATATAAGCTGAATTTCAGTTTTGCAACCGACCATATCTTCAGATATGCTCCGAAATCGGAAAATTGGAAGAAGATTACCGTTACGGCAAAGGATCCTTATGGGAACGAATATACGGACTATATTTCTCACTGAGCTATGAACCGGTAGACTATTTCACCGGTCTGGCGTGCAGGGGCAGTACGGGAAGAGGAGAATCTCGATAACCGTGCTGCCCTTATTGCAAAATCGCGTAGGCACTGGTCCTGCGACGAGACATCATCCATTACCTTGGCGTTCAGGACACGGCCGGACGGGTCTACAGTGATTATCACCGTGACTTCCCCTCCTCCGTAGCACTGGTATGCCGGGATTTTCAAGTGGCTCGCCTTTCTTCCGTCGAGTGTATATGAAAGGACTGACGGACCGGTGTATTCGTTTTTTTCAGGATTGTCGGCTTTGTTTGAATTTTCCTTTCCGATTTCGACCGCTTCGTTACGCGCATCTTCGTAGACGGCATGATCCCGTCCTGCCTTCAGATCCTTCTCGAGCTGTTCTGCGTCGGCGTACAGTCGGGATGCATCGGTATTCCTGTCGTCTTTCAGGTGTTTTCCTGCGTCTACGGCAATATTCCGGATCTGTCCGTCATTCTGCGGAGCCGTCCTGTCGACAGGTATGTCTCCGAGCATCCTGTCAAGTTTTTCACTTATCCTTTCCTGTAATTCAGTTTCTCTGAGCCGTTCTTCTTCGGCTTCCTGCGCAGAAAAATCCAGAAGGAAAGCATTCGTGCTGCGTAGTACGGTGTGTACCTGCACGGCAAGCAGAATAATAATCACCGCAAGATGTGCGATTGCAGTGATATATATGCCGGCTTTATCTTCGCTACTTATGTGCCTGTAGCGCCAGCGGATCATTATCCGGATTTTTCTCAGCATCCTTGAGAATTGGTGTTACTGCAGCAGCGATTTCTCAATGGTAGCCGCAATGATGTCGATAGCTACCCTGTTGTGTCCGCCCTGCGGTATTATGATATCTGCATAACGCTTGCTCGGTTCTATGAACTGCAGGTACATGGGCTTGACTGTTTTCGTGTATCTTTCGATGACAGACTCTACAGTCTTGCCACGTTCCAGAATGTCTCTTGCCATGACTCTCATAAGCCTGTCATCGTCATCCGCATCCACGAATATCTTTATGTCCATCTGCTCCCTGAGTCTGGCGCATGTGAATATCAGGATGCCTTCTATGATGATGACCTCAGCCGGATTCACTTTGATCGTTTCGGTTCTGGAGCGGGAGCATGTAAGATACGAGTAGACAGGCTGTTCGATGCTGCGTCCGCACCGGAGCGCATGCAGGTGTTCGTTGAGAAGGTCGAAATCTATGGAATCAGGATGGTCGAAATTCACTTTCTGTCTTTCTTCCATCGGGAGGTGGCTAGAATCCTTGTAATAAGAGTCCTGCGGTATGACCACCACCTGCTCCTTGAGTTTTTCGGTGATGGCCTTGACAACAGTTGTCTTTCCTGATCCGGAGCCTCCGGCTATACCTATTATCAGCATGTCCGGCGGTTTAGAATTCGGCGTTCTTAGGTGTTCTCGGGAACGGTATTACGTCCCTGATGTTGCTCATTCCGGTAACGAAGAGAAGCAGTCTCTCGAATCCCAGACCGAAGCCGCTGTGAGGTGCCGAACCGAACCTGCGGGTATCAAGATACCACTCCAATGTACTGTGGCTCATTCCGAGTTCGTTTATCCTGGCTTCCAGTTTTTCCAGTGATGACTCTCTTTCGGAACCTCCTATTATCTCTCCGATTTTCGGGAAGAGCACGTCCATTCCGCGGACTGTCCTGCCGTCCTCATTCTGTTTCATGTAGAAAGCCTTGATTTCCTTAGGATAGTCAGTCATGATGACAGGGCGCTTGAAATGCTTCTCGACAAGATATCTCTCGTGTTCGCTCTGCAGGTCGACTCCCCAGCTGACAGGGAATTCGAATTTCTCTCCGGAATTTTCGAGTATCTTTATGCCTTCGGTGTAGGTCAGGCGGACAAATTCTGTCTTGACCACGCCTTCCAGTCTTTCGATCAGTTCCTTGTCAAACATGTCATTGAGGAACTTCAGGTCATCCATGCAGTTTTCAAGTGCATAGCGGACAAGGTATTTGATAAAATCCTCGGCGAGAACCATGTTGTCCTCTATTTCATAAAAGGCCATTTCCGGCTCTATCATCCAGAATTCTGCAAGATGTCGCGGAGTGTTCGAATTTTCCGCCCTGAATGTAGGGCCGAATGTGTAGATTTCGCCGAGAGCCATTGCTCCGAGTTCTCCTTCGAGCTGGCCGCTTACTGTCAGGCTGGTCTGCTTTCCGAAGAAGTCCTGGCTGTAGTCGATGCTTCCGTCCTCTTTGCGTGGAGGGTTGTTCAGGTCAAGAGTCGTTACCTGGAACATTTCACCGGCGCCTTCACAGTCCGATGCCGTGATAAGTGGAGTATGCAGATATACGAACCCCTTGTCGTTGAAGTATTTGTGAATGGCGAAAGCCATCGCGTGCCGGATTCTGAGGACAGCCCCGAACGTATTGGTCCTCGGACGCAGGTGGGCGATGCTCCTGAGGAATTCCATTGAATGTCCTTTTTTCTGCAGCGGATATGTGTTCGGATCGGCTTCTCCGTAAAGTACAAGTTTCCGGGCCTGTATTTCTACAGCCTGTCCGCTTCCCTGCGATGCTACCAAGTCGCCGTATGCGGCGATACATGCACCGGTGGTGATTTTTTTCAGCAGTTCGTCGTCAAATGACGCCGTATCCACTACTATCTGTATGTTATTGATGGTAGAACCGTCATTCAGCGCAATGAAAGAAACGTTCTTGTTCCCTCTTTTCGTCCGTACCCAGCCTTTAACCAGCACCTCTGCTCCCGGTTCTGTCTTGAGCAGTTCTTTGACCTTAGTCCTTTTAACAGTTTCCATCTTTATATGTCCTTTTTTGCTATTCAGGTTGTAGATTTCTATTCAATGTCCATTATCTTGCGGCTGATGTCCGTATTGTCCATCCTGCCGGAGAACTTTTCCGCCCCTTTCCCGATGGCATATACTGGGACAGGTCCTCCTGCATGCCCGGTCGTCGTCCATCCTATGTTGGCCTCCCTGTTGAGTTTCTGCTTCTTTCCCTTGTCGAAGCCCATTGCATCATCGGCACTGTATTCTTTGAAGACATCCCAATATACATTGTCTCCTCTTCTGGATGTTCCTCCAGGCCCTCCCAGTGCTGCTCCTCCTGTTTCATGATCGGCTGTAACAATGATAAGCGTTTCATCGGGATGAGCCAGATAAAAGTCATAGGCTACATCTACTGCATCGCCCAGCTCGATTATGTCGTTTACCATAGGCAAGGTATTGTTGTCGTGGGCGTACCAGTCTATTTTGCCTCCTTCGCACATTATGAAAAAAGGTTTCTCTTCTCCGAGAAAGTCAAGGCATGTAGACAGCATCTCTCCGAGACTCAGGTCGCTGGATGCTTCTTCTTCTGTAGCATACTCTTCTGCATCCTGCTCTCTCGAGCTCGGCTGGCAAAGAATCATCTGGCCGGACTCTGCTTTCTGCTCTTCATATTCTTTCAGGGAAAAACATACGGTAGCACCGTTTTCCGTAAGATAGTCAGTAATAGGTTCCTCTTTACCGTCTTTTCCATAATAGTCCAGAAAACCGTCTCCGGCAAAGAATTCAAAGCCGCTCTGGGGAATCTCCTTGGAGATGCTGTAATATGCGCTTCTGCTTTTGTTGTGTCCATAGAAAGCTGCAGGAGTCGCATGGTTGATAGGCACAGTCGACATGATTCCGATTCTGTAGCCGTCATCTTTCAGCTTGTATGTGATGCTTTCTATCCTGTTGCCTTCCGTGTCTACACAAAGATAGCCGTTGTTTGTCTTCTGTCCGCAGGAAATGGCTGTACCGGCAGCGGATGAGCAGGTTATGTGTCTGTTTGCCGAGTATGTCGTGGCCATGCCCATTACCGGAAATTTCGTGAATGAAAGCTGTTCTCCTCCGATTTTCCCTGCCTTGTAGGAAAGGTATGATTCTGCAACGGCAACATTCGATGCTCCCATTCCGTCCCCGATGAACAGGAATATGTATTTGGCCTTTTCGGGCTTTGCTTCATTCTTGCCGGCATAGCAGCCGGTCATTGTTCCAAGCAGCAGGACCAGTGTGAGCACTGTCCTTGCCGCGTGCATGATCGGGCGTCTGATACTGTTCATTTTTCCATATATGTTTTTGCCCGGCAAATTTACTCTTTTTCTTTCAATTATACTTTAAATTAAATACAGATTTCTCGGCTCTGCTGTGAAATGACAGTATCTGACGATTCTCTTTTCAGGAGCTTGCCGGTAAAAAGAAAAGGCAACCCGTAATGGGCCGCCTTTTCTTCTATAGGTTGACAAACCGGTTTTATTGTCCTTTTCGTGCAGCATACATGATTTTCAATGCCGAACATTTACGGAGCTCCTGCTTTACGTCAGTGATGATACCCATATTGGTTTCACTGTCAGCCTTTATTGAAACTGTCATGAACTGACGGTCAGCTTCGCTCTTTGATTCCCTTTCGGCTGCGATGAAATCTCGGATATCATCTGTAGTCCTGAATGAATCGTTGAGCTGGATACGTGGAGATGTTCCGTACTGCTGCTGCAGGTATTTGGCTGGAGGACCGATGCTGATGTATGCAGCAAGGTCTTTCCTTTCCAGTTTGGCTACTTCACTTGCCTCAGGAAGTTTGTACATGACTTTTGACTCTGTTTCCCTCATGTTTGTTGTCACCATAAAGAAGAACAACAGCATGAAGACGATATCTGACATTGAGGCCGTTGTAAATGCCGGAACCTCTTTTTTGCCGCCGCGTCCGAATTTTGCCATAATTGATCTCCTTTATATTATTGTTGTGACACATCCTTAGGCTCTGCCTCAGATATGAGCTGAGGTACTGCCTCTCTAACGATCTCCTGCTGTTCCTCAGTAAGATTCTCGTATGTCTTTCCGTAGTTTGCACGGCAGAAGTCTTCACGGATCTCATTGATGGCCCTTACGATTTCGTTCTGTACAGCTATATATGCCTGATAGCTTGTACCACGGTCGTTCTGCAGGGAAATTACACCCTTGGAAACCGGATATTGTCCGAATCCCTCGATTTCCTTCATTTCCTTTTCAGGAAGTTTAGGGTCATCGTTAGGGTTAAGAAGGAATTCTTTAATCTTGTCTTTAAGTCTGCTAACATCCATTGGTTCGTTACCAGCAAAAAGTCTGTCCTGGGAATTGATCTTCACGATGATGATGTTCCTGCGGTTGACTTTCTGATCCTGTACCTCCTGGTCCTTTGCAGGCATCGGAGGCAAACGACGTTGCAATCCTGAATCCTGATTCATGGTCGTTGTCATAAGGAAATATGACAACAGCAGGAATGCGATGTCGGCCGATGAGGCTGAATTTAACTCTGGTACTTT
>JADILV010000078.1 GCA_017695115.1 Candidatus Cryptobacteroides avicola | reverse complement strand
AATGACAGTGCGGCTCTGGCTCAGGCAGACCTCAGTATCGCCATGGGTGGAGGCAGTGACATCGCGATGGATGCGGCCATGATCACCATTCTGTCCTCGGACCTCATGAAGGTCCCTGACGCGATCCGTCTTTCACATCTTACTGTCCGTACTATAAGGCAAAACCTTTTCTGGGCCTTTATCTACAATATCATCGCAGTGCCGGTGGCCGCCGGAGTGCTGTATCCTATAAACGGTTTCCTGCTCAATCCGATGATCGGAGGAGCCGCCATGGCCCTGAGCAGCGTGAGCGTCGTGACCAACAGCCTCCGTCTGAGGGGCAGGAAATTATAGGAACTTGCCGGATTTGTTGTATTTTTGCCACCAAAGAGTAATCATGAATACTGATATCCATAAGCAGCAGGTCATAGTATCAATGACTTCATTCCCGGCTGCCATACCGTATGCCTTACAGGCCGTGCAGTCCATTCTGAACGGTTCCGTATTGCCCGATAAGCTGGTGCTTTATCTTACCTTTGCGCAGTTTGGTGACAACGGACTGCCGCAGGAACTGCTGGCATTGGCCGATAGAAGTCCTGTTTTCGAGATACGGAACTATGACAGGGATATCCGCTCGTACAGGAAATTGATTCCAGCCTTGCAGGATTTCCCGGAAGCCGTGATAGTGACTGTGGATGATGATGTGGACTACCACAAGCATATGTTGCGCGACCTTTTGCGCCTGCACGCTCAGTACCCCGATGCGGTGCTGGCTCATCGTGCCAAACGCATGAAACCGGGCAAGCCGTACCGTCAGTGGCGCAAATACCGGTGGTATAACTTTGTATGGAAGAGAATCCACTCTGGTTTTAAGAACATACAGACCGGTGTGGGAGGGGTGCTCTATCCTCCCCATGCATTAAAGTCAGACATGTTGGATATAGACCTTTTCACGCAAATGGCCCCGACAACGGATGACATATGGTTTTGGGCAGCAGCGGTGGCTCATGGAACACCTGTAGTCCCAGTTCCATTCGGTCATAATAAGCCGAAAGGGGTAGGAAAGCCGCGGGTGCTGTCCTTGAAAACTACCAACTTCAAGTCTGGAACAGACCGCAATGCGGCTGCTTTGAATGCTATCGTGGAGAGATTTCCTGAAGTGGGGGAACGGATTGATTATGAAGTAAAAACAATAAATTAGACGGGAAATGAACGGTGAGCGGAAGATTATAGTGTCGCTGACTTCGTTTCCTGCGGCTATCCCTTATGCAGTGCAGGCCATACGCTGCATTCTGAACGGCTCTTTGCAACCTGATAAAATAGTGTTGTACTTGGACACACAAAGTTTTCCGGACGGAGTACTGCCTCAGGAACTGGAATCTCTCAAAGCCGGATACCCTATTTTCGAAGTCAGGTTTGATCCTGCCGAAATACGTTCGTACAAGAAGCTGATACCTGCTTTAAGAGATTTTCCTGAAGATATTATCGTGACTGTTGATGATGATATCCGCTACCATCCGGATTTGTTGAGAGATCTCCTGCGTCTGCACAGACGGTTGCCTGATGCGATTGTCGCGCATCGTGTAAGGCATGTGAGACTGAATGCTCCTTATGGAAAATGGAGAAAGTACAAATGGTACGATTTTATCTTCAAGAAGTACCATTTCAGTCATCTCGCCATGCAGACAGGAGTAGGCGGTGTATTGTATCCTCCTCATTCATTGGACGAAAAGATGCTCGATCCTGCACTTTTCATGACTTTGGCTCCTACAAACGACGATGTGTGGTTTTGGGCTGCAGCCGTATCCCGTGGCACTTACGTGGTGCCGCTTCCAAATGGACAACGTACGGCCAAGGCAGTAGGAAAGCCTATGCAGTATTCCCTTATGTCCGTCAATCTGCGGTCGGGGGATGACCGTAACCGGGAAGCACTGGAGAAAATACTGGAACATTATCCTCGCCTAAGACGGATATTGGAGAATGGATAAGACTGACTATTGGACTGGTTGAGTATTCCCCTCATTAAGTATGATGGGAAACCAAAAATCCTTCATTTTCCCTTTATACCAAGCATGGCAACCAAAAGGCAGCCTGTTTGAATTCTCTTTATAGCAGAGGGCAGGATATTTGTCGAAACTGAACTGCAGGGCCTTTTTGTAGTCGGGATACTTGAAGTTCAATCCGTGTCTGTTTACTTCCAAGGCGAAAAAAAGGTCTTCGTTAGAATAATAACCTTGTCTGGATAGATGTTCCTGAATGATATTCTTCATCTGTTCCGTGACCCGCAGGTGGCTGGATACTTTCCGCAAAGAAAATCCGCCGTTTCCTACTTTGAAATCTTTTTCAGTTCGCCATCGGCTATGGAAATGTTTGCGCCATTGTTTAAGTAAAGGCAGGCGGAAGTGCATGGGCACCGGCCATGGAGCTCCGATGTAGTCATATCCTTCATTGCACCAATATAGCAGCTCGTCTCGAAAGACATAGGCGTCCAATTGACAGATCAGCAGATATTCGGTGTCTGAAAAGCGTGCGTAGAAATCAGAAGACATCATCAGTCTGTTGTATCCGTTGATGTCCCGAAAATAATTGTCGTCAAAAACTTCTTCCGCGCATTCTGGGAATTCTGTCAGTAAAGGGGTTATGTTCAGACTTTCAGGGTGGATAAAGACAAAGGGATAAGCGTTCAGAATTCTCCGGTTCTGTTTCAATGAGATATGCTCATACTGCTCCAATCGGTCTCTGTAGACTGGAACTATGACCTTTACAAGCGTGTCAGATGCGTTCATACTCCTCGATGTCGTTCAGATCATACTGCTCAAAGTAATCTAAATCGCGCAACTTATTGATGCGCGCACGGCCTCTGGCACGTTTGCCGAGAAATTCTTCGTATGACTTTACCGCGTAATGGTTGATGCGTATAATGTCTTGTTGGGGCTCACGGTCACGGAAGCCTTTTTTCAACGGCACGCCGTGAGAGTCGGCTGCGCGGCCGGACAGACGGGCCGCCTCATGACAGCCTGTCATTGTGCAGACGCGGCGCGGGTCGGCAATGCTCTTGACGTGCCTGTTCAGCCTGTGCCCGGGAAGAGAATGCTTTCTGAACCTCTCCATTACTCCACCCGGCTCACGTTTCTCAGCACCGCCGCTTCCATATACTAACCAGTTGATTTCTACTACAGAGAACTCCTCCATCCGATGCAGGAACCCGGGAATCGTTCTGTCCTTTACGGGTACGATGTATTCATCAAGGTCTATCACGGCCAGCCAGCGGGTCTCTGATCGGTGACGCTCAAAGCAGTCGTCATATGCGGCAAGTTGCCGTTTCTGTCCCGGAAAGAAGGTATATTCCACCAAACCTGATTCTATATAGGGTGCAAGTACCTCTTTAGTATTGTCTGTGCTGCCGTTGTCGTAGATGTAGAATTTCTCTACCCCTTTTGAGCGGTGCCATTCTATCCATTCCTTGAAATATGGCCCTTCATTCTTGGCTATGGCACAGACTGACAGATAATATTGTGGCAGCGTATGGCAGTGCTTTAACCTATGCTTCAATTTCAGTGCTCTGATCGCTCCGTAGCGCAGAATTCCGCGCCATCGGTTCCGGCTCATCTTGCATGGAATTATCCCGGCGATGATTTCTGCTAGGGCTTTATTCATAAGTACTTAGTTGTCAGTGCTCAAAATCGGATTTCTCAGGTAGGATGTGCTCAAATGCACTCCTGATGTTCTCCATGACTTGTGTGTAGTTGCGGATATGCACGTTGTCGTTCAGGCAGATCAGGGAGTAGGACTGGTTGTAGATGGCCTGTACGGCCTGCTTTGGACGTATCATGAGCGGAAACATCTTTGTGTCCTGATAGGTGTTGTAGGGTTCGAAGTTACCTTTACATATCTGCCACGTGCGGAAAAGTTCCGGAGTGTAGTCGCTGAGCGCACGGAAACGGTTGGCGGATGTCTCGGTCAGTTCCTTGCCGGCCGCATTCCACACCTCCTCGAAAGTGGTCTTTAGAAAAGGCTGTGCGTTATGGGGAGTACGCAGGGTTATGAATTTGCCGTAGTGCCTGAGCAGGCGGTTCCAGCGGGCTTTGGAACCGTAACTCTTGTCAAACCACTTGTCATGGTCGCGGGCCATTACTTCTTTTTTGTCAAAGTGGCGGTTGATGATATTGATGTTGTTCTTGATTCGCCTGTACCACTGGGACCAGGACGGGTTATATAGAAAAGCGGCGATGTCGCATGGCAGTCCGTTGCGGAAAAACCTGTCGGGGCCGATATGGTTGATGATGTAAAAGTCATCATTGAAATATACAAAATGCTCGGCAAGGCCGGGAATATTATGTATGTATCGTTCAATTACGACTGAGTTGTACGTGGGCAGGAACTGTCCGGGGATAAAGTCTTTATGGTCGACAATGTGTATCTTGGGATTGTCTGTGTTGAGCCACTCAGGTATCTGTCCGCTGGAGACGAAGTGTATTCTGCGCACCCACGGGGCGAACTTCTCCACTCCGCGGAACCAGTATTTCAGGAGACCGTAATCGCGGAAACGGGCTTCGGATACTCCGTTTTTGGTATTGTCCTTATTGCCGGAGAACTTTGCGAAATCCGCCTGCCACTTCGGGTCGTTCATGTCCACCCACGTGATTACAAAATCAATATCCATTCTTAATGTTAAGTAAGTTCTTATTTAAAGAATGCAAAGTTAAGTTTTTTGTGTGTATTCAGGGAAAATTTCAATAATTTTGTTTTTGTGTTGAACTTGTATATTAATGACTATAGATAGTAAATATAAAATCCTGAAAAGTTTTTTTACGTGTTTCGCGCTATTGCCATTGGGGGTCTTGTACCTGTTCAGTGATATGGCTTATTTTATTGTCTATTATGTTATCGGATACCGAAGAAAGACAGTACGCCATAATCTTGAGCTTGTTTTCGGAACATCGGACAGGAAACGGCTTGGACGGATAGAAAAGAAGTTTTACCGTCACCTGTGTGACTGCATGGTGGAGACTGTGAAGTTGCTGCACATCTCAGACAAGGAGATTGACCGCAGAGTGGATGTGACCAACGGAGAGCTTATTGACGGAATCGTCAGGTCGGGGCGTTCGGTTGTTCTGTTCCTTGGCCATTACGGTAATTGGGAATGGGTGCAGGCCATAATTCATCATTTCCATGAGCCACTGGTAGGCGGCCAGATATACAGGCCGTTGAGAAATAAGGTAATGGATCGGCTGATGCTTAAAGTAAGGTCGCGGTTCGGCCTGGAATGCATCCCGCAGAAGAATGCCGTGCGAAGGCTTATCGGTATTGAACGCGAAGGCAAGAAGTTCGTGATAGGCTTCATTTCCGATCAGCGGCCTTTGGGTTCGGCTCTTCATTACTGGACGGACTTCCTCGGCCAGGACACACCTTATTCT
>JADILV010000077.1 GCA_017695115.1 Candidatus Cryptobacteroides avicola | reverse complement strand
GGCCGGGACACCGCGGCGGCCCCGGACAACACGGCCGGAAGTACGGACGGACAGCAGCTTACATTGTTCTGAAAATCAGGAGGCAATCGGATGAACAAAGTTCGGCATACGCTTGACAAGTCAAAGAAATTCTTTGCTGAAGATATCTGGCAGATCAATCTTGAGGAACTGTCCAGATTCAAGGCAAGTGCCGTCAAGTACACCAAAATCCTGATTCTCACACTCAAAACTTTCTCCGCACAGAAAATAGGATTCCAGGCGGTGGCACTCAGTTTCTTCGGGACAATGGCGGTAGTACCTTTCATCGCCGTGACATTCGTCCTTACGGGAGGACTCGGTCTTGCCGACAAGCTCAAAGAGCTGCTTTATGCCAATTTCAGCGACAGCCAGGAAGTCATCGACATGGTGCTCGGATTCGCGGACAACATCATCACCACCGCACAGTCAAGTACGATGGGACTGGTCAGTGCCCTGCTCTTTATCTGGTTGATATTCTGGATGATGTTCTCGGTGGAAAGGGTTTTCAACAATGTTTGGAAAGTACACAAATCCAGGAACATATTCAAAAGATTCTCTTTCTATATCCTGATCCTGACAATCTCCCCTTTCATCATAATGCTCTTCTTCGCCGGGTCGATAATCTATTCAAACCTTCTGGAAAATATCGGACTGGACCTCAAATCGATGGAAACGTTCTCATCTTTCCTTGGATGGGTGATATTCTATATAGTGGCGACGTTCACATTTTCAGCCATGTACAAGTTCATTCCGAACGCCAGGGTCATGTACAGCAACGCACTGCGTTCGGCGGCAATTTCCGCTCTCGCGTTCACTCTCCTGCAGTACCTGTATCTGGGAACCCAGGTGTTCGTGACGAGACTGAACATGGTATATGGAGCCGTTGCCGCGATACCGCTTTTTATGTTCTGGATGAATTTCGGATGGTTCATCATCCTTTTCGGGGCGGAACTCTCCTATGCATACCAGCATGTAGACGACTATAACATAGACAATTGATAACTGCGATATGGCCATTTCAGAATTTACACAACAGGACTACGCTGTCATAGCACGCGACTACGCCGACCTCAAGGAAGCAGCAAGAAAAAGATGCGCCAACCAGGGCGAGCTGGACATGGTCCAGAAAGCATTTGACTTTGCAAATGAAGCCCACAAAGGAGTCAGGCGGCGCTCGGGAGAACCTTACATCCTGCATCCGATAGCCGTGGCACAGATAGTTGTAAGCAATATCGGACTGGGTTACAAGTCCATCTGCGCCGCCCTGCTTCACGATGTGGTGGAAGATACCGACTATACGGTAGATGACATCCGCAATATCTTCGGAGACAAGATCGCTTCGCTGGTGGACGGCCTGACAAAGATAAAGACTGTCCTGGACAACGAAGACAAGGCCAAGCAGAACAGCATCCAGGCTGAGAATTTCAAACGTATCCTTCTGACTCTCAACGACGATGTACGCGTGGTACTGATAAAGCTCGCAGACAGGCTTCACAACTGCAGGACCATCGAGTTCATGCCGGAATACAAGCGTGACAAGATATTGAGCGAGACCATGTTCATCTTCATTCCGCTGGCACACCGTCTCGGCCTTTACGAGGTGAAGTCTGAAATGGAGGATATCTGGCTGAGATACAAGGAACCGCAGGCCTTCAACGAAATTTCGGAGAAGATCAACCGCAACATCAACGACAAGGAAAAAGAGATCGATGAGTTCATACGGCCTATAAATGAAGCGCTTACGGCGGCAGGATTCAATTTCGAAATCAAGAAGCGGGTAAAGACCCCGTATTCGATCTGGCACAAGATGATCACAAAAGGCATCACTTTCGAGCAGGTCTATGACCTGTATGCCGTAAGGATCATTTTCAACCCCAACTCCGGCTCTACGGAAAGCGAGCGTGACCAGTGCTACCACGTATTCTCCATAATCACAGGAATATACAGATACAAGAGCGACCGCATCAGAGACTGGGTAAAGCATCCTAAGAACAACGGATACGAAGCCCTTCACTGTACTCTGATGAGTCATTCCGGGATATGGATAGAGGTCCAGATCCGCACTACGAGAATGAATGATATCGCGGAAAGGGGAATCGCCGCCCACTGGACCTACAAGAAGGACGGTTTCGTGGACGAGAACGAAAACGAGATGGACAGCTGGATCAGCAAGGTCAAGGAAATCCTTGTAAACCCTGACGTCAACGCCCTTGAGCTTCTCGATATCATCCACAACGACCTTACCACTACAGATATTTTCGTATTTACTCCGAAAGGAGACCAGAAACGTATCCCGAAAGGGGCTACGGCACTGGATTTCGCCTATTCGATACATTCTGAAATCGGCAACAAGGCCATCGCGGCCAAAGTGAACATGAAGCTCGAGCCGCTGTCATACGAACTCAAGACAGGTGACCAGGTGGAGATAATAACCGCAGAAACGGAAAAGCCGAAACGCGAATGGTTGCAGTTCCTGAAAACCAGAAAAGCCAAGAACATCGTACTCGACTATCTCAAAGGAGAGCGCCAGGAAAGCATAAACATCGGCAGGAAAATGGTAGAGGAGCAGCTTTCGGCCATAGGTGGCAAACTGAATGACTCCACTGTCAAGGCCATGCTAAACGGCTACGAAATATTCGAGGACAACGCCGATGAGCTGTACTTCCGTGTAGGAATAGGGCTGCTGAAGCTCAACAATCTCGAAGAAATCATCAGGAAAAGCGAGGAGAAACAGAGCAAATCATGGGGTTTCCCGTGGTTCAAGAACAAGGAAAAGAAAAACAGCTATGTCATCAATGACGAATCCGACACCAAGCATAAATATGTAATCGCGAACTGCTGCAACCCTATTCCGGGAGACAGCGTGGTCGGATTCCTGGCATCGGACGGAACGGTGACCGTCCACAAGAAGAGCTGCAGCGTAGCCAACAGCATTGCGGCAAAGCACGGAGACAGGATAGTGATGCCGGTATGGGAACAGGCCGCGGACCGGTCATTCCTGGTAAGGCTTTCCCTCAAGGGTGTAGACCGCATAGGCATAATCAACGAAATTTCCAGATATATATCGCTTGTCATGAGTGTCAATATCAGGAAATTCTGTCTTGGGACCGAAGAAGGCATATTCGAGGGCTACATCGACCTTTATGTACATGATAAGGAAGACCTGGAAAAACTTATAAAGAAACTGAACAAGATCGAAGGGATTACAAGCGTTGTCCGCAGCGACATCTGAACTGGAACAAAAAGTAGGTTTTCATAATGAGGAAATTCTTGAAGAATCTGATTCCGGCCATTCCGGTCGGTGTTGTACTGGGAACAGTGATGTTCTCACATTCTTGCGCCAATACCACGACTCCCCCGTCCGGAGGGCCGAAGGATACCATACCTCCGGTGATCGTCAAGCTTTATCCATACCCGGGCACCAAGAACGTACCGGTACACAAGACCCAGCTCGAATTTACATTCGACGAATATGTCGTAGTAAAGGACCAGCAGAGCATCTTCCTGTCTCCGCCGATGGAAAAGCCGCCTAAATACAAGATGAAGGGAAAGACTCTTGTCATCTACTTTGAAAACGACCTGGATTCCAACAAGACATACACCCTGGATATAACCAATGCCGTAGCCGACAACAATGAGGGGAACATGTTTCCAGGCTACAATCTGGCGTTTTCCACGGGAACCGATGTGGATTCGATGTACATTACGGGAGTGGTCCAGGACTGCAATACGCTCATGCCAATAAAAGGAGCGACAGTCATGCTGTACAAAGACCAGGCGGATTCGGCAATCTTCCTGCAGAGGCCGGTTGCTGCCGGAAGGACGGATGACTGGGGGTATTTCTGTCTGAGAAATATCCAGGATACCGTCTACAGGCTATTCGCCATAATGGACATCAACTATGACAACAAATACGATGCGACATCCGAACAGGTGGCTTTCTTCGATTCTCTTGTCAGACCGGTCAACAGGGTCAGGGATTCCGTACCTGAACTGTACAAGTATCTCATGACAGATACTCTCGCCTGCAAGGCCCGCAAGACCGAGTACACGCTTAACCTTTTCAAGGAGACTCCGTCCACACAGATGATAGACAATTACGAACGTGTCGGAGAACGCACCGCATACATCACATTCATGGCCCCGTATGCACAGATAGACTCTATCTGGATAAAGGGAGTCCCTCATGAAAAACTCATCACGCAGTTCAACATCAAGCAGGACAGTCTGGAAATATGGGTCAATGACCCGGCACCGCAGCCGGATACGCTCTATCTGAACGTCGACTACATGAAGACAGACACTCTTGGCAACCTTTCCCCTTTCGTTGAAGAAATCAAGCTGGTCAAGCCGAAAGAGCTGATGGCCAGGAAAAGTTCCAGAAAAGACATCAAGAAAGAAGATACGACTGCGGTATTCACCGTGGATTCAAAAGCAGAGAATATCGAGCAGAACGGCTTTGTGGTGGAATTCAAATACCCGCTGGTAGTGTCGGCTTTCGATTCCGTGACATTCCGCTATCTCAACCCGAGACAGCAGGAGACGAAAGGAAAGTTCACCGTCACGCAGGACAGTCTCAATCTGCGCAAATATGTAATCCGTCCTACCGAGAAATTCCTTCCGGGGTACGAATATTTCCTGAATATCCCGGGACGCAAGTTCAAGGATATCAACGGATTCTACAATGACAGCCTGGAAGTCAAGGTTACGCTTCCGAACGACGAGACCCTGAGCCTCCTGTCCATTAACATGTCAAACGTAAAGAATAAATACATAGTGGACCTGCTGGACGAAAAGCGCTCCAAAACACTCAGGTCATATATAATAGACACGGACCAGACGCTTCTTTTCCCGTATCTCAAGGCCGGCAAATATTCCATCCGGCTTACCGAAGATGTAAACCGGAACGGTATAGTGGATACCGGCAACCTTCTGGAGAGGAAACAGCCTGAAAAGGTCCTTTTCTACAAGCTTGAAGACGGGACGGATCTTATTGACATTCCGGAAAAGACCGAGCTGTCGCAAAGTATCGATGTTGGAGAAATGTTCAAATGACAATGATGAAGCTTCTTTTGATAAAAAACATACTTGTTGCAGCTGCGGTCATTGCCCCTGCCCTTGCCTATGGGCAGGCAAAGTCCGCGCAGGATACTGTCAGGACAGTGACTGAATTCGTGCTTCCTTCTGATTCCGACAGCCTTGCAGCATACCTGGATTCCGTTGAAGTCAAGAAAAAGATAATCATCAACGACTATTCGATGATAGGTGTCCAGTACGGTATGAGCATGAGCCAGGTGATGTGGAATCCGAGCATGAGGCAGAAATCCCTGTTCTTCCCGTATAACTTCGGAATATTCTACACCCGATACGGCAAAATGTTCGGCTACATGCCTTATTTCGGTTTCCAGGCCGGAATAGTCTACGCCAAAGAAGGGTACAGCTTCAAACAGGACAAAGACACGGAAGTATGGCCCGATCTGGGAGGCCCCTACACCGGTGTCAGGCAGGCAGTGATGGACGTGCTGGAAATCCCTGTGCTCGCACACCTGCATGTGGATTTCTGGAAAATGAAACTGCTTGTAAACATCGGATTCTTTGCAGGTTACAGGTTCAACATCGAAAGGACCGGAGAAGGTGTAAGACCGGATGTCGCCAATGGTTTCATAGATACTGACAAAAGGTTCGACTACGGTATCAAGGGCGGAGGCGGATTCGCCTTCATATTCGATCCGGTGGAAATACATTTCACGGCAATGTACAAATACTCCATGGGGGCTCTCCACCAACCGGATTTCTACAGCAACTATTATTACAGGTATTCTTACCCTTCAAACATAATTTTCTCTGTCGGAGTACATTTCCAGCTGACCAAGAGGATAGGGTCGACCAGACATCAGCTCAGGCGCGAAGCCAAGGAACAGGCAGGCCTTATCAGATCTCTTGACGAGAATACTCCGGAATTGGAAGCATCACAAACACCGCGGCAATAATGAAAACCATTACAGCATCAGTAGGAAACATAAAGATCGGTCCAGGCCTGCCTATCGTAGTCCAGACAATGTGCAACACGCATACTGCCGATATCGAGGCCAGTACAGAACAATGCAGACGCATGTATGAGGCTGGGGCACAGCTCATAAGGCTGACAGTCCCCGGACACAGGGAGGTCGAAGCTCTCAGAGAGATAAAGTCCCGGCTCAGAGCCGAAGGCATCATGACTCCGCTGGTTGCGGATGTGCACTTCTCGTCCGGAATCGCAATCGAGGCCGCAGAAGTCGTGGAAAAGGTACGCATAAACCCTGGCAATTTCCACAGGGATCACGAACAGGCAAAATCCCAGTTCACCCGTCTGGTCCAGGTATGCAAAAGGACGGGAGCGGCCATCAGGATAGGGCTGAACCACGGTTCGCTCGGCACCAGAATTACCGAAATGTACGGGAACACGCCTTTAGCCATGAAGGAAGCGGCAATGGAATGGATAGAAATGTGCGTTGCCGAGGACTTCTACAATGTGGTTGTCTCCCTTAAGGCCAGCAACACAGTAGTCATGGTGGAGGCTTACAGGCTCCTGCAGAAGGCCATGGAGGAAAGGGGCATAGTCTTTCCCCTGCACCTCGGGGTAACGGAAGCAGGCAACGGTGATTCCGGCAGGATAAAGTCAGCTGTAGGCATCTCATCCCTGCTGTCAGAAGGTATCGGAAACACCATCAGGGTTTCACTAACGGAAGACCCTGTAAATGAAATACCTGTAGCACAGTATCTTGCCGACAGGTATGACCACAAGCTGCACTCATCCATGGTTTCACTCAATCTCGAAGGGAAAAAGGCCGTAGCCGTATATCGCTCCCCTTCCCGCGAACGCCTGATGCTTGACATGTCCTGCGATTTCGGCAAGATGTTGCTTGACAGGAAAATAGACGAAGTGGAAATCAGAGGGACCTATACAGATGAAGCAGGTGAAGAAATTCTTCTTGATGGATCTGAAACGGCCTCGTACCTGAGCGATGAACTGCTGCAGGCTGCCAGAAGGAAATTCTACCGTCCGGAATACATTGCCTGTCCGGGCTGCGGCAGGACAATGTACAATCTGGAATCCACATTCAATGAAGTCAAGCGCCGCACGTCACATCTCAACGGAATGGTCATCGCAGTCATGGGATGCATAGTGAACGGTCCTGGCGAAATGGCCGATGCCGACTGGGGATACGTAGGTGAAGGAGATCACAAGGTCTCCATATATAAAGGAAAAACCCCGGTCATGAGACATGTTCCCGAGACCGAGGCTATAGACTGTCTTCTAAAGCTTATAGAAGAATCCCGCTGACTTTTTTTTCTATTCGGAATCTGAAGGATTGCCGGCGTTATCATCGGATTCAGCATCGTCTGACCGGATTTCCTTCCGGTTCCGGATATCCTTGACTATCACTTTATCTATCCTTGCGCCGTCCATATCAACCACTTCAAACTCGAAGTTGCCCCACACGGCCTTCTCTCCCGCTACCGGCACGTGGTCAAGTTCATCGAGGATAAGCCCGGCCACCGTCGTGTATTCATAATCCTGCACCTCGTCATCAAGGTCGAAATGCATTATGAAGTCATACATGGAGCACTGTCCGTCCACGATCCATCCGTCATTGTCAAGCCGTGCCACGATGTCCGGCTCCTTCTGATGATCGTCATTGACGGTGCCGACCAGAGCTTCCATGATATCCTTAAGGGTGATGATACCGCTGCATGATCCGAATTCATCGCACACCAGCGCCCTGCTGATCTTCTTCCGTTTCATGTCTTCGAGAACGGTATAGACATTCATGTTCTCATGGAAATATACCGGATCATGGGTCATTTTTCCCAGATCAAAGCCTTCCTTGCCTACATTCAGGACAAAATCCTTAAGCGACAGCACTCCTACCACATGGTCAAGGTCCCCGTCGACTACCGGATATGCTTCAAAGATGTTTTCCTCGATCGTATGCCTTATTTCCGTTTCTGACATCTCGAGATCAAGGAACACGATATCATTGCGCAGGGTCATGATGGTGCTGACTTTCAGGTCCCCCAAAGCGAATACCCTGTCCACGATATCCTGCTCGACAGGAGACACTTCACCTTCATCCGTCCCCTCCTGTATTATCGACTTGATTTCCTCTTCCGTCACCTTGGACTCCTGGGCCTTTACACCCAAAACCCTGAGCACGCAGGCTGTACTTTTTGCAAGCAGCCAGACAAAAGGCGAAGTCAGCACTGAAATCGCCCGCATAGGTCCGGCAACGATCTTGGCAACCTTCTCGGAAGCGCTCATCGCTATCCTTTTCGGGACAAGTTCGCCGAGAAGGATGGTGAAATATGTAACTATTATTACGATTATAGTCTGCGCGACAGCTGAAGCGGCCCCTGAAGCCATGCCTGCATTCGCAAGTACCTTGGTAAACTCGGCCGCTACCTTGTTGCCCGAAAAAATACCGGTGAGAATCCCGATCAGGGTAATGCCTATCTGTACGGCGGAGAGGAACTTGTCCGGGTCCGAGGCCAGTTTCAACGCTTTTTTGGCTGATTTCTGGCCTTTGTCGGCATCTGTCTGCAGACTGGACTTACGCGCCGAGATAAGCGCGATTTCCGACATGGAAAAGATTCCGTTCAGGAGGATAAGTGCAAAAATGATGATCAGCTCTTCCATGTCCCCTCCTTTTTGAAAAATTCAGACTTGCACGACAAGGGGACTGAATCGTCCGGCTCGCCGCAGATTTCAATAGATGCCGGCTGGCCGGCAGGTGTTGTAATTCCGTTCATTTTATAATTCTGCTATAATAGTTTCACAGGCTCTGACCTCATCCCCCACCTTTACCTTGATATCGGCATCTAAAGGGAGGTACATGTCAATCCTGGATCCGAATTTTATTATACCGCACTGGGAGCCCCTTTCACTGGTGTTCCCCACTTTCGCATAACAGACTATCCTTCTGGCAAACGTTCCGGCAAGCTGCTTGAAAAACACTTCCCCGTACATGTTCTTTACCGCCACGGAGGTATGTTCGTTCAGTTCCGATGCTTTTGGAAGAAAGGCAAGAAGATATTTGCCCGGGTGATATTTATAATATGTCACTTCTCCGGATATCGGCCAGAAATTGACATGGACATTGAAAAAATCCATATAGACAGAGACCTGTATGCACTCGCCCTTGATATATTCGCTTTCGTAGACTTTGTCTATTATCACGACTTCTCCGTCTGCCACTGACGTCACTGCCTTTTCGCTTGCGACTGTCTCCCTGTCCGGCACGCGGAAGAAATACAGGACAAAACCCATGAAGAATATGAATGCTCCGGCCAGAGGATAAGAGACAAAGACACAGCTGATATAGTGGAGGACAAGATAAACCATCAGAGCGCAGAACGCCCAGATGCATAATATCGTTCCCCTGCCGGCCTTGTGTATTGTCATGCCCTTAACCTATATGAATTTTCCGGTGCAAATTTATAAAAATTCCATTATATAGCGCCTCTTACCACAGAATATTGTGGACCATCAGATATATGACTCCGACCGGAACCGCAAAAAGTGCGCTGTCAAACCTGTCCAGCATACCGCCGTGTCCTGGAATGAGATTTCCGGAATCCTTCAGGGCATAATGTCTTTTCCACTGCGATTCCACAAGATCGCCATAGACTCCCGATATGTTCATGAATACAGCCAGCACGATACAGTTCATCAGACTGTATGACTGAGGGAACAGGCCCAGGTAGTACAGAGCCGTCGCGACAAGGACGGACATCACGAAACCTCCCCAGAACCCTATCCACGATTTCTTTGGCGAAATCTCCGGAAAAAGCTTTTTCCCGAATTTCTGTCCGAGAGTCATTCCGAAAAGGTATGCACCTACATCCGACGCCCAGATAATGATAAAGAAACACAGAAGCAGATGACCTGAGAATTTCCCTCCGGCGGTGAAAGCCACGAAGTTCATCAGAGTCATCGGCACGGCTAAATAGAGTATCGCAGTATACAGGTTGGCGAATTTGCCGAAATCAGTCTTGTCCTTGACGTACAAGGAATTGACCATCACTATAAAAATAGGGATCATGGCCAGTATGACCAGACGTCCGGGGAAATTCCAGATATGTCCTTTGTACAGGAAAGTCAAAGCGAACAGTGTAGCTCCTGCGAAAATCGCCAGGGCTCTGGAAAAACGGTATTCGTCCCCCATCGTCATCTTGAAGAATTCGTGCATCATGACAATCATGATGAAAAGCATCACAACTGCGAAGATGTACTTGTCAAGGAGCAGGCCTGCAAGCATGACCGCCACAAACCCTGCTCCCGATAAAGTCCTGGTAATGAGGTTCTTATAATTCATTATCCGATATCTCTGATGTCTCCGATGTTTCAGGTCCGGTCTGGTCCGCCTCCTTGTCCGGAATGCCGTCACCGGTTCCGCCCCACGGTCTCGGACCGAAGATGCGTTCAAGATCATCTGCAAAGATAACTTCTTTTTCCAGAAGCAGCGCAGCAAGCTGCATAAATCCGTCCTTATGCTCCATCAGAAGCCTGTATGTCCTGTCATGGATGGAATTGACCAGTTCCTTGACTTCCCTGTCGATGGCCTCTGCAGTCTTTTCGCTGTATGGTTTGGAGAGTTCATAGCCTCTGGATCCGGTCGAATCATAAAACGAAACGGTGCCCACGTTTTCACTCATGCCGTAATACGTCACCATTGCGTATGCCGTCTTGGTCAGACGTTCAAGATCGTTCAATGCTCCGGTTGAAGGCTGTCCGTTTACGATTTCCTCTGCCACCCGGCCTCCAAGCAGGGCGCACATTTCATCAATGAGCTGTTCTTTGGTCTCGAGCTTCCTTTCTTCGGGAAGATACCATGCTGCACCGAGTGCCTGTCCTCTCGGAACAATGGTCACCTTAAACAGAGGGTTGGCATATTTGAGGAACCAGCTTACTGTAGCGTGTCCGGCTTCATGATGTGCGATAGACCGTTTTTCTTCAGGCGTGATGATCATCGTCTTGCGTTCAAGTCCGCCGACTATCCTGTCTACCGCATCGAGGAAATCCTGCTTGTCTATCACCGTCTTGTTTCTGCGTGCTGCGGTAAGAGCGGCCTCATTGCAGACATTGGCTATGTCGGCACCGGAAAAGCCCGGTGTGTGTTTTGCCAGGAATTCCACATCGAAATCAGCTTCCAGCTTGAGGTTCTTCAGGTGTACCTTGAAGATTTCCACCCTTTCATTCAGGTCGGGAAGGTCCACATGAATCTGGCGGTCAAAACGTCCGGCACGCAAAAGCGCCTTGTCCAGAATATCCGCCCTGTTCGTCGCCGCAAGGATGATGACACCGGAGTTGGAGTCGAAGCCGTCCATTTCCGTAAGCAGCTGGTTAAGGGTATTTTCCCGTTCGTCATTCGATGAAAACCCGACATTTTTCCCTCTGGCCCGGCCTACAGCATCTATTTCATCGATAAACACGATGCACGGTGATTTTTCTTTCGCCTGACGGAAAAGGTCCCTGACCCTGGATGCTCCCACACCCACGAACATCTCCACGAAATCCGATCCTGAAATGGAGAAGAACGGAACATTTGCCTCCCCTGCCACCGCTTTCGCGAGCAGTGTCTTTCCGGTACCCGGAGGGCCTACCAGAAGGGCTCCCTTCGGAATCTTGCCGCCGAGGGCAGTGTATTTTTTAGGATTCTTGAGAAAATCGACGATTTCCATCACTTCCTCTTTCGCGCCTTCGAGCCCCGCGACATCCTTGAAAGAAACCTTGATGTTTTCTTTTTCCGCCAGTTTCCCGGTAGATTTCCCCACATTGAAAATACCTCCGGGACCGCCTCCTCCGTTCATGCCCCTGTTCATTCCCCTGAACATGAATACCCACATGAGAATCAGCAACAGAGGGAAAAGCATCCACTCGAACAGAGTGCTCCAGAACTTGCTGTCGTTCTCTACGACTACTCTGAATCTGTCAGCTTCCGGCAGGGCGGCGTTCAGTTCATCGAAAGTCTCCTCCGGATTGAAGCTGCCGGATACGAGGAATATGAAATGGGGGGACTTCTTCGGAACGACGCCTCCGAACTTGTCGGCGTATTTTGCAAGTCTGTCCGGCTTGATGGTGACCCGTCCCTCAAAATCGTTCCTTATGAATACTATTTCCTTGACATCACCGGCCTTTATCTGTTCTTTTACATCTGTCCATTCAATCTTCTGCGGATTGGCGCCTCCCTGATTGAAGAACATCCATATTATGCCGATGATAAGGATTATATAAAACCATGAAAAATTAAATGTCATCCGCACGGGTTTCCTCCGTTGCGGATTGCCGCCTTTGTTTGAAGGCATGTCATTTCCGGCTGTGTTCATTCTTGAGATATAAAATTTTCAGTCATACGGATGCCTACAGGTTATCGGAATATTCTTTCCTGTCAGCATCAGCCCACAGATCCTCGAGCCTGTAAAAATCCCTGTACTGTGTCTGGAATACATGTACCACTATATCTCCATAGTCAAGGATAATCCACAGGGAATTTTCCCTGCCCTGTGACCGGAGAGGCTTCCTGCCGCAGTCGGCAATCATCCTGTCTTCAATATTGTCGGCTATGGCCGAAACGTTTGTAGTGGATTCCGCACTGCATACGATAAAGTAATCCGAGATGGCAGTGCCTATGTTTTTAAGGTCCAGGGAAACGACGTTGTTTCCTTTTTTCTCGAGCATTGCGTCCGCTATGACATCAAGTTCGTTCTTATGATTCATCTTTTTTGAATATTCTTCTATTAAATTTGCAGTCGCAAATATACGCAGAAGCCGAGTGCAGAGCAAATTTATTTTGCTATGCCGAGGCGCAACAGTATAAATGACCGAAGGTCAAATATAAACAAAATTCACACCAATGGAAAATATGGCAGACATTATATGGTACGAAACCCTGGACTCCACCAACAATCAGGCAAAGAGACTGCTTCCGGAGCTGGAAGGAACGACGGTCATCGCAGCCAGAGAACAGACCTCAGGGCGCGGCCAGAGGGGAAATGTCTGGAAAAGCGAACCAGGAAGCAACCTTACCTTCAGCATAATATTCCAGAACGGAGACGGCTTTCTTGAGAACATACCTGCTGACTGCCAGTTTGTCATAAGCGAGGCTGTCGCCGTCGGAGTCAAAGACTTTCTGTCTGCAGAAGGCGTATCATCAGGCATCAAATGGCCGAACGACATCTATGTCGCTGACAGCAAGATATGCGGAATCCTCATTGAAAATTCCGTAAACGGAAAGAAACTGACAGGCTGCATTGCCGGAATAGGACTTAACCTGAACCAGAAAGTTTTCCCACCGGAACTGCCGAACCCGGTTTCACTTTCGCTTCTCACAGGAAAGGAGTATGTACCGGAAGAAGCTTTATGCAGACTGGTTGCAGCCATACTTGCCCGTATGGAAGAAGCCGTATCATCCGGACCGAAGCTCCGGAGAAGCTATCTGGATGCAATGTACAGAAAAGACATTCCGTCACGCTACACAGACTTCAGAAACGGCAGGGAGTTTACGGGTACCATACGTGGAATCTCAGACAACGGCATGCTGCTGGTCGAACTGGAAGACAGAACCGTGGAAGAATTCGCATTCAAGGAAATCGGATATATTATCTCATAGCGCTTACGGCCGCAGCCGGATCATCGGATCTGAACACGGCACTGCCCGCTACAAGAATATCAGCTCCTGCCTCCGCCAACGCAGCGGAGTTTGCAGGAGACACTCCCCCGTCAACCTCTATTTTCACATCCAGACCTCTGCGCAGAATTTCCGCTTTCAGAGCCTGTACCCTGCCGAATGTCGCTTCTATGAACTTCTGTCCTCCGAATCCGGCGAATACTGACATCACCAGAACAAAATCGCAGCTGTCAAGATATGGGAAAACTTTCTCGACCGGAATATCCGGATTGAAAGCAATACCGGCCTTTATACCGTAAGAACGGATCTGCCCCATTACAGAAACCGGATCCTCCATCGCCTCCAGATGCGCACTGAGCATGGATACTCCTGTTTGTGCAAACCTTTCAACATATTTCTCCGGCCTTATTATCATCAGATGGGCATCCATGGGCTTCTCGGCTTTAGAAGCTATCGCTTCCACTACCGGAAAACCGTATGATATATTCGGCACCAGCACTCCGTCCATTATATCAAGATGGAAAATGTCGGCGCATGAATTGACTGTCCTGATATCCTTTTCCAGATGAAGAAAATCAGCCGAAAGCATTGAAGGGGCAATCAGTGCCATAATGTATGGTTTTATTCAGTTTGACCGCTGTATGTCTTTATAACGTCATCGAGCAATTCGACGAATTTATCAAGTGACTTGAGGTCAAGCCTTTCGCCGGGAGCATGCACTCCTCTCAAAGTCGGGCCGAACGAAATCATGTCCAGATCGGGATATTTGTCCAGAAAAAGACCGCATTCGAGTCCGGCATGTATGGCCCTGACCACAGGCTCGGTCGCAAAAAGTTTTCTATAGGATTCCCGGCATACTTCAAGCACTGCTGAATCCATATTAGGTTTCCAGCCCGGATATTCTGCATCATGCGTGACCCGGGCACCCGCAAGACTGAAACAAGCCTCGACCTTTGCAGCCGCCGCAAGATATTCCGAAGTAACTGATGAGCGCTGGTTTGTCCCTACCCTGATTTTCCCTTGCCCTGTCATTTTTACAGATGCAAGGTTCGTTGACGTCTCGACCAAATCCGGTATGTCCATGCTCATTGCCAGGACTCCGTGCGGAGCGGCAAACATGGATTTTACCAGAGCTTCCGCTACACTGTCTTCTATGGCCTCCTGAATTTCCATGGAAACTGCAGAGGATTCAAAAGACAGACCCGGTTCAGATACGGCGAACTCCTGCTGCAGTGTCCTGCCGAATGCTTCGAATCTGGCTGACGTAGCAGCAGGGTCCGGCACGGAGATTACAGCTTCTGCTTCTCTTGCAATGGCATTGCGCTTGTTGCCTCCGTCTATGCTGCACAGGTCGAAACCATACCGGATTTCACTGTAAAGGAAGCGGGAGAGCTGCTGTACGGCATTACACCTGCCTTTATTTATATCATCTCCGCTATGACCGCCCAAACCATTGTATATCTTGATTTTTAACAACGATGTTCCGTGTGATAACTTTTTTGTTTTCCAATTAAAATCGGCAACTGTGTCTATGCCTCCGGCACATCCGACAAAAAGTTCGCCCTCATCTTCGGAATCAAGGTTGATAAGAATTTTTCCTGATATGAATCCCGGCTCAAGGGCATTCGCACCGTCCAGTCCGGTCTCTTCGGATACAGTGAAAAGACTTTCAATACGTCCGGTAGGAGCCTGGTCTTCGACCGCGGCCAGCGCCGCTGCCATTCCGATGCCGCAGTCCGCTCCGAGTGTCGTATCCTTGGCTATCATCCAGCCGTCTTCTATCACATATTTGATAGGATCCTTGGCGAAATCGTGTTCAACACCTGAATTCTTTTCGCAAACCATATCAGAATGGCTTTGAAGGACCAGTACGGGAACATCCTCCTTTCCTGGAGCCGCTTCCTTGATAATAAGGACATTGCCGGCTTTGTCCGTTCTGCACTGGAGTGAATGCGATGTAGCGAACCGCTGCAGATAAGCAATGATCTGCTCTTCATGACCGGATTCGCGCGGAACCCGGGTGATTTCCTTGAAAATCTCAAGAACCCTGTCTGATTTCATATATTGTAAAATTATGTGGGCAGACTACCTTACAGGCACGAGCATTTTCTCGATGTCGGTAACATACTGCTTGAAACTCTTGTCAATGGTCATGAGATCCGACACTGTTGTACAGGCATGCAGCACAGTGGCATGGTCTTTACCGCCGAGCTCTGCTCCGATAGTAGCCAAAGAACAGTTTATCAGGCTTCTGCTTACATACATCGCAATCTGCCTGGCCTGAACGATCTGGCGTTTTCTTGACTTGGAAAGCAGAGTATCACGGGTAATGTTGAAATAATCGCAGACAGCTTTCTGCACCTTGTCTATGGTGATATCGCTTTCCTTCTCCCCTACTATATTCTCTGTAATATGCTCCGCCATCTCCACTGTCACTTCTTTATGTGTGAGAGTAGCGTTGGCAATCAATGAAATCAGTGTACCTTCCAGTTCGCGGAAGTTCGATGTTATCCTTGTAGCAAGATAGATAAGGACGTCATCGCTTATGGATACCCCTTCCCTGAAACTCCTGGCCTTGAGCATTGCCAGCCTCGTGGAGAAATCAGGCCGTGTAAGCTCCACGGAAAGTCCCCACTTCAGTCTCGAAAGAAGCCTTTCTTCGAAGTTCTGAAGATCGACAGGCGGTCTGTCGGATGTGAATATGAGCTGCTTCCCGGACTGGTGAAGATGATTGAAAATATGGAAGAAAGCATTCTGTGTGCCAGGTGAGACGAGTTCCTGGATATCGTCTACTATCAGCACATCCATCTTCATATAGAAAGCAAGGAAGTCCACCAGCTTGTTCTTGACGCTGACCGCATCCATATACTGGGTCTTGAACCTGTTTGCCGGAACATAAAGGACAACGAGTTCAGGATGTTTCTCCTTTATCGCGATACCGATAGCCTGTGCAAGATGCGTCTTGCCGAGTCCCGGGCCGCCGAAAAGGAAAAGCGGGTTGAACGGAGTCTTGCCCGGCGCGTCCGAGATGCTCTCTCCGGCCGTAATACCCATTTTGTTGCACTCTCCTTCCACAAGGTTGCCGAAACAATATACAGGATTGAGCTGTGGATTCACCTGCACCCTGTGTGTCGCCGTGCCTGGAAAAACGAGAGGACTCGGATTCGCGACCTGGGAGGCAGATGTCGAAATGTTTATCGCCTTGTTGACAGGAGCATGACCATGTATGGCCGGATAGGTCATAGGAGGCTGCACGGCTACAGGCTTGACCATATACTGGAGTTTCGCTCCGGCACCAAGCTCCCTTTTAAGGGTTTTTTTCAGGACATCAAGGAAACATTCCTCCAGATACTCGCGGAAAAACTCCGTCGGGACTTCAACCGTAAGGGTCGAATCCACCAGAGAAACAGGCCTGATAGGCTTGAACCACACGGTAAACTGCTGAGGCTCGACTATCTGTTCGATAATCTGAAGACAGCGGTTCCATACAAGTGTGTGTTTCTCTGAAAGCATTTGGATTTGATGTCAGGTTAAATATTACAAGTTTTTGTCAAAACGGTTACAAAGGTGGTGAAAAAAAAACTTATAATTTTTTCTATTTGCTATTGCTTATTATGTTTTTTTTACATCAGATATTTTTCTTACATGCCAGTTAAGTAATTTTATAAAATACTGATAGTTAAGCAATTATAAGCAAACAAAATACCCAAATATCAAATAATCACGCGTATAGCAATTTTGATAAATTCTAAATTAGAAGAAACAGAGAAAGTACTTGATAATCCGTTAGAATATCGAGATTCTGATATATTTTTTAGGATTCTCTTCGATTTTTTTCAACAGACTGTCAGCATCTGAGATCAGGGACTCGAGAGAATCATATACCTTCCCGTCGTAAAGGAATTTTCCGATGGTGCCGTCCGGATCCTGAAGGCTGCCGAGAAAATCCTTGAACGAGATGACGAGACCTTCGATATCCGCCCGGTTCAAAGACTCCGCAACGTCCCCGATACCAGTCACGGCACTGTCTGCCTTAAGCGCTATGGAGTCCAGCTTGGAACTGAAAGATGCAAGATTGTCTACAAACAGAGCCAGCTCATCCGACCTGTCGCCTATGGCCGCCGATACCTTCTGTGCCTCGTACATTGTCGCATCGAGCCTCCTGAGAATACTCCCGACAGCTTCCCTGTTCTCCTTTCCGAGCAGGGAATTAAGTGAAGAGGCCGCCGAATCGAGACTTTCGACCGTACCGGCCGTCTTGGACAGCAGCGGGACTATCTGCTCCGAAATGGAAGCGAGCATATCCGGCTGTGTAGCGGGAGAAAGGACAGCACCGTCCGTCGCTGCTACATCCGAAACGCCCTGGTCTATACGTACGGCCTTTCCTCCCATAATGTCGCGGCTGTATATCGTCATCTTCGAATCCGACGGGATGCGGAATTTCTTCTGTACCGAACATGTGACGTCAAAAAGACCTGTTTCAGGGTTATATTCTACGGAAGCTACTGTCCCGGCCTTGTATCCTTTAATATATACCGGATCGGACTGGACCAGACCTTCGATGTCGTCATAGGAAGAAATGACGGACATCTCCCTGTTGAATATGTCTTTGCCGCGCAGGAAATTGATGATGAAAAAAGATATCACCAGAACGGCCAGAACGAAACTGCCTATTTTGAATTCTCTGCTAAGTTTTTTCATTGCAATATGGTTTACCTCCTCAAAAACAGGGCTAATTTAATGTATTTTTCAATATATGGTGCACAGCAGGGCGATTTAGCGGCGGGACACGGTTCCGTCCTCGACTTTCACGACAAATGAGCCGGGAAACTTCTTTGACACTGTCTTGAAAGCGGTACGGACCTCCTGTTCCGTCCCGGACACGCATACTATATATTTATATAGGTCTCCATCCTTGACGACAACAGGGCTGTATCCCTTGAAAGCCTTGTCATCGGACGGGACTTCCCTGCCGGAGGCCATGATCTGTATACCGTACACGGCAGATGCAGACTGGATACCGGCTATGGTAGACCGGTTCTGCTGCGTGGCGCCGGCCATTGACAGACTGGCTGATGAGTAGTCGAGGCTGTTGTCATATTTTGTCTTGAATTTCCTGAAAGCGTTGAAAAGCCTGTCGGCTATCTGTGAGCGTCCTTTTTCCGTAGTCAGGACTTTCAGGTCGGCACTGTTGGATATGAAGCCCAGCTCCAGCAGGACAGCAGGCATGGCGGTCTTCCACAGCACGAAAAAAGAGTCCTGCGACACTCCTCTGTTCTTGGTTATAGGACCTCCTTCCAAAGCCTGGACGACTTCTCCTGCAAACAGGAGGCTCTGCTCGTAATAGGCGTTCTGCATAAGACTGAAAAAAATGAAGGATTCGGGATCGTTGGGGTCAAATCCCTGATATTTGGTAGTATAGTCGTCCTCAAGCAATATTACCGAATTTTCCCTGCGGCACAGGTCCATGTTTCCTCGGAACAGATCGCTGTCCTTTCCGCTGGCACGTCCGAAAATATGCGAAGAAAAGCCGCTCGGGGAAGAGCTCTGGTTGGAATTGATATGGATGGAGATAAAGAGATCCGCGTTGTTGCGGTTGGCTATGTCGGCCCGCTCGTTCAAGGTAAGGTACCTGTCCGTCAGTCTCGTATAATAGACCTTGACTTCCGGGTATGCCGCCTTTATTTTCTGTCCCAGCTGCTTGGCGATGGCAAGGGTAAGGTTCTTCTCATAGGTCCTGCCGTCCTTGCTTACGCATCCGGCATCCTTCCCGCCGTGCCCGGCATCGATGACCACCGTCCCGAGCCTCGGTTTTGCCGTACTGCCGGTCTGTGCAGCTGAATCCGGAATGCCGTCCGGACTAAGGAAAGCGGCTGCACATAAGACGGCCAGGATGTATTTAAAGCTCATAATTGACAATCTCCGTTTTGCTTTTTTTGAAATTAGTGTTACTTTTGCATCTTGCAAAATTATGAAAAATTTGCGGAATAAGCATATATCTATGGAGAAGCTGATATTCGGGATCATTTTATTCCTGATTATCAGCTCATTCAGTGTTTCGCCCCAGGATGACAGGCGTTCCAGACGGAAACGGCTGAAAGAAGTTGCCGGGACCGAGCAGGTAGTAAAGGACACTGTGCAGCTTTCGGATTCCGCTCTTGCAGCCAGAGACTCCATAGCATTCGCCGATTCCGTATCGCGTGCAGACTCCATCGAACTGCTCGGGAAAAGTTCACTTGAAAGGCCGGCGTTCTCGACTGCGAAAGACTCCATTATAGAAGATTTCACGAACGGAAAGAGAATGATCTACTATTACGGCGATGTGACCGTGACATACGGAAACATGAAACTTTCCGCAGACTATATGGAATACGACCTGCAGACACAGACCGTGTTCGCAAGAGGTACGGCAGACTCCACCGGCGCAGTAAAGGGCCTTCCGAAAATGGAGGACAACGGCAAGACATACGAAATGGAGGAGGTGCGGTACAACTTCGATACCCGCAAGGCCAGAATAACCAATATGATAACCCAGGAGCAGGAGGGCATACTGCACGGCAGGAACATCAAGATGATGCCGGACCAGTCCATAAACATAACCAACGGCAAATACACTGTCTGCGACTGTGAACATCCTCATTACTACCTGCATCTTTCCGCAGCGAAAGTGATGACAAAGCCATCGCAGAAAACGGTATTCGGACCGGCATGGCCGGTAGTCGAAGACGTGCCGATGTTTCCAGTCGTACTCCCTTTCGGCTTCATCCCAAAACGTCCTGACAGGGCCACCGGACTTCTGATGCCGACTTTCGGAGAGGAAAGCGCCCGAGGCTTCTATCTGCGGGATCTGGGAATGTACTTTGTCCTGGGAGATTACTTCGACGTTTCGCTTACCGGAGACATCTATACACTGGGTTCCTGGGCGGTGGATCTGAACTCGAGGTACAAGGTCAATTACAAATTCAACGGAAACCTTTCCATCACATATTCAAATGACCAGACCGGAGAAAAAGGAAGTTCGGACTTTTTCCAGACAAGGAACTTCGGAGTAAGATGGAGCCACTCACAGGATTCCAAGGCACGCCCTGGAACCACATTCAGCGCTTCAGTGAACTTTTCCAGCCCGTCGAACAGCAGATACAACTCCACATCGGTCACTGAAGCCCTGCAGAACCAGATATCATCTTCAATCTCGTATTCAAAGAACTGGAACGGAAAAATGAACCTGTCCGTCAATGCTCTCCACAGCCAGAACTCCAGAGACAGCTCATACTCCTTCACACTGCCTAACCTTACGTTTTCCGTTAGCCGGTTCTACCCGTTCAAAAAGAAGAACAGGGTCGGTAAAGCGAAATTCTACGAAGAATTTTCACTGGGGTACAGCACCACCCTCCAGAACAAGATCAATTTCAAGGCATCGGAATTCAACCAGCCGGGATTCTGGGACAAGTTCCAGAACGGAATGACGCACAATTTCCAGATCGGACTTCCCAATTTCTCGCTTTTCAAATATGTGACCGTAACTCCGAGTATCTCGTACGGCATGAACTGGTTCTTCAACAAGACGGAGAGGTTCTACAACGAGGAGACCGGCAAAGTAGAGGAAAAGGAAGGAGGACAGTTCAGCACATTCGGTACGACGCACAACTATTCCGGAAGCGTCTCCATGAGTACCAGGCTCTACGGTATGTTCGATTTCGGGCGTCACCGGAAAATCCAGGCCATCAGACATGTGGTATCCCCGAGCCTTTCTTTCTCCTTCAGTCCTGAAAAAGGCACTTATTTCAACGGATGGAGGACACTGACCTATACCGACAAGAACGGAGTGCAGCACAGCGAAGACTACAACATCTACGCGGGACAGATCTATTCCGCGCCAGGTAAGGGAAAGACTGCAAGCATGAGCCTTTCTATCGGCAACAATGTCGAGGCTAAGGTCCGCGATCTCAGGGATACGACAGGAGCCGGGACAAAAAAGATAAAGCTCATAGACCAGCTGAACCTTTCGACAGGATATAACTTTCTCGCCGACTCGCTGAATCTCAGCAACATCGGTATTACAATGTCGACATCCGTATTCGGTAAGGTCGGTATCAGCGCAAACGTCAACTTCGACCCTTACGCAATCGATGAAAAAGGCCGCAAGATCAACAAGTTCAATGTCCAGACAGAAGGCTGGGCAAAACCTCTCCGCCTGACCAACGCAAGCGCATCCGTATCATATTCGTTCTCAGGCGAAGGGAAAATCAACGGAAATGACGGTTCCTCCGGAACCGTCAACTCCTCTCCGGCCGACAACTACATGAGAGTCTATTATCATCCTGTGACCGGAGAATATATACCGGGAGGATGGCTCTATTATATGAACCCTAACGCTCCGTGGTCAGTAAACATCAACTATTCATACAATTACAGCAGAAGCTACCAGTATTCCAACGACCACCTTATCACGAACCACCGCCACACACAGACCCTCGGCCTGTCCGGAAACGTGAAAATAACGCCGGCCATGTCCATCAACCTGACTACCGGATTCGACCTTATGGCCATGAAGATGACCACTACGCAGCTCAGTGCCACATACGACCTGCATTGTTTCAACATATCAGTGTCATGGGTGCCTAACGGACAATGGGAATCCTGGAGTTTCCGTATCGCTGCAAATGCAGCGGCGCTTGCCGATCTGCTCCGGTTCAAGAAAAGCAGCAGCTACTGGGACAATAATTATTAAAGAGACTTGCATTTCTGATATTTTTATCTACCTTTGCAGAGTCTGAGCGGTTTTTACGCAGTATTCCGGGTCAGGACACAGACCCGATTCCCATTTTACAAATTCAGATATTTTTTTTTACACATTCGATTAAATATGCATAAGATTTTTGAGCTGAAAGAGATGGATGAAGAGAAGCTCCGCGGCATTGCGGATGAACTCGGCATCAAAGGGGCGAAAAAGAAAGACAAGGAGACTCTCATCTATGACATCATGGATAAGGAAGCTGTCATAGACTCGCAGAAGGCACCTGAAAAAGTAGCAAAGAAACGAGGCAGGCCACGTAAGAATGTACAGGCGGCAGAGCAGCCGGTCCAGCAGCAGGATACCCAGAAGACAGAGCCTGCACCACAGCAGAGCCAGCAGGCGGAGGAAAAGACTCCGAAAAAACGGGGACGCAAACCGAAATCCGCCCAGCAGCAGGAAACTGCAGCAGCGGAAACGGTTCAGGAAAAACAGGACCAGAACCAGCAGCCGGAAGCCAAAACGGCAAAACGCCAATACAGAACCAGGGAACAGAAACAGCAGGACCAGCAGCCGAAGCCTGAAACCCGGACTTCGGAGCCGGTGACAACGGAAATCCGGCAGAAACCGGAAGCCGTATCCCAGAACGGCAGTGCCGGAGTTGAAAACCGCCCTGTTGCGGAAAACCTTCCGGCCGTCCAGAACAGCCAGACAGCCCAGTCCAACGGACAGGCAGGCTACTACACGCAGGGGAAGCAGCAGATGCCTGTGCTCAGGGACAGGAAAGAAAGGCTGCAGTACATGCAGAGAAGCGCACAGCAGTACCAGCCACAGAGGCAGCAGCCACAGCAGCCTAAAATCGAATTTGAAGGTGTGGTGGAAGCCACAGGAGTCCTCGAAATCATGCCTGACGGATACGGATTCCTCAGATCATCGGACTACAATTATCTCAACTCCCCTGACGACATCTACGTTTCACAGGGTCAGATCAAATCCAACGCACTCAAGACCGGAGACACCGTCACAGGTGAAATAAGACCTCCGAAGGAAGGAGACAAATACTTCCCTCTGGTAAGAATCAAATATATCAACGGACGCACGCCTGAATTCATCCGCGACAGGGTTCCGTTCGACTTCCTTACGCCGTTGTTCCCGAACGAGAAATTCACCCTTCTCGGCAACGGGCACAATGACCTGTCCTGTCGCGTAGTCGACATGTTCACCCCTATCGGGAAAGGCCAGAGGGGACTTATCGTGGCACAGCCCAAGACAGGTAAGACAATGCTGATGAAGTCCATTGCAAACGCCATTGCAGACAACCATCCTGAAGCATATCTGATCGTTCTCCTGATAGACGAGAGACCGGAGGAAGTCACGGACATGGCCCGCAGCGTAAAGGCCGAAGTAGTGGCGTCCACTTTTGACGAACCGGCAGAGAGACATGTAAAAGTAGCCAACATGGTGCTCGAGAAAGCCAAAAGGCTTGTAGAATGCGGACATGACGTGGTAATATTCCTTGACTCTATCACAAGGCTTGCCAGGGCGTACAATACCGTTCAGCCGGCTTCAGGCAAAGTGCTTTCAGGAGGTGTGGATGCAAATGCCCTCCATAAGCCGAAACGCTTTTTCGGAGCGGCCAGAAATATAGAAAACGGAGGCTCGCTGACTATCCTCGCGACAGCTCTTACGGATACCGGCTCGAAAATGGACGATGTCATCTTCGAGGAATTCAAAGGTACCGGCAACATGGAGCTGCAGCTTGACCGGAAACTTGCCAACAAGCGTATCTTCCCTGCCGTGGATGTCACGCTGAGCAGCACCAGACGCGATGATCTGCTCTACACCCAGGAACAGAGCAACAGGATATGGATCCTGCGCAACTATCTTGCGGACATGACCTCCGTAGAAGCCATGGAATTCCTGAAGGACCGCATGGAAAAGACAGCATCCAACGAGGAGTTCCTCATCACCATGAACGGCGACAAGCTGGCTTAATGATGGAAACAGAAAAGCATCCGCTTGAACCTTTTTTACCGGAAGCTGCCAGGCTGCTTATGCTTGGCAGCTTTCCGCCTAAAAAGGAGAAATGGTCAATGGATTTTTTCTATCCGAATTTCATCAATGACATGTGGAGGATATTCGGGATAGTGTTCTTTCATGACAGGTTCCATTTTGTCGCCGGTGACGGGAAACACTTTGACAAGGACAGAATCGTTTCTTTCTGCCGGGAAACCGGAATAGCCCTTTTCGATACGGCTACAGAGGTCGTCCGCCACAAGGACAATGCTTCTGACAAATTTCTGGAAATAGTCTCCCCTACCGACATAAAAGGCCTTCTGGAAAGGATTCCGGAGTGCCGCACCATCGTCACTACAGGAGAAAAGGCCACGGATACGCTATGCGGAATATTCGGATGCAGGAAACCGAAAACCGGAGAATCCGTAAGATTCTCTACACCTGAAGGAAGAGAAATGACATTCTACAGGATGCCCTCATCTTCAAGAGCGTATCCCATGTCAGTAGACAGAAAAGCCGAAATCTATGAAGCCATGTTCACGGCTTCCGGCATACTTTGATGCAGTGCATTTGATCTCTGTGGTTTCCAGAGCGGAATATGCAAAAAAAATGAGCGTCGCCGCATCCCGCGGGGACAACTCATACTAACCACATAATTAATAACACTAAAACTAATAACCAATAAGTCGAGGTGCCAAGCAGAATCGAACTGCTGTACATGGTTTTGCAGACCATTGCCTAACCACTCGGCCATAGCACCTTGTCTATTCAAAAGAACTCTTTTGTTTTTCGGACTGCAAAGATAATACCTTTTCCTCAATTATCAAAATTTATTTGATGACTAACGTAGCTAAGGCTCATCCAGAGTTGGGAGCGCAGTCCGAAAAAAGCTTTATTCAACGTAAAGCAGAAGTCCTTTAAGATACTCCCCTTCGGGGTGGTAGATATTGACGGAATGGTCAGCCGGCTGGTTGAGCCTGTCAAGTATGCGGACGCTTCTTCCAGTCTGTGCCGCCGCTGAAAAGACCGCCAGTGCAAAAGCCTCTTTATCGACCACCTGCGAGCAGCTGTATGTAAATACCAGTCCCTTCGGTGCCACTTTTGATATGGCATACGCATTGAGACGCTGATAGGCCCTCAAAGCATTTTTCAACGCTCCCCTGTGCTTGGCAAAAGCCGGAGGGTCGACAATCATAAGATCATACTTTCCTTCCGGAACGTTCTTCAGATAATCTATGGCATCACAGCAATATCCCGTATGAAGACCTGAATCAAAGCCGTTCAGGGCCACGTTCTTTTCTACCATATCCATAGCCTTGGCCGAACTGTCCACAGAATCCACATGCACGGCCCCGCCGGCAAGCGCATAGATGGAAAATCCGCCCGTATAACAGAACAGATTCAGGACATTGCGACCGCAGGCATATTTCTCCACCAGAGCCCTGTTTTCACGCTGGTCCAGGAAAAACCCCGTCTTCTGCCCTGAAGTCCAGTTTACGAGAAACCTGTGTCCGTTTTCCTTGACGGCAGTTTCGTCTGAAGCAAAACCATCTTTCCTGTAAAGGTAACCGTCCACCAGATCCAGTCCGGCCTTGAACGGTGCAGTCCCCGAACTCTTGTCATAAACGGCCTTGAGTGAATCACCGTAGACCTTCTGCAAAGCATCGGCTATCTGTTTCCTGCTCCTGAACATGCCTGCAGAATGAGCCTGCATGACGCACACGCCATCATAGTAATCGACTATAAGCCCCGGAAGATTGTCTCCCTCTCCATGGACAAGACGGTAGCAGTCCGTATCCCCTCTCACGACTGTCCCTTCAAGAGGCCCAGCAGCAAGTCCGGCAGCTATACGTACCTCCAGGGCCCTTCGGATCATCGTTTCCCAGAAGTCCGGACTATACACATCCGAGTCGAAACTCAGCACCCTTACTGCGATAGACCCGATCTGGTAATGGCCGGAAGCCATATAAGTACCGTCGGAAGCATAGACATCCACCATATCGCCTTCAGCCGGATTTCCGGTAATCTGTGCAATGGCACCGGAAAAAACCCACGGATGAAAACGACTGAGCGACTCCTCGCGCCCTTTTTTCAAAATTATCCTGGTCATGGTTCTTACTGTTCTTTAGACTGCATGAGCCTGAGATACATTTCCCTGCATACCCACGCATCCGTAGCGGCGTATTTCGTCTGGGCCTCGGATAAAGTATCCGCCTCCCAGTTTGAAAGCTGCTGGGACTTGGAAATCTTGAATCCCAGAATAATCGCCGTCATTTTTTTCACACTCTTGTCCCTGATGCCGAAATCCGGAACTATCTTCTGCAGGTCCACGAAAGCATTCGGGGTGAATTCAGCATATCTCTGCAGTCCGCGGATATCATCGTTGACCGCAGCCCCTACCTTGATTATCTTATCATTCGCAAGCAGATTGCGCAGCCTGCGGTGCATACCCAGGCTTTTGATCCTGAACAGATAAGCCCTCTCAGGCCCTGAAAGCTGCAGCAAAGCCACGCCATATCTCGGCTGATCCGGAGAAAAACAGGGTCTGGTCTCCGTATCGAAGCCGATGATTTTCTGGCTTCTCAGATAATTTACAGCCCTGTTGAACTCCGCACCGACCGTATCTACAACGAAAATCTTTCCCGGAAAACTGGCAAGCTCCAGTTTGTCCAGTTCTTCAGCGGAAATACTTTCTTTAAAACTTACCATCTATTAGAAGAACAACAATTCACGGTACTTAGGCAAAGGCCACATCTCATCATCCACTACCATTTCCAGATGGTCGGCACTGTACCTCACCTTGTCCATCAGGTCCTTGACCTCATGGGAGTAGACCTTCGCCCTTTCGGCGATATCCTCGATCCTGTTGGCTTTCTTGCGAGCCTCCACAAGCGCCTCGACATCATGTGAGATGGCGTTTGTCAGGCAGGAAATGTTCTTGAGGGTGGCGAACTCCGACGAACAAAGGTTCTTGTATTCCTCCCCGAAGATTTCCTTGACGCCGCGGACATTCTCGATAAGGATATTCTGGTATCTCACTGCTGCCGGCAGCACATGGTTCAGGCATATATCGCCGATGACCCTGGCCTCAATCTGCAGTTTCTTGACGTATGTCTCGTTAAGCACCTCGAATCTGGCCTCCACTTCATTCGGAGCAAGTATTCCGAGCTCTGAAAAGAGATCTACGGTCTTTTTCTCATGATAGACCTCGTATGCCTCCGGTACATTCTTCACGGCCCTCAGACCACGGCGTGCTGATTCTTCCTCCCATTCCTTGCTGTAGCCGTTGCCTTCGAACATTATGTCTTTGGCCTCGTGGATGAATTTCCGGACCGTGTTCATAACAGCAGTAGAAAGTTCTTCGCCCTTTGCAGTAAGAGCATCCACTTCAGCCCTGAAACGACGCAGGCTCTGAGCAATGGCCGCATTCAGCACGTAAGTGGCCGAAGCCACATTCATTGAAGAACCGAGTGCACGGAATTCAAAACGGTTGCCGGTGAAAGCGAACGGAGATGTCCTGTTGCGGTCCGTATTGTCAGGGAAGATTTCCGGTATGGAATTGACTATCTTTATAGATTCGAGACCGGCTTCCGACTCAGGAAGGGACTCCATATTCTCGATGGCCTTGAAGATGCCGTAGAGAGTAGAGCCGGAAAATATAGACATGACGGCTGGAGGAGCCTCATGGCCGCCGAGCCGGTATGAGTTGCTCAAAGTAGCGACACTTGTCATGATCAGATAATGATGCTCATACACACCACGCACGACAGCTGCATAGAAAGACAGGAACTGCAGGTTCTTGTTCGGGGTCTTGCCCGGAGAAAGAAGGTTCACTCCGGTATTTGTAACCATCGACCAGTTGCAGTGCTTTCCGGACCCGTTCACCCCGTCGAAAGGCTTCTCGTGGAAAATTACTTTCAGATGGTGCTTTTCCGCCACTTTCTGCATGATGATCATCAGCATCATATTCTGGTCAATCGCCTTGGTGGCGCTGCAGAATACGGGTGCACACTCGAACTGGTTCGGAGCGACCTCATTGTGCCTGGTCTGGAGCAGGATACCGAGCTTGTAGGCCTCGGTCTCGAAATCCTTCATGAAAGCGCTCACCCTTGAAGGAATGGCTCCGAAATAATGGTCTTCGAGCTGCTGGTCCTTGGCTGAAGTGTGTCCGATGACAGTACGGTTGCAGAGGACAAGGTCAGGCCTTGCATTGTAAAGGGACTCGTCTACAAGGAAATATTCCTGTTCAAGACCGAGGTTGACACCTACGCTCCTGACCGACTCGTCGAAAAGATTCGCGACTGAAGTAGCGGCTTCACTGAGTGCCTGCAGCGACTTCAGGTTAGGCACCTTCGTATCCAGTGCCTCTCCAGTATAGGAAACGAAAACAGATGGGATACACAGTGTCCCGTCAAGCAGGAACACCGGGGAAGAAGGATCCCACGCAGAGTATCCGCGTGCTTCGAATGTGTTTCTCAGTCCTCCGTTAGGAAAACTGGAGGCGTCCGGCTCCTGCTGGACAAGCGCGCTTCCGTTGAATTTCTCGAATGCCTTTCCTTCTTTCACGGAAATAAAGGCCTCATGCTTTTCTGCAGTAGCGTCTGTAAGCGGCTGGAACAGATGGGTGTAATGTGTCGCTCCGTTCTCAATCGCCCAGGCCTTCATGCCGGAAGCGATCTCGTTTGCGACCTCCCTGTCGATTTTACCGCCGAACTTAACTGCAGACAAAACAGCTTCATAAGCCTGCTGGGACATGTACCCTCTCATCTTGTCGAGGTCAAACACATTCCGACCGAAATAATGCGAAACCGGTCCGTTTTCAACGTAGAAACGCTCCGTTTTGTGCGAAGCCGCCTCATTCAAGGCTCTTTGTCTAAATGCAGCCATAAAACGATAGAAATTAATTTTAAAGAACGACCGCAAAGGTAAGTAAAAAATATTAACTTTGTCGGCGTTTAAGAAATTTATAAAACAATCGGTCATGGTTAAAATTTCCCAGAAAGCACAGCTTATGCCGGCATCGGCCATCAGGAAACTCATTCCTCTGTCAGACGCCGCCAAGAAACAAGGAGTCAAAGTCTACCATCTGAACATGGGGCAGCCGGATTCCAAAATAAATTCACCGGAATGTGCCCTCGATGCGGTAAAGAACTATAAGGGAGTGAATGTCCCGTACTCCAATTCGGCAGGACTGATCGAACTTAGGGAAGGACTTGTGGAAAAATACTATAAGAAAATAGGTATAGATATAGAGGTTCCGGAGCTTCTGGTGACGGTCGCAGGCAGCGAGTCAGTGCTCATGTCACTTGAAATCACCTGCAATGCCGGGGACGAAGTGATAGTAGTCGAGCCGTTCTATACGAACTACAATACTTTCGCCTTCATGAACGAAATCACGCTGAAGGCAGTCCCTACAGACATCAGGAACGGATTCCAGCTTCCGCCTGCCGAGGAATTCGAAAAGGCGATTACAGACAGGACCAAGGCGATACTCGTCTGCAATCCGGGCAACCCTACGGGCACGCTATATTCGAAGGAAAGCATGCTGGCTCTCGGTGAAATCGTCAAGAAACACGACCTTTTCCTGATTTCCGACGAAGTCTACAGGGAGTTCTGCTACACGGACGAGCCGCATTTCTCTGCGATGAATATCCCTGGAGCAGAACAGAATGTAATACTGATAGACTCAGTGTCAAAGAGATACAATCTCTGCGGAGTACGTGTAGGCTGCATAGTATCGCACAACAAGGAAGTCATGGCCGCCGCAATGAAATATGCCCAGGCCCGTCTCTGCCCTCCTGTTCTCGGCCAGATCGCGGCTATCGGAGCACTGGATACAACTGACGAGTACCTTCGCGATGTCCGCGCTGAATACATCAGAAGACGTGACTACATGATAGAAAACCTGAACAGGATTCCGGGCGTGTACACCCCTCTTCCTATGGGAGCCTTCTACACAGTTGCCGAACTGCCTGTAGATGACACTGAAAAATTCGCTCGCTGGATGCTTGAGGAGTTCAGGTACAACGGGGAGACCACGATGGTGACGCCGGCGGCATCATTCTTCAAGACCCCTGGCAAAGGAAAGAACTACGCAAGGATAGCATACGTACTTGAGATTCCTGAGCTTGAAAAGGCGATCAAATGTCTTGCAGAAGGGCTGAAGGCCTATCCCGGAAGGACCAACTAGGAAGAATCCCCGGCCTGAGCGGTGTCATCCCGAAACGGGCTCAGATGAGCTGGTAACTTATTGAAGGAAACCAAGATCCAGCTCAATACCGAAATTAAGATTGTAAAGGGTATCGTAATAGTTGTGCCCGACATGCTTCAACGGATCCTCGGAAACGTTCACTATGGTATACGGAACGATCGTTATCCGAGGTTCCATAAAAATCGAAATATATTCCAGTATCCGGTATTTCAACTGGAAACCTCCCGTAAGTCCCAGATAGAAATTGTTGATGTTTCTCGTGGATTCACGCTTTGTAACGCATGCTATCTCGGGACCGAACAGAAGCGGCAGCGAGAAATCCGCTTTCTTCCCGCCTCTGAACAATGAAACCAGTTCCAGCATACCCTCTACCCTGGCGCCGTAATACCAGGCATTGCGTTTGTCGCCGTTACCGTATGCAATCCATTTGTCAGTAGTGAAAAATCCGGTCGCTCTGAGGGCGAATACAGGAGTGAACCATTTTCCGTAGGATATATTGACCTGGGCGCCGAGAGACTTGAACAGTCCCATCCTCTCCATGACAAGATCCGCATAATGGAAAGCCGGACCGGCAGACAGCGAAACGAATGCATTTCCGGTATCGGACGGACCTGTACGGTAGGGTTTGTGCGAGTGGAACCTGTAGCTGAGACCCATAGTCCCTCCGTAAGTTATATCATAGCGATGCCAGTTCCAGCGGGCTGAATGGTCGATATTGTCTGAATAGAACGTGGCAAGGGGCTCTACAAAGAAATCCATGCCGCCTCCGAGATTCATGTTGAAATTGAAGCCGAGATGAAGCCCCGCCGCACTGGTACCGTCCCCTCCTGTCATCGAATATCTGTATCTGAGGCCTTCCACAGTGGATATTTCAAGGAATCTGGACGGCTTGTAGCCGCCGAAATACCGGCTCATGTTGAACATGTGCGATATGTCCAGACCGGCGAACCAGATGACGCTGCGGTCGTTGTTGCGGAATGTCCGTTCACCGGCAAGGGTTACCCTGAGGGCGTTGTACGGGTTGAACCATTTTCCGAAGGAAATCTTTGCCGCGGCGCTCCAGTTGTAGGTGGAGTTGCCGCGCGGAGAAAGCTTTTCAGAACCTCCGTGGACAGACAGGAAGGTATTGTCCGAAAACTTGTTCTCGATGAAGGGCTCCCCTCTTTCGATATATCTGCTCTGCATACTGTAATCCAGCGCATTGAACATCCCGGCAGAATCGGAATTTTCAAGCGTATCCGCCGGAGACAGGACTACGGCGGAAGAATCGGACTGCTCCTGTGCACCCAGGCCAGCCACTGAAAGGGTCAGGGAAAAAAGTAGAAGTATTGTTCTGGTCAGCTTCATGTTCATGGCATCACGTTACATTACCGTTCCGTCTTCATACATTTCATTGGCATTCTTGAATACACTTTCAAGAATATCGCCGTCGGCGGAAGCAAGCCCCACATATTTCTTGTCACCCTGGAAAGCCTTCAACAGCCACGACTCTGCGTCCATCTCGATCATATAGGCATCGAATCCCTGCTGCTCCTGCGACTCCCTGCATTTGATGATCGCCCACAGATAATAGGTCAGAGGATCATCCTGCGGAAGGGCATTGATCGCCTGGGAAGCCATGCTCGTATAGGCCTTGTTGTCCATGGCAAGACACATCACCACCTTGTTCAAAGGTGTGGAATTGGCAACGACATTGAAGACCTCCTTTGCCTGCTGCTGTTCCTCAGGAGTGTCTCCCCCGATATAATATCCGCCCAGGCACAGGGTAAAGGCCTTTATGACCCTGTTCTTTTCCGTGTCAGGAAGCAACTGCGCCAGGACACTAGCCCTCTCGAAATTGCGCATCTTCAGGTACATGGAAATCTGGTTCGCGACTACGGCTTCCGGATTTATCACGGAATTTACCGTACCGTCGGCACGTCTTTCTATGACATTCACGCGCTTGATCTTGGCATCTATAAGAGGAGCAAGAATAGTGGTGTCGGCCTTGTCTTTCCGGAGATAGGCTACAGCCAGATTGTTGGCTGCCAGAGCCCACGGACGGCCGGTTTCCTTAATTGAAGCATCGTACGCGCGTTTGTACAGCACTTCAAGTTCGTCAGGGTCTTCCACCATCCTGAACAGGTTCCAGAACTCATACAGGGCAAATTCCTTCCGCCCCGAGCGGTAGTCCTCGTCATTCTCGTACCTGTCCATGATTTCCTCAGGGGTAAGTTCCCTGTAAATTTCGTAATTGTATTCGTATTTGACCGAACGCAGTTTCGGCAGATAGTCCACCACGACATCCCTGTAGTACGGCAGCTGCCTGATCCTGATGCTCTGGGCATCGTGGTTGTCCGGGTACTTGTCGATGATTTCCTGCAGTCCTGCCGCTTCTGTCATGAGAGAATCTGCTGTCAGCAGGTCTACGACGGCACTCCACGGCGCCACTTCTGCTTCCGTACGCATATAGACCCTGTCCCGGACATGCTTGGAAAGTACCGATGTGATCTGCGAAAGCGCATACCGCATCCTCTCTCTGGCAAGTTTCAGGTTTGACTGATAGGAACCGTCAGGAGATGAAATGCCTGTAATGAAGAACTCCTTGAGCTGCGACCCTTCTCCCTGCACGATATTGAGAAGGTCGTTCTTGAGAAGGCCGAGCTGTGCCCTGTTGGTAGTGTCGGAATCATCCAGTTCGGCCTTTCCGACAAGGAAAGTCAGGGAAATGTTTCCTGCCGTATTGCGTCTTTCCCTGCGGGGTTTTTCCTTATATTCCTCAGGGTCAAGATAATACTGATCCATAGTGTACTGCAGGAATTTCAGAGGCCGGACGCTGCGTGCGGAAGCCAGAAGCATCTTCCTTTCATAATAGATCTGGTTGTAATCCTCCAGACGCATGACCCCGTTCACATAATAGCTTTTGTCCGGGTCGGACACCTTCACAGTATCTGACCAGCTGACTATCATCGAGGTATCCCGTAAAGGCTCTTCGTTGACGAACTTCGTGAGCGGATCGTTGTTCCTGTCATATGCCATCCTGCGCTCCTGCGTGAGACTGTACTGCTCGCCGTCGAAAACCATAGGGTCCAGGTACTTCAGCAGCTTGTCCGTACCGCCGTCATACAGGATAGGCTGAAGGATGAGCCTGGCGTTGGTCTTGCCGAAATGGTCCGGAAGCGGAATGGTATTGCTGACCTCGAGGTTGTTGCCGTTCATCACGTTGCGTTCCTTCATCGGAGCAGGCTCGGAGAGTTTGGCGTTCAGGGTGGCCGGAGGCAGCTCGATGCCGCCTTCCATCTCGAAATTGATCTCCATACGGTAATTCACCTTCTCCATCATGCACATTTCCTTGCCGGCGCCTTTTACGATTATGGCTCCGGTCTCGGATACACGGACTTCATAATAGCCGCCGGAATCAGGGGAAATCATGTTCGTGGCGAAGACGTATCCTCCGTCCTGGGTCATGGTCTTGTATGAATCTTCCGCTTCCCCCACTGTATTGAACGAATATATCATAATATCCGCTGGATCAAACGGCTTCATCGTGGTCTTGTTGATAATGCGCCCTGTCACGAGCTTGATTTCCTGCCCCGCAGAAGGCAGTACCGAAGCCAGTGACATCAGCACGGCAAGAACACATCCTGTCAACTTCCAGTTCTTCATCGAATTCACGTTACTTGATAATATAGACAAACGTCACGCCCAGGTCCACCGGGAAGAGCTTGTAGCCCCTTGCGTTGGTCTGGGTAGCCTCGTCGACGAAATAGTCATCATAATTGTCGTTGGAGTGGTAGCGTTTCTGGTGGAAGTACATCACTCCGAAACTCCCGGAAAGCTCCAGTGTCCACCGTTTCCCGAGAGAAAATACATATCCACCGACAAAACCGAGCCCTACGGCATCACCGTCATAGACATTGTTCCTCCAGTTTATATCGTAAGTCGTCACGAGCGCACCGGCACCTATGAACTCACGGGTCATAGGACGTCCGTTGAACCAATAGCGGAACTGCGGCTGGAGCCCGATGATCTGCATAGTCTGTCCGTACGGGTTCTTGTTTCCGAACGCGGAGAAATGGACGCTGGTATGCTCCCCTGTCACGACTTCCACACCGAGGTTCGGAGTCATGGCGCCCCACATCAGCGCATTGGTCTTCACCGCCACCTGCTG
>JADILV010000076.1 GCA_017695115.1 Candidatus Cryptobacteroides avicola | reverse complement strand
TTACCTGCAATTATACGAATTTTTCTTCGGGGGGGGGCAAATTTTGGGGGTTATTCCGGCTAAAAACAAGACTCAGAAATTTGTGTTATGCAATAAAAACATTATGTTTGTGCTGCATAATAAATGAAGTATATGAAATTCGTTGATAGAACAGATGAAACAGCACGGCTGAAAGAGACTCTTGCGAGAGAGAAATCCTCGCTGGCCGTACTGTATGGTCGCAGACGATTGGGTAAGTCAACGCTTATCAAACGGGTGTTGTCGGACACGGATGTTTATTTTCTTGCCGACCGTTCTGAAGCCCAGCACCAGAGAATATTGCTGGCAAAAATGATTGCACAAGTGTTTCCGGATTTTGATAAGTTGACATATCCGGATTGGGAGGCTATATTCCGTGCGCTCAATTATCGGACAGACAGGTGTTTTACTCTATGCTTGGATGAATTTCCGTATCTTGTGGAGCAATCTCCCGAGCTGCCGTCCGTATTACAGAAACTTGTTGACGAGAAGCAGTTGAAGTATAACCTTGTGCTTTGCGGTTCGTCTCAAAATATGATGTACGGGCTGTTCCTTGATGCTTCTGCACCTCTCTATGGCCGGGCCGATGAGATCATGAGACTTACGCCAATACGTTTACCGTATATTCTGGAGGCTTTGAACCTTAATGCGATGAGTGCCATTGAAGAGTATGCCGTATGGGGCGGTGTGCCTCGTTATTGGGAGCTGAGGGAAAACAGGAACTCACTTGACGACGCATTATGGCACAACATCTTCTCTGTAAACGGCGCTCTTTACGAGGAACCGGTAAAACTGTTTCAGGATGATGTCAAGGACATTGTCAAGACTTCGACGATAATGTCCTATATTGCTACCGGTGTAAATCGGCTTTCCGAGATTGCAGCACGATGCAATGAGCCGGCAACGAATCTGTCGCGTCCATTGAAGAAACTTATCGACCTTGGATTTCTGGAAAAAGATATCCCGTTCGGTGTTGATGAAAAGAATGCGAAAAAGAGCCTCTATAAGATAGCAGACCCGTTTATGGCATTCTACTATCGGTTTGTTGTCCCTAACCGTTCTTTCATTGAACTTGGCCGTCGCTTACCGATAGAACAGGCGTTGACCGCTCATTTCTCCGGGTATGTGGGTATGCAATGGGAAAAACTGTGTCGCGATGCCGTCACCGGAAACATTGTCAACGGAACAGTTTATGGCAAAGCAAAACGCTGGTGGGGGTCTGTTTTCAATGAGGACAAGAAACCGGAACAGGTCGAGTTCGATGTAATGGCTGAATCTCTTGATAAAAAGTATCTGCTGGTCGGGGAATGCAAATGGACAACTCAAGAGAATGGGAAACAGTTAACAGCCGAACTTCTCCGTAAAGCGAATCTGTTACCGTTTGCCCAAAAATATTCCATAGTTCCAGTGCTGTTTCTCAGGAACACTCCGAAGGATGATATCGGAAATGTCATGTTGCCGGAAAATATAATTGAGTCTGAAATCTGACGATATGGAAAAGAATAAATGTCAACTGTTTACCGAGCGTCTCATTTTGCGTCCCTGGAGAGAATGGGAGGCGGATCAAGTCCGGATCCTTCCTGTTGCCACCGGCAAGAAACTCTATTTGCCCCTCCTTCTTCTCGGGGATGAACAGGAATCCATGATAGACAGATACCTGGATCGTGGTGAAATGTTCGTCATGCGGAACCGGGAGGATAAGCCTGTAGCCATAGCCGTAGTTACCGATGAGGGGGACGGCATACTGGAGCTGAAGAATCTGGCAGTCGACCCCAGCTTCCAACGGAAGGGATATGGCCGGAGAATGATAGAGTATTTATGCGGACATTACAGGCAAAGGTTCCACACCTTGCTTGCCGGCACCGGCGACAGCATGAAAACTTTATCTTTTTACAGGAACTGCGGCTTCAGTCATTCGCATACCGTAACTGACTTTTTCACAAAGAACTATGACCATCCGATTATTGAAGACGGTAAGATGCTGAAAGATATGGTCTATTTCAAACGGGACATCCGACCTTCCTAATTGCATCCTTTATATTCGATTGATTTTAAGCAATTTAGTCTATCATTCATTAGGACGGTCCCCTTCTGCGAGACGGGACCGTCCATATATGTCCTGAACCAACTCATTGGTATTAACCGTTTTGCCTGCCCAATTATCGGGAAGGTTAATGTCGCTCTATATCCTGACAGAATTTCTCCGCCTCGGCGAGGGAGCCCGGTTTGCCTACGTCAATAAGGTGCAGGCCGGTCGCCGGGACGCCGTATATCGGACAGCGGTCCGCCGCCTTCAGATAGAAATCCATTATCGGGAAGCGTTCTCCGAAGCCTTCGGAAGCAAAAAGCGGGAAGATGCGGTCGGAAATGATGTGGATGCCGGAAAAGGCAAGCATGCGGCAGGAGGCGATGTCCAGTGAAGGATACGGGGTGCGGACTTCGCCGGTGGAGACATTGGTCCAGCCGACAAGCCTCATGTCATCATCGAACAGCAGGTACCGGCTGGTCTTGCGGTCGCTTACCAGAAGAGTGGCCAGGGCGTCAGGCCGCACCTGTGACTCGAACCACCGGATATCCAGATCGGAAAGGATGTCCACATTATGGACAAGGAACCTGCCGGCACGGGGTTCATCTCGTTCACTGTCCCCGCAGACGCCGGCCGGAACAGAATCCCCGTCCCGGCCACCGGCATGTCCGACCTCATCGTAACCGGCCCCGGCCACATGACCTGCAGGCCGGCACAGATACCGCTCCGCATGGCGGATTCCTCCGCCGGTCTCTAAAAGCATGTCCCGCTCATCGGAAATATGGACATCCATCCCGAGTCCGTTCACGGAGTCCAGATAGGAGACTATCATGTCCGCAAAATGATGGACATTCACTGTCACGTCAGTGATTCCGAATGCTTTCAGCTTGGTCATGACATGCCACAGCAGGGGCTTCCCGCAGACCGGGACCAGAGCTTTGGGCATGGTGTCAGTCAGCGGTTTCAGCCTCGTGCCGAGGCCTGCGGCGAATATCATTGCTTTCATAAAGTCTTCTCCACTTTCTGTTCCCTGTGTACAAGACGGACCCTCACCCTCTGAATCCCGGCAAGATGCCGCGCCAGGCTTTCCGCACAGTAGACCGAACGGTGCTGACCTCCGGTACATCCGAAACTTACCGACAGATGAGTAAAGCCCCTCTGCAGAAAACGCTCCACATGAGCATCTACCAGAGCATATACATTGTCCATAAACCTGAACACTTCCCCGTCATCCTCCAGGAACTTTATCACAGGTGCATCCATCCCCGTCAGGGATTTGTACCGGTCATATTTGCCCGGATTATGGATTGACCTGCAGTCGAACACGTACCCCCCTCCGTTGCCGGAACCATCTTCCGGGATACCTTTTTTATAGGAAAAGCTGGTGACATCAACGGTCAGCACAGGCAGTCCCTCTCCGGCAGACACGGACATTCCGGTTTTCCGGAAAGATTTGCATGCCGGCCTATCGTCCTCAGCCGCATCTTCCGGCAAGAATTTCACCTTTCCTTCGTCAAACGCCCCGACAAGACCCTTGAGAACACTTTCAAGATAAGGATATTCTCCGGACGGGCCTGACAGCAGCTCCCTTATATTCTGCATGGCCGCAGGGATGCTTTTCAGAAAATGCCCCTTCTTCTCGAAATACCCTCTGAAGCCGTATGCGCCAAGCACCTGGAGCGTACGCAACAGCACGAAAAGCCGCAGTCTCCTGTAAAATTCCTCCATATCCGGCACAGCGTATGGAGCAAGCGCATCCAGATATGCCTTTATCATGTCTTTTTTCAGGTCTTCCGGGTATCTGGCCCTGGCCTGCCACACGAATGAAGCAAGGTCATAATACACAGGTCCTTTCATTCCTCCCTGAAAATCAATATAATACGGTTTCCCGTCCTTCACCATCACATTGCGCGACTGGAAATCCCTGTACAGGAAAGACTCCGCAGGGACAGCCGCCACATCACCCACAAGCCGGTCAAAATCAACCTGCAGACTCACTTCATCGAACTCAAGACCTACAGCTTTAAGAAAGCAGTATTTGAAATAGTTCAGATCGAACATCACCATTTTCCCGTCAAACACGGAAGACTGGAGACAGATGCCGAAATCCAGTCCTGCAGCCCCTTCAAACTGTATTTTCGGAAGTCCTGAAACGGCGGCCAGAAGCATTTCCCGGTCCCGGAGAGAGTACTCCCCTCCCTTGCGGCCGTCAGCGACATAATCAAAAAGTGAAGTATCACCGAGATCCTCCTGAAGATAATACATCCCGTCTCCGCCCATCCCGTATATCTCAGGAACATTTATCCCTTTGGAACGGAAGTGCCCCGCCATCGTACAGAATGCCATGTTTTCCCGGGCATCTGTTCCGGAAACCCCGATGGCAGAGACCCCTCCTCCGGCCAGGCGGAAATACTGCCGGTGGCTGCCGGAAACAGGCAAAGGGAAGAGGGACTCCGGCATTGCCCCGAAGCGGGCCCTGAAAAGGTCTGATAAAATATTGTTTTCCATGGCGCAAAAATACAACATTGTCCGGCAAAAAAGTGTAACTTTGCACGGATTTAACCGAAAAGCGATGCTCAACAACGCCTATTGCTCTGACAAGTACCAGTACACGATGGGAAAGTCATTCTATGACTGCGGGATGAAAGACCAGACCGCGATATTCAACCTTTTCTACCGCAAGGCACCGGAAAATAACAACTGGGCCGTGGTAAGCGGTGTGGACGAAGTCCTGGAAATGGTAGAGAACCTGGGGAACATGCCGGCGGACTTCTTCGAAAAGTTCCTTCCGGGACCGGAGTACGCGGAGTTCAGGGATTACCTGTCCCACATGAAGTTCACAGGGAATATCTATGCGATGAGAGAGGGCGAAATAGCTTTCCCGTCACAGCCTGTAATCATAGTCGAAGGGCCGATGATAGAGGCCCAGGTGCTGGAGACGCCGATGCTGTGCATAATGAACCATCAGATGGCGGTAGCCACCAAGGCGTCAAGGGTCTGCAGGGCGACCAACAAACCTGTCAGTGAATTCGGGTCACGACGTGCGCACGGGCCATGGGCAGCGACCTACGGGGCCAAGGCGGCAGTCATAGCCGGATGCAGCAACACCTCCAATATCCTTACAGGAGTCATGTTCGGCTGCGGTTCGACAGGAACGATGGCACACAGCTACGTCACTTCCTTCGGATGCTCGGTGGAAGGAGAGCACAAAGCGTTCGACTCCTATATAAAGACCCACAAAAACGAGCCACTCATCCTCCTCATTGACACTTACGATTCTCTTAAATGCGGCATTCTCAATGCCATGCGTGCCTATAGGGAGAACGGGATAGACGACAGCTACCGGTATGGGTACGGGATAAGGCTTGACAGCGGAGACCTGGCATACCTTTCATGCGAGTGCCGCAGGATCCTGGACGAGAACGGATTCCGCAAGTGCAGGATATTCGCCACCAATTCTCTGGACGAGTATATCATCTCCGACCTCGAAAGGCAGGGGGCCTGCATCGATTCATACGGAGTGGGAGACGCGATAGCCACCAGCAAGGCCAACCCTTGTTTCGGCAATGTCTACAAGCTGGTGCAGATAGACGGACAGCCTGTGCTCAAACGTTCGGAAGACAAGGCAAAGCTCATAAACCCGGGTTTCCAAATTACCTACAGGATCACCAAGAACGACCCGGAAAAAGGGGAGATCTTCAAGGCGGACGTGACCTGCCTGCGCGGTGATGAACTTACCGGGAAAATAGAAAACGGCGAGACCTTCACCATATATGACGAGAACGACCGTTACAAGTTCAAGACATTCGAAGCAGGTGCCTATACGGCGAAACCACTGCAGACCAAAGTAATGGACGGAGGCAAAAGATGCGTCCCGGTCCATACTCTGATGGAGAAGAAAGCATACTATGATGATACGCTGAAGCATTTCAGCCCGAGCGAAAGGCGTCTGATAAACCCGCACTATTACAAAGTGGACATTTCAGACCATCTGTATGACATGAAGATGGGCATCATAAACAGACTTGTAACGGAAATCAACAACTTCAGCCTTTGACAGACATGACAGATTCAGCCCTCATAATAGTGGACATGCTGTATGACTTCATCGACGGATCACTCGCATGCCACAATTCAAAGAATGCGGTCAAAGAGACCGCCTCATTCATAGACAGGATGACAGCAGACAGGAGCGGCGACGAAAGCGAGATACTCGACACCTTCCCGATACTGTTCGTGTGCGACCACCATCCTGCCGACCATTGTTCCTTTACGGCCAACGGAGGGACATGGCCGCCGCACTGCGTAACCGGAACACACGGAGGAGCGGTACATGAAATGCTCCAGCCGTATATGAAGGAGGAACTTACATTCTATAAAGGATGCGACAGGGACCGGGAGCAGTATTCGGGATTCGAAGGGGCCAACAAGGCCGGACAGTCTCTGGGTGAAATCCTGGAGCTCATGGATATCAAGGACGTATATGTCTGCGGCATAGCCACCGAATTCTGTGTCAAGGCGACCTGTCTTGACCTGGAAAAAGCAGGATTCTCAGTGCATCTTCTTTCATCCGCGCTTGCATACGTGGACGAAGCGGGACATCATGAGACTCTGGAAGAACTCCGCGGCTCGGGAATCGAAATTTTGTAAAGAAAAATAATTTCCCTACCTTTGCAGGTTCGTATGAAGAACCTGTTATCTAAAATATGGATTCCTGCGTTGCTCATAGGGATCGCCGCGATACAGTCGTTCGGGATTGACGCAGCACGGACAGGCCGCCTTGCAGCGGTCGCCGATTCCCTGAGACAGGCCAGAAGTACAGACAGTTCTCTCATAAAGGAATCGGTTGACTCTGAAGCCATGAAGACTTCAGACAGTGTCGTTTTCATACATTCCAACCCAGGAATCGCAGCAGTCATCGGGTCCATTTCCTCAAAAGTCGACTCCATCAACGCACTGACAGCCAGAGACACCATAATACCTCCGGATTCACTGCGTTTTACAGACACCTTGCGCTTCAGGTACTATGTAGAGCTCAAGGACGCCCCTACAAGACGGCAGACAAGGGACTCGCTGCTTGCCGCAGGAGATTCAATACAACTGCATCTTCTTGATTCACTGTATACAAGAGATTCTACTGATATTGCCATACGTGACTCCCTTATATGGTTCAATTCCCTTTCCAGGAAAGAGCAGAAAAAAGTAATCAAGGAACAGGAACTTCCGCTGTTGATGGCGAAAATGGACAGCATCCTGGACAGGAGGGACAGCATCATCGCGGCGAGGGACAGCATCATTGCCGCCACTCCGAGGATTCTGGAGACTTTCGCCGTCCCTGACTCCATGCAGTACAAAAGGCTGATCACCTGGACACACAACAGGTATTTCAACAACGTGGACCTTCATGAGCAGGATACCACCTACAACTACCATTTCAATGACTATCCGTTCTACAAGGAAGACGTTAACGTATCTTACCTGGGAGTAATAGGCTCCCCGGTCCAGACATACGACTATTTCAAACGGAACGAAGAGGAGAATGTGGTATTCTATACCCCTTACAGGATATACAATTACTCCCCTGAAAGCCTTCCGATGTTCAACACCAAGACACCTTATACGGAACTGGCCTACTGGGGAACGCTGTTCGCCAATACGGAAAAGGAAGAATCCGACATAAAGATACTTACGACCCAGAACATACTTCCTGAACTGAACGTGACGCTCGAATACCACAGGTACGGAGGCAACGGCATGCTCAAACGCGAAGATGTGGATAACAGGACATTCGTCGCCGCGACCAACTATATGGGCAAAAGGTACCTGATGCATGCAGGCTACATCTACAACAAGGTGGAAAAGAGCGAGAACGGAGGTATCGTCGACAACACCTGGATAAGGGATACTACCGTGGATGCCAGGGAAATAGACGTCCATCTGGCCAATGCCTCCAACAGGATAAAGAAAAACACCGTATTCCTGGACCAGTCATACAGGATCCCTTTCAATTTCATAAACAATATCGGGAAAAAGAAGGAAATGAAGGCTGAACAGGCCAGGAAGGACAGCATAATGGCCTCCGGGGACAGCATAGCCATACAGAAGTATCTTGAAGAAGAACAGGAAAGGCTGGCACTGGAAGCGTCGAAAGAGGATGCAGACACACTGGACAGGGATATAACCACAGCCTTTATCGGACACAGTTCCGAATACTCGGTGTTCACGAAAATGTACACCGATGAAATAGACTCTGGTGAAAGTGGCCAGTTCGGGCGCGACCTGTACCACAACAGGTTCTACCTCAACCCTACAAGTTCGGCGGATTCGCAGAGAGTGATGAAATTCGAAAACAGGCTGTTCATCAGGCTCCAGCCTTGGTCCGATGACGGCATCGTATCGAAACTCGATGTGGGCATAGGGGACAAGCTGTTGAACTACTATGACTTCCGCAGCACCCAGAATTACCTTTCCAAAGGAAAGAATGTGGTAAGGAACTCTGTATATCTGTATGCAGGGGCACAGGGACAGCTGAAAAAGCTCATGAAATGGGACGCTACCGGACGCTACACTTTTCTCGGGGCGGAAGTAAATGACTTCTCGGTAGATGCGAATCTGGGATTCAACATCTTCCCGTTCAGAAAAGCCAGGAACAGCCCGGTAAGTTTCACCGCGCATTTCAACACGTCATTAAAGGAACCGGACTGGTACCAGCAGCATTACCTGTCAAACCATTACAAATGGGACAACTCTTTCGGGAAAATCTCCGAGACCCGTATCGAGGCCAGCGCGGCCGTCCCGTACTGGAAAATGAAAGCGACATTCGGTTATGCATTGTTAAGCAACAATATATATTATGATACTGAAGGTATAGTGAGACAGAACGCCACCCCGATGAGCGTAATGACGGCTTCACTGTCCAAGAATTTCAGACTATGGAAATTCCATTTCGACCATAAGGCGCTTTTCCAGCTGTCTTCAAACACGGATGTGCTCCCACTGCCTACCCTCGCATTGAATTTCAGATACTATTTCCAGTTCGATGTAGTGAAGAAAGTCATGCAGATGCAGATAGGAGCCAATGCATGGTATACGACACGGTGGTATGCTCCTGCATACAGCCCTGCCCTGGGCCTGTTCCACAACCAGGCGGAAGAAAAATACGGCAACAGTCCGTATATCGATGCATTCGTAAACATCCAGTGGAAGAGAGCATGCATATTCGTCAAGCTGGTCAACGCCGGGATGGGATGGCCCGACAGGGCTGTGGACTACTTCGGAGCCCATCATTACATCCGTCCTCAAAGGGCGATCAAGTTCGGGATATTCTGGCCTTTCTATATCCAGTCAGGTAAAAACGCCTCAGTAGGAGGAGCATCCGCCGGTGAAGGCGGCCGCGGTTCCTCAGGCATGTCAGGTGACAGAATGTCATCAGGAGGAAGGCTTTCCTCAAATGGCATGAATACTGCTGGCTTTGTGAACAGATAAAATTATTATGGTTAGTAAAAGGACAAGACGATATCTTGTCGCTACTGTCCTGACATTCATTGCCGTGACGGCAAGTGACAGGGCTCATGTGATAGAATCGTCAGAATCAAAGGAAAGTTTTGATTCAGAAGAAATCAAATGTGCAATCGTTCTGGGAAACGACATGTACAGCAGCGACGGCCTGAATACAGGCTTCAACTATGAACTTCTGGGCCAGTTCGCAAGAACGGCGAAAAGAGACCTCTCGATAGTTACGGCCCATACAGGGGAAAACTATCTTGACTCTCTCCGCGAAGGGAAAATCGACATCGCGGTAATCCCTCCGTCCGAGGCTGAAAGCCACGACGGACTTATGGTATCCATCAAGACAGGTGACAACTCCGTATGGGCGGTAAGCAAAGAGGCACCCGACGAAATCATGGCCATCAATTCATGGATCAGCTATTATGAAAAGACACCTGAATATTCCAGTGCCAAAGAAAGGTTTTTCAATGCATACAATCCGCATGCAAAATCCAGGTCTTCACACATCAGCCCGTACGACAGCCTTATAAAGGAGTACGCCGGCAAGCTCGGATGGGACTGGAGGATGCTGGCGGCCGTGATATATCAGGAGTCCAGGTTTTCCATAAATTCATACTCCGGAAGAGGAGCTGCAGGACTGATGCAGGTAATGCCGTCCACTGCAGAATATTATGGAATACATGACCTTACTGATCCTGAAGAGAACATAAAAGCCGGTACCATGCATCTGGACAGGCTCCAGAAAATGTTCCGAGGACAGGATATGAACGAAAAGGAGAAAGTACTTTTCACTCTGGCTTCATACAATGCCGGTGAAGGTCGTATCGCCGACTGCAGGAACCTTGCCGAGGTCCGCGGGCTTGACCGGAACAAATGGGAGGAAGTCGTCCAGGTGATACCTGAAATGCGGCTGGACTCGATTTTCAAAGAAGATTGCGTGAAACTCGGTAAATTCCAGGGTCACGAGACCATAAACTATGTGGACAGCATCCTGGATATCTACAGTACATTCTGCGCCATCTGCCCGGCGTAAAACAGGGCAGAAAAGTTGTGGAACCTATGCGACCCTGACCGTCCTGGCAGGGTCGATTTTCGTTATGAACAGTGAAGGCACCAGCAAAAGAAGCATGATGACTGCGTATGCCGCAACATCCGCAAGCAGGAACATGGGCAGATCTACATGCACAGGTACAAATGAAAGGAAGTAATTTGCGGGATCCAGCCTGATCGCATGTGTCAGACCCTGTACAAGGCAGAACAGAAGAGCCGTAACATTTCCGGCCAACATTCCTTTCAGGACAGCCGATGAGGCGCTGAGGAGAAAGACCTTTGCTATGCGCCTGTCATCCATGCCTACGGATTTGAGCAGCCCTATTGTGGAAATGTTCTCAAAAAGCATTATCAGAAGTCCGGAAATCATATTGAATCCTGCAACGGCCGTCATCAACAGGAGAATAAAGAACACGTTGAAATCAATCAGATTCAGCCAGTCGAAAATCTGCGGATAGCGCGATACGGCCGATCTTGCCACGACAGATTCCTCCCCCTCCCCGGCATGAGCAAGCGTAAGGCTCCCTATTTCCTGCTGCATCTTCGTCATGCCGGATATATCCTTGTAGCGGCTGTCCAGAATGACCTCAAGGGCCGAAACCTGGTCCCTATCCCAACCGTTAAGTCTCTGAAGGTCTGACAAAGCAGTGAATACCACCATATTTTCCGGGTCTCCGTCAAGCATCCCTTCATAGACAGAGGCGACAGTAAAATTCCTGACCCTGACTTTCTCTCCTATAAAATAGGAAAGGAAGGCATCACCCTGTTCCAGATGCAGCATTGAAGCCAGCGATGAAGGTATAGCCACGCCGAGCGGAGGCAGGGAATCAATCCCGGATACAGACTCCGGGTTCTCCACTCCCTTGAACAGCACTCCGTGGATATCACCGTCCGTCTTGACAATCCCGGCCTTGTATACTACAGGCTCTACAGCAGACACTCCATCAAGAGACTCGATGCTTTCAAGATAAGACGGATGACGATCTACAGGAGCCGCCTCATCAAGATAATTGAGATTTACAGGAGTCAGCTGCACGTCACCTGACAATAAAGAAATCCCGTCCCTGATTTCATGACGGAAGCCTGATGAAATAGAGACGGAAATTATCATTACAAAGAAGCTGACGGCGATGCACACCATCGCGATCCTCCCTTTGAACCGGAGTCTTCTGGCGATAAAGAGCGAAACGTCCATCAGCAGACAGGCAGATTACCAGATAACCACCTGTTCGCTTTCAGGACGGTACATCGCATCCCCTTCCTTGATACCGAAAGCGTCAAAGAATGTCTGTATATTACGCAACGTTACATTCACCCTGTTCTCACCGAGGGAGTGTACATCAAGTTTGGTCAGTCTGGCCTTTTCTTCGTCAGTGATATTCTGTGCCCAGATATTTGCGTATGAAAGATAGAACCTCTGTTCAGCGGTATAACCGTCAACAGGTTCCGGATGCTCGTCTCCGAAAGAGTTCTGCAGGGCCGTATATGCTATTCTAAGGCCTCCCTGGTCTGCGATATTCTCTCCGAGACACAGGGCACCGTTTGCCATAAGGTCCGGAAGTATCTGTACCTGGTTGAACTGCTCAACCAGCTTCTGCGCACGTTCATTGAATGCCGCCGCATCGGCATCGGTCCACCAGTTCACCATATTGCCGTCCTTGTCGAACATGCGTCCCTGATCATCGAAGCCGTGGGTCATCTCATGGCTGATCACGACACCTATAGCACCGTAATTGAGTGCGTCATCCGCTTCCGGATTATAGAAAGGAGGCTGGAGAATCGCTGCCGGGAAACATATCTCGTTGGTGGTAGGATTGTAATATGCATTTACCGTCTGCGGACTCATGAGCCACTCGTCCTTGTCGGTAGGCCTGCCCAGACGTGACATATTGTCAGCCACATACCATTTTGCGGCATTCCTTATATTTTCATAATAGCTCAGGGACGGGTTTATTATAAGTGTAGAATAGTCCTTCCATTTGTCCGGATAGCCGATCTTCACCGTGAAGGCGTTCAGCTTTTCATGTGCCCTCATCTTGGTCGTATCACTCATCCATGCCAGTGAATCAATGTGTTCGCCGAGGGCCGTTTTCAGGTTTCCGACAAGATGCTTGACTTTTTCTTTTTCCTCGGCAGGGAAATATCTGGTCACGTAAATCTCGCCTACGGCTTCAGAAAGGATACTGTTCGGGACCGACATCGCCCTTTTCCAGCGCGGCTTCTGTTCTTTTACTCCGGCCATCTGCTTCTGGAAGAAATCGAATGAAGCTACATAGAAACTGTCACTCAAAGCCTCGCACGCTCCTCTGACAAGCTGGCCCGCAAGATAGTTCTTTATCTTGTCTATGCCGGCCGAAGCCATGAGGGAATCCAGAGCCGCAAAATATGACGGCTGGCCTACAACAAGCTTGTCCTGAGGCTGAATGCCGGACAGTCTGAAATAAAGCCCGAAATCAAGATTCGGATATTGTTTCTCGAGGTCCTGGGAAGACATGGGATTGTATGAGCGGGCCACATCCCTCAGCTCTACGCTGGACCACGATGCCCTTGCTATTTCGTCTTCGATTGAAACAGCATCGTCTGCCGCCTGCACATAATTTTCCATGCCGGAAAGTGAAAATACTTTCTCAAGGAACGTCCGGTAACCGGCTTTCAGGGCCGTATTGGCCGAATCAAGATAGTAATCACGGTCGGACATGCCGAGTCCGGACTGGGTCAGATAGAGTATCTGGTTCCTGCTGTCAGCCAGATCGGCTGCGACATAAGTGGCAAAAAACGGATAGTCTGATGCAGAATGAAGTTCCGTAAGGGCCTCCATGATCCCCCGCTTGTCTTTGGCTGAAAGGACCTTGTCGAGCATAGGCTTCAACGGAGCCGCCCCTTCGGCATTGAGCCGTGTGGAATCGAGTCCCATTTTGTAAAGGTCGGATATTTTCTGTTCCACGCTTCCAGGCATAGGAGAAGCCTGCCCCATAGACTTGAAAAGGTCATTGAGCCTTTTCTGGTTGTTCTCGTTGAGTATATCCATCACCCCGTATCTGGAGTATTCAGGTTTCAGCGGGTTTTTGTCCTGCCAGCCGCCGGTCGCATATCTGTAAAAATCATCCGCAGGGGATACGGATGTATCGAGGTTCGTCAGATCAAGAGCGGAAGTCTCGACAACCGGGTCCCCGCAAGCCACGGCAAAAGCCGGAAGCATGGCAATCATAAATTTTTTCATATTAAATACTAACGCATTAACTTCAACCTACAAAGATAAGGAAATTTCAACGTCATAGGGATTATATTCTTCAAAATTTATCCATATTTGCAGGCTTTTACAGTAGAAGACCTATGGGAATTATAGAATTCGCGAAAAAGCGGACACTTCCGCTGGCAATGGTGACAGGCATAGCGGCCTATCTCATTTACGACAGCATTCCGGCCCTCGCACCTGCCGGACCGTATCTGGACAAGGCAGTGGGGCTCATACAGCCGGTACTGATATTCATCATGCTGTTCCTTTCATTCTGCAGGATATCTCCCAGAGAACTCAGACCCAGGAAATGGCATCTGAAGGCATTGCTGTTCCAGTGCGGGATATTCGCCGGGCTGGCCGCAATCCTCGCCGTCCTCCCTCATTTTGAAGAACGGGTGCTTGTAGAAAGCGCCATGCTGTGTATCATCTGTCCGACAGCGACCGCGGCTGCCGTGGTCACGGGAAAACTCGGAGGGGACATGTCCGGAATAACCACATATACCGTGCTTATCAATATCGCTGCCGGCATACTTGTCCCTGTAATGATACCACTGATACATCCTGTCGAAGGACTGTCGTTCTTCACGGCATTCAGCATGATAATGGCCAAAGTATTCCCCATGCTCATCTGCCCGTGCCTGTTCGCATGGCTTGTGCGGTATCTTATGCCGCGTTTCCACAGAAGGCTCATGCAGTCCGGCAACCTGGCGTTCTATATCTGGGGCGTGTCGCTTTCCATAGCTATAGCCGTGACCACGCGGTCGGTAATCCACAATTCCACTTCCTTCCTGCTTGAAGCCGGTATTGCCGCCGTTTCTCTGGCATGCTGCGCCCTGCAGTTCCGGTCAGGGAAACTCATAGGCAGGAAATACAATGCATCCACTACTGCAGGACAGGCTCTGGGCCAGAAAAACACGGTTTTCGCCATCTGGATGGGATATACGTTCATGACCCCTGTCACATCAGTGGCGGGAGGGTTCTACTGTCTCTGGCACAATATCTACAACTCCTGGCAGCTTGAGCGGAAAGAAAAATGCGGGGAAAACCCGTCATAGGAACTTCAGCCTGGCTTCCGCCGCCTTCTTTTCCTGACCGTCGCTTATGCCGACAAGTTTCTGGAGATACTTCTTCTCCTGCTTGACATTCTTCTGTTTTCTGGCAATCAGGACGCTGTTCTTGATGGCAGTATAGTCATCCGGAACTTTCTTGAGGACCTTCGAATAATATTTCTGCGCAGTCTTGTAATCCTCTTCCGCCACCAGATAATACGACCCCATATTGTCCATAAATACCACTGCATCAGGATAGTATCCCAGCATCTTCTCCGACAGGCGGAAAAAAGCCGAATATGAGCTCCTGCTGCCAATATTGAAAAATGTATAGCAGTATTCCTGTATAAGGCCGCAGAACAGCGTATCGGACATCTCCATCCCCGGATAATCCCATTTCCCTCCCACCAGGACGTTCTCGTCAGCCAGTTTTTCAAGATATGCAAGCGCCATGTCCGGACTCTCCTTTTCATACGCGACGAGTGCCGTAGCTTTCATCAGGCGTAGGTCGAGACGGTCCGACTTGAGTCTGATGGCCCTGTCCAGATATTTCATGGAAAGCGTATAAAGGGAATCATCATAGAATATCTCCTGGAAATAGTGCACGTCAGCACCGGTAGAATCCTTCAAGGAAAGCATCGGAGCCGCCCCCATGAACTTCTTCCGGTCTTTCTGTACAACCTCCGTCCTTTGGGATTTGGCAAAATAATAATTGAAACGTCCCGTAAGCATCCGGACATCATCCGGAGCCAGCGCAGCCCAGTTGTTCAGGACAGTCTCTATCCCGACTCCGTCCACTCCCAGTTTGGAAACCAGAAGACTGTAGCGTCCGGCATATTCCTCTACCCTTGCATCCGTGGCATCCTGTTCCTGGGCCCCTGCCGTAAAAGAAAAGGCAAGCATTGCGGCTGCTGCAATTATGTTCCTGATCAGAATTTTTCTCATTATCCTTGATTTTTTATTTGTAATTCATTCAAAAGTCCTGAATACGATTCTTGTCTATATCCATCCTTATGCGCCTGCCGCGCGGATACAGGCTGTTGCACCGGCTGCCGAGATTCTTCACGAACCCGAGAGGCAGGTTTCCGTAACATATTGCAAGATACCCTGCAGGATGGTCTCTGAGTACAAGCTGGTCTCCGTGGAGATAAGACAGGGCCGTCCCGATATCTACATCAGCTTTCGGATATGCATCGTGTCTGAAGATAAGGGAAAGCGCCAGATCAGGATCCGGAACCAACACCCCTTTCTTGAACTCCCCCGCCGCACATCCTGAAGACAGAAGATGAAGTCGGCTTTCAATATGAAGCATTTCCCTGGAAACAGCTTGCGGCAGGACTTTGATGAATCCGTCTTTCGACACCACGTCCACTTCCTCGGTGAAACAATCCTTTACGCATGAGGCGTCCTTGCCATGAATACTGTCGAATCGGCCTTTTGCAACCTTCTCCCTGCCGCCGGACTTCGTTTCCGCAGTCTTCACGAGAGCCGCGCAATACTGGCCTTCCCCCGTAACGAGTCCGGGAACCAGACTGAATCCGTGATCAGTCTCAAGTACTCCTTCCGGTATGCCTTCGCCGGAAAATATCCCGGATGATATGACCTCGGCCCCGAGAGTTCCGGATATCCACTCCACGTTTTCATCATTTTCGTACCTGTTGAAAGTACAGGTGGAATAAATGAACACCCCGCCTTCAGCAAGTGCAGGCCAGACATCCCCGGCTATACGGCGCTGCCGTGCCTGACAAAGCCTGACGTTATCCTCCGACCATTGCTCCCTTGCCTGCATATCCTTTCTGAACATGCCTTCACCGGAACATGGCACATCGGCAAGTATTACATCGAACCATCCCGTCAAGGATGCGAATCCGGAAGGATCATCCGAAGTCACCGCTATGCATGGGTCCCCCCACACTGCCGCATTTGAAGCCAATACAGAGGCCCGCTGACCCACCACTTCATTTGCGACCAGCATGAAGGCGCCGCCGCAGACCTCCCTGAGAGAGGCTGCCAGATCTGTCGTCTTCCCTCCCGGCGAAGCGCACAGGTCCAGAATACGCAGCGGACGTCCTTTCCCTTCCAGGATCCTTGGCAGGATACGTCTGAATACATGACCGACAAACATCGATGAAGAATCCTGTACATAATACGCACCCGCATGGAAGAATGGATCGAGCGTAAAGGCCGGCCTGACATCAAGAAACCTCCCCTGCGGAGACCACGGCACGATCCCGGCCCACTGTCTCGTCCCAGGCATGTCCTTGCCGGGATTCAGCCTCACCGACACAGAGGCAGGGCCGTCCAAAGCAGAAAAAGCGACAGAGGCATTTTCATGCCCTATCGCCTCTTCAAGATATTTCCTGAAACCTTCTTTCAGACCGACTGACATATCCACCGGAAGTTATGAGCGGAAACCGCCGAACGCGGACGGGTCAAAACCTTCCGGAAACGCTGAAGGATCTACACCTTCCGGCATCCGTCCTTCCGACATGGCTGCAAGACCGTCCACCATCTTGTCAAGCGCCTCCTTGAGCTTCGAACCGAGCATCATTTTCATCATGAAATTCAAATCCGCCGATACCTCTATATAAAAGTCCGTCTTATAGGGGTCGCTTCCGGCAGCATCGAAATACATTGATACCGAAAAGCCGAACGGCGCACCGTCATCACGGAAATCGATTCTCGAATACGGCACCCTTTCCGCTACCTTGACCCCGACGGAAAAGCCCTGGACCACCGCCTTTATCGAATCATAGTCAGCCGTCACTTCCTTCTTCTTGTCCTCCGGAAGGAACTGGACGAAATTGCGCATATCGACAAAAGCCATATACAGCTGATACGGCGGTCTGGAGACTACGGCGTGCTTGCTTTTTATCTCTGTAGCCATCGTCTATTCGTTTTTACCCCATGTAGCCGGAGAATACCTCCACTCTTTCAGCAGTCCCATGTCCGATGCATTGATATACCCGGTCTGGCTTGCAACTTCTATAAGGGTATCATAATTGGTAAGCGTATTGAGCTCAACGTCGGCATTCTCGAAAGCGCGTCGCGACTGGTTGAAGTTGTATGAGAATATCGCCACCATTCCTTTCACGTCCGCTCCGGCCTTCACAAGCGCGGACACGGCGGCAAGACTGCTGGATCCGGTAGAAATCAGGTCTTCCACGACTACCACCTTTGCCCCTTCTTCAAGGATTCCCTCGATCTGCGAGCCTGTACCGTGATCCTTCGGTTTCGGACGGACATAGATGAACGGTTTCTTGAGCAGATGCGCGATCAGGGCACCGTGTGCGATGGCGCCCGTAGCCACGCCGGCAATCACCTCCACGTCAGGATAACGCGCGGCGATAATGTCCGCCATCCATCTGCAGACGTTTTCCCTCAACTCGGGATAAGACAATATTTTCCTGTTGTCACAATAAATCGGCGAGAGCCATCCGGAAGCCCATTTGAAAGGTTTTTCCGGGCTGAGCAGGACAGCCTTGATGTCCAACAGGGCCTTTGCGACTGTTTTTTCAGTTGATTCCATATTTCTTTAATTTTGAATTTGCATTAATGAACTATGCCTATATTTGCAGGCATATCCCTGCAAAGTTAAGAAATTTAGCATAGAAATGCACAAAATATACCTTGAAAAGAGAAGCATGATCATCTGCTCCCCGCAGGAGCAGGCCCTTACGGACCCGAATGCGATAAGGTTTTCCATCGGGGAAGGAGCCGGCATCAATGATCTGATCAGCCTTTTCGAACAATCGGAGGCCCTGCTCCACATATACATCCCGACACCTGACACTGAGGAGACATACAGAAGAATATGCTCGGAGTTCAAAGAGGTCAACGCCGGAGGAGGCCTTGTATCAAACAGACGCGGGGATTTCCTGTTAATAAGCAGGAACGGCTACTGGGACCTGCCGAAAGGGCATCAGGAAAAAGGAGAGGACATACGGACCACAGCTCTGAGGGAAGTCCAGGAAGAAACAGGCGTCAAACAGCTGGAAATCAGAAATCTCATCTGCATCACGGACCATTGCTACAAAAGAGACGGAATCTGGCATCTCAAGCATACATGGTGGTATGACATGCTGTATACCGACCCCACCGACCTGACCCCTCAGACCGAAGAAGACATTACCAAAGCGGCATGGGTGGCCAAATCCAGCCTGCCTCCATTCCTGACCAGGACCTATCCGTCTATAGCCGAGGTATTCAGAGAGGCCAAAATATAATTTCACCCGGATTATGAAACAATTCAGCGGAATTATCGTATAATGTTATGCGTGCGATAAAAACCTGCGCCTGATTTTTATATGAAACTTTCACAATTTCAGTTCAACCTGACAAAAGACAAAGTCGCTTCGGAGCCGCCGAGATGGCGTGACGAATGTAAACTGATGGTACTTCACAAGGATACCGGAGAAATCGAGCACAAACTTTTCAAGAACATCATAGACTACTTCGGGAAAGGAGACACTTTCGTGCTCAATGACACCAAAGTATTCCCGGCAAGGCTGTACGGCAACAAGGAAAAGACCGGCGCCGACATCGAGGTGTTCCTCCTGAGGGAGCTCAACCGTGAGCAGAGGCTCTGGGACGTGATCGTAGACCCGGCCAGAAAGATAAGGATTGGCAACAAACTCTATTTCGGAGATGACGAAAGCCTTGTAGCCGAGGTAATAGACAATACCACTTCAAGAGGCAGGACGCTCCGTTTCCTGTATGACGGTTCCTACGAGGATTTCAAGTCAACCCTTTTCAGTCTGGGAGAAACCCCTGTACCCAAATGGGTGAAAGAAAAAGTCTCTCCGGAGGATGCCGAGAACTTCCAGACCATATTCGCAGCGCATGAAGGGGCGGTTTCAGCCCCGGCTGCCGGACTGCATTTCAGCCGGGAACTCTTCAACCGCATGATACTCAAGGATATCAACAAGGCTTTCATTACGCTGCACATGGGCATAGGACATTTCCGGTCCGTCGATGTGGAAGATCTTTCCAAGCACAAGATGGACTCCGAAAGGCTCATAATATCAGAAGAGACGGCAGATCTTATCAACAGGACCAAAAGGGACAGGCACAAGGTCCTTGCGGTAGGAGTGACAGTAATACGAGGGCTGGAAACCTATGTGACCACCAACGATGAGGTACGGCCATACGACGGATGGACCAACAAATTCATTTTCCCTCCGTACAGATTCGCCATACCTGATGCCATAGTATCGAACTTCCATACTCCGTGCTCGACAATGCTCATGTCCGTAGCGGCATTCGGCGGATATGAGAACGTCATGAAAGCCTATGATGTCGCCCTGAAGGAAGATTACAGGTTCGGACCTTACGGTGACGCAATGCTTATACTGTAAAAAAAGGAAAAAACATAAAGAAACAGAAAAAACCGCACTTCGGGAATCTCCCAAGTGCGGTTTTTTCTATCCTCTCCGGTATATTTGTCCATAAAAAAAGATGGAACGCATCTATGACGAAGACGTATGCTGCTGTGCACTCAACAGGATATTCGGGTTCAAGCCAAGAGTAGCGCTGGCCCTCATTTCAAGCCTCGGCAGCGCATCCCAGGTCTTCAGGCTGAAAGCCGGGGAACTGGACAGGCTGCTCGGAACCGATGCTCCGGCAAGGCGGATGATATGCCGGCAGACACTTTCAGATACGGCAGAAGAACTCGACGGCCTGTACGGCAAGGGATATTCTTTCATCCGCATCGGATCAAGCGGATACCCGAAACTTCTGGCCGAGTGTGAAGACCCGCCGCTGGGACTGTATGTACGCAGCACATCCGCACCGGAAAGTATTTTCAACGACAGCACGGCTGTCGCCGTCGTGGGGACAAGGGACATTTCAGATTACGGGAAAGAATGGTGCAGGAAAATTACAGGAGCGCTTTCCCGCTCAAGGCCCGCACCTGCAATAGTCAGCGGACTTGCCCTCGGAACCGACATCACGGCACACGTCACCGCACTGGAACTCGGAGCTCCCACAATAGCCGTCATGGCGACCGGAATCGATTCCATATACCCGTCAAGACACAGGAACATAGCGGAACGGATAGCATCGACACCCGGCTGCGCACTTGTAACGGACTATCCGCCAGGGACAAGTCCCCTGCAGATCAATTTCATCCGGAGGAACAGGATAATCGCCGGCATGAGCCATGCTACCATTCTTATAGAATCAAAATCAAAAGGCGGAGGCATGCTCACCGCAAGACTCGCGTTTTCCTATTCCCGGGACGTTTACGCCCTGCCCGGCAGAATCGACGACACCCGTTCTCAGGGATGCAATATCCTTATAAAAGAGAAAGTAGCCGAAAGCATATTGTCCGAAAAGCTGCTGGTCGAGAGTATCGGTCTGAAATTCAGAGAAGAGGCCGGAAGACCGGATCCGGCCGAGACAGTCAGGGCCATGTATATGGAAAAATACTGTGAAGACAAGATATCCAGACTGTCCAGGATAGTCCTGCACATAAAGAAACACAGGGGCATAACAGTGGAAGAACTGGCTCTGTCACTCGGAATACCTTATAAAGAAGTGCTGGAATGTACGGCGCTTCTGGAAACGGACGGAATAATTTCTTCCGACCTCCTGCAAAGGTGCTACATCAGACTGAAATAATGCGTACCTTTGCCGGCATCCAACGAAAATACGGACATGGAGTTCATAGACACACACACCCACCTGTACGACGAAGCGTTCAAAGGAGAAGAAGGGCAGGCAGTGGAACGCGCAGACGCAGCGGGAGTCAGAAAGCTGATTCTGCCCGATATAGACAGCAGTTCCAGAGACAGCATGTTCAGTCTCGCAGACCGGTTTCCGGGAAAAGCCTTCCCGTGTCTCGGCCTGCATCCGACATCAGTGGATGCAGGATGGAAGACCGAGATCGAGAAAATGGAACAGTACGCGGACCGCGAGATAAAAGCTATAGGAGAGACAGGCATGGACTGTTACTGGTCAAAGGATTTCATCCAGGAACAGAAAGAAGCGCTTGAGTACCAGATAAGACTTGCATACGAGAAGAATCTCCCGATCATAATACACTCCAGAGAGGCTACCGGACCCATTTTCGAAGTACTCGAAAAATGCAGGGGCATAGAAATGAGAGGTGTATTCCATGCTTTCAGCGGAAGCATAGAAACTTTCCGCAGACTGCAGAAATACGGAGACTGGTATGTAGGAATCGGAGGCGTCCTGACATACAAGAAGGCCGCAATCGCGGAGACAGTCAGGGAAATCCCCCTCGGACGCATCGTACTGGAAACGGATTCACCGTACCTGACCCCTGTTCCCAAAAGAGGGACGAGGAATGAAAGCAGCTACATCCCGTACATAGCCGGAAGACTGTCGGAAATCAAGGGAACAAGCATAGAAGAAACTGCGGAAGTGACCACATCCAACGCACGAGAACTGTTCAATTTATGATACATCCAGACCAGAACCGCAAAGCATCCCTGCTGCTGATATACACAGGAGGGACAATCGGCATGAGGCAGGACCCTGCCACACAGACGCTCAGGCCATTCGATTTCAGCCAGATTCTCGAAGAAGTTCCGGAACTGCGGAAATTCGCATACAGGATCGACTCATACGCCTTCGACCCTATCATTGACTCATCGGACGTCGAGCCTGCCCTCTGGCAGCGTCTGGCAGAGCTGATCAAAGAAAAGTACAGACAGTACGACGGCTTCGTCATCCTGCATGGCACGGATACGATGGCATACTCGGCTTCGGCCCTCAGCTTCATGCTTGAAAATCTTGCCAAGCCGGTAATTTTCACCGGCAGCCAGCTCCCTATCGGAATACCGAGGACAGACGGAAGGGAAAACCTGGTCTCGGCCGTAGAGATCGCGGCGGCAAAAGACAGTGAAGGACATGCGACCGTCCCGGAAGTCTGCATATATTTCGACAACATGCTCATGCGCGGAAACCGCGCATGCAAAGTCAGTTCGGACAATTTCACCGCTTTCAGGTCCATGAACCTGCCTCCGCTTGCGGAAGCCGGCATCAGCATAAAATACAACTCCGCACTTATCATCAGGCCTTCCGACTGGGATTCGGACCTGACCATACATACCGGACTAGACACTAGAGTCTCCATCCTGAAAATCCATCCGGGCATAACACCGCACGTGGTCAGGAACATACTCTGCGGAGAAGAAACGAGGGCCGTCATAATGGAAACATACGGATGCGGCAACGCACCAAGCAAGGACTGGTTCATAAACATAGTCCGGCAGGCCGCAGCATCGGGGAAAATACTGGTAAACGTCACGCAGTGCCTGGCCGGCACAGTGGACATGCATCTGTACTCAAACGGCAAGACACTGCTGGATGCCGGGGTAGTAAGCGGTTACGACAGCACGACGGAAAGCGCTTTGGGAAAACTGTTCTTTCTTCTCGGCCAGACAGATGACAACATGACAGTAAAAGAGTTGCTGAACAGAAATTTCAGAGGAGAAATATCAAAATAATTATTGCCATGTGAAAATTAATTGCTAAATTGCACCGGTTTTAAAGAGCGGAACAGCCCTAAAGACCGATAACGAAAACTATAACAATTTAAT
>JADILV010000075.1 GCA_017695115.1 Candidatus Cryptobacteroides avicola | reverse complement strand
TATTCCTTGCCTGCGAGTCTCTTGTAGGTGTTGAGCCTGATCTTGGCGTATTCCTCGGTCTTCTGGAGGAGTTCGGCCGCATGGTCAGGGAACGTCTTGTAGAGTGAAGCGAATCGTACCTCGCCTTTGAGGAAGTCCTGGAACTTGCTCCAGTCAGGCTCCTTGCTGTCAAGGGTGAACGGGTTCTTGCCCTGCTCCTCGAGAGCCGGATTGTACCTGTAGAGATGCCAGTAACCGCACTCCACGGCAAGTTTCTCTTCTTTCTGGCTAAGACCCATTCCTGCTTTCAGACCATGGTTGATACATGGTGCATAAGCGATGATGAGGGACGGACCGTCATAAGCCTCAGCTTCCTTGATAGCGTTGAAATACTGGGCAGGGCTGGCCCCCATAGCTACCTGTGCTACATAAACATAGCCATAGCTGATAGCCATCATTCCCAGGTCTTTCTTGCGCACTCTCTTTCCGGAAGCGGCAAATTTTGCGATTGCGCCTGCAGGGGTTGACTTGGATGACTGTCCTCCTGTGTTGGAGTACACCTCGGTATCAAGCACGAGCACATTCACGTTCTCTCCTGTAGCGAGTACCTGGTCGAGTCCGCCGTATCCGATGTCGTATGCCCAGCCGTCACCTCCGATAATCCACTGTGAACGGGCAGGGATGAAGTGCTTGTAGACGAGCAGCTGCTTGCAGATGTCGCATCCGCATGCCTCCATCAGAGGCACAAGTGCGTCTGCAACCTCACGTGTGGTCTTTGCGTCGTTCTTGTTGCCGAGCCACTTGGTGAACTGCGCCTTGATCTCGTCTGAGCAGCATGTGCATGCAAGGCCTTCCTCCATCAGCCGTGCCACTGTCTCGCGGGCCCTGTCGGATCCCAGCTTCATGCCGAGGCCGAATTCAGCTGCATCCTCGAACAGGGAATTTGCCCATGACGGACCATGTCCATGTGCGTTTGTGCAGTATGGCGCAGCAGGGAATGAAGCACCGTAGATGGAAGAACATCCGGTGGCATTGGCGATCATCATGTGGTCACCGTAAAGCTGCGTTATAGTCTTGATGTACGGAGTCTCGCCGCAGCCTGCGCACGCGCCGGAGAACTCGAACAGAGGCTGAGAGAACTGCGCGTTCTTCACATTCTGGAACTTGTTCTGTACGGTGTCCTTGTAGCCTACGTGAGAGTGCAGATAGTCGAAGTTCGCCTGCTCGTGCTCCTGTGTCTCTGCTGATACCATGACAAGAGCCTTTTCCTTGGCAGGGCATACATCGGCGCAGTTGCCGCAGCCAGTACAGTCGGCAGGAGATATCTGCATGGTGAATGTGTACTCTTTGAATACAGCCTTGCCCTGTGCCTTCTTGACGCCGGCAGGAGCTGCTGCAGCCTCTTCCGCTGTCATGAGGAACGGACGGATTGCTGCGTGAGGGCAGACAAATGCGCAAGTGTTGCACTGGATACAGTTGTCCGGATTCCACTCAGGAACCTTCACTGCTATGCCCCTCTTTTCGTATGCTGTAGTCCCGGCCGGGATAGTTCCGTCCGCAATGTCGGAGAATACGCTTACCGGAAGCGTGTCACCGCACTGGGCATTCACTACATCGGCGATTGTCTTGACAAACTCAGGAGCAAGACGGTCCTTGTTAGGGTTCTCGAACTTGGCTGTGATATCCTTCCAGTCTGCAGGTACGTCTACTTTGATGTACTCTCCGCCTCTGTCGACAGCGGCATAGTTCATTTTGACGACATTCTCGCCCTTCTTTCCGTAGCTCTTGTCGATAGCCTTCTTCATGTATGTCACTGCATCCTCGTAAGGGATGATGCCTGTGATCTTGAAGAATGCCGACTGGAGGATTGTGTTGGTCCTTCCGCCGAGTCCGATCTCAGAAGCGATCTTGGTGGCGTTGATGATGTAGAACGATATATTCTTTTTACCGATTATGGCCTTTACGTTGTCCGGTACTCTCTTGAGAGTCTCTTCTACATCCCAGAGGCTGTTGAGAAGGAATGTGCCGTTCTGCTTGATCCCTTTCAGTACATCATATTTATAAAGGTATGAAGGGACATGGCAGGCGACGAAGTCCGGTGTGGACACCAGATACGGAGCCTTGATAGGGGAGTCCCCGAATCTCAGGTGAGAGCAGGTGTATCCGCCTGATTTCTTCGAGTCATAGTCGAAGTAGCCCTGGCAGTATTTCTGCGTATGGTCACCGATGATCTTGATGGTGTTCTTGTTTGCACCTACTGTACCGTCTGACCCGAGCCCGTAGAATTTGCATTCTGTAGTACCAGGCTTGACGATGCTGACTTCATCCTTTACAGGGAGGGACTTGAATGTCACGTCATCCACTATGCCAAGTGTGAACCCGTCCTTAGGCTCCGCAAGCTCCAGATTCTCATAAACTGCGTGGATCTGTGCAGGGGAAGTGTCCTTTGAGGACAGCCCGTAACGTCCTCCGACTACCAGAGGTGCGTTCTCCTTGCCCTGGAACAGGGTCTTGATGTCGAGGTACAGAGGCTCTCCGAGTGAACCAGGTTCCTTGGTCCTGTCGAGTACAACTATCCTCTTGACGCTCTCAGGAAGCACCTTCATGAAATATTTCGCTGAGAACGGCCTGTAGAGACGTACTACGATGAGACCGTATTTCTTGCCCTGTGCTGCGAGGTGGTCTATTGTCTCCTTGATGGTCTCTGTGACAGAACCCATCGCAATGATGACGTTCTCTGCATCAGGTGCACCGTAATAGTCGAACGGGCGGTAATTCCTTCCTGTGAGCTCGCTGATTTCACCCATGTAGCGTGCGACGATATCAGGTACAGCGTCATAGTACTGGTTGCAAGCCTCACGGGCCTGGAAATATACATCGCTGTTCTGTGCCGTGCCGCGTGTCACAGGTGCGTCAGGTGTGAGGGCCCTTTCCCTGAACCTGGCGAGGGACTTGGTGCTGATCATTCCCTTGAGGGCCTCCTCGTCGATCAGCTCGATCTTCTGGATTTCATGCGAAGTGCGGAACCCGTCGAAGAAGTGGAGGAAAGGTATGCTGGATTTGATAGCAGAAAGGTGAGCCACTGCAGCGAGGTCCAGAGCCTCCTGTACGGATGCGGATGCGAGCATCGCGAATCCTGTCTGGCGGCAAGCCATCACGTCCTGGTGGTCACCGAAGATCGAAAGCGCATGTGAAGCGAGTGCACGTGCCGATACATGGAATACGGCCGGAAGCATTTCTCCGGCAATCTTGTACATGTTCGGGATCATGAGGAGCAGACCCTGTGATGCCGTGAAAGTTGTAGTGAGGGCACCTGCCTGGAGAGCTCCGTGGACTGCACCTGCAGCTCCTCCTTCACTCTGCATTTCAGTTACTTTTACGATTTCACCGAAAAGGTTCTTTTTTCCTTGTGCGGCCCATTCATCTACATACTCCGCCATTGTTGAAGACGGAGTGATAGGGTAGATGGCAGCCTGCTCACTGAAAAGGTAAGCCATATGCGCTGCGGCATAGTTACCGTCACAAGTGATGAATTTTTTTTCGTTTGCCATAATCGTCAATTTGTTTATAAAATATGTTGAGTTTTTGTTTATCAATTACCTGAAAATCCGCAGTATCTGCAGAATACGGCAAAGACGGAGCAAATTTAGTCAAAAAAAGGATAATTCATTAATAAATTTTGGCCATTCTGGACTCTTTCGGAATCCGGGCGTTGCCCCTGGATTCCGGATAGGGTCCGGAATGGCCGGTCAATATGGTCATTTCCTTGATTAGAGAGTCGTAAGACCTTCGATTGTCACCTCTCCTGCAATTTTCTTGACGAGTCCCTGAAGGACGTTTCCAGGGCCGATTTCCATGAAATACCCCGCTCCGTCAGCGACCATGTTCTTCACGGTCTGTGTCCATTTCACCGGTGAAGTAAGCTGTGCAAGAAGGTTCTTCTTGATAGTGTCAGGATCGGTTGAAGGAAGTGCCGTGACATTCTGGTATACAGGGCATACCGGAGTCTTGAAAGTGGTCGCCTCGATAGCCTTTGCAAGTTCTGCGCGTGCCGGCTCCATGAGAGGGGAGTGGAATGCTCCGCCGACTTTCAGGATAAGTGCCCTCTTGGCTCCTGCCGCGAGCATCTTGTCGCATACGTCCTTGATGGCGTCGATTTCGCCCGAGATGACGATCTGGCCGTCGCAGTTGTAGTTTGCAGGAACTACGATTCCGCTTGTGCACTCTTTGCAGATTTCCTCTACCTTTTCAGTAGGCAGGGCGATGATTGCTGCCATTGTCGACGGCTTGAGCTCGCAGGCTTTCTGCATGGCCCTTGCCCTGATGGATACGAGCTTGAGTGCATCCTCGAAGTCCATCGCTCCTGCTGCTGCAAGTGCGGAGAATTCTCCGAGGGAATGTCCTGCTACCATATCCGGCTGGAATCCGTCATAGCATTTGGCCAGCACTGTTGAGTGGAGGAAAACTGCAGGCTGGGTGACATTTGTAGCCTTCAGCTCTTCCGGAGTCCCTCCAAACATTATGTCTGTTATCCTGAATTTCAGGATTTCGTTTGCTTTTTCAAGCATTTCCTTTGCCGTGGCGTTCGACTCGTAGAGGTCTTTTGCCATTCCAGGGAACTGGGAACCCTGGCCAGGGAAAACATAAGCTTTTTTCATTCCGTATATCTTTACAAATTAATATTCCTGACGCCGTGCGCTGGGCGGCTTCCGGCCTATGCCGGATTTTCCGGTGGCAAAAGTACAAAAAAAATGGAGATATAAAAGGAAAAAGTACTATATTTGCCGTCCGATTATTGCCTCCGTAGTTTAATGGATAGAATTTCGGATTCCGGTTCCGACGGTTGCGGTTCGATTCCGCACGGGGGTACACGGTTTGTGGATAACGCACTGAGAGTCAGTGCGTTATTTTTGTATGCAGTGCCGTATGCGGGACCAAAAATTATTGTTCTAGTTGAATAGTTCACAAAGGTTATCATTGTTTTTCGGAAAATTATGTTTACCTTTGCAAAGTCATTAGGAAATGATATTGGTGAAAAACAAGGCAGGCATCTATCCCTAAATGGATGTCTGCTTTTTTTGACGACTACCGAGGGGAGGTGTTTATACGAGAAGCCAATTGTTCTTACACCAAATCATCAATAATTTCCTAATGCAAAAAAGAACACATTGCAAATTCGTGATAGTCTCCATCAGGGTGGAGATTGTCAGGCTTGTCCGGATTAAGGCGTACACGCGCACAAGGTCCGGCATGACTGAACGGGTGCGGAGCCACTTTAGAAGGTATTAGGGTGCCTACTGACTGGATTTGACCCCGTGCCGATAGCGGCACTCTATCCTATCCCTCGGTTTTATCCAATGTTACCAAACGAGCAGCAACGAAAAATCAATTGGCGATGTCTGTTCCGGGGCGGGTTGGAAATAAAGAAAGTTTGGGTTACCTTTGCGCCCGGAATTTCAGGAAATCAAGAACATTATGAAGCGTATAGCATTTCTGGACTATCTGCGTGTTTTCGCGTGCTTCCTCGTGATGGTTGTGCATGCAAGCGAGAACTACTATGGCGTCATCTCCGGTGCTGTATCCGACATGGCAGGTCCCCAGTCCTACCTTATGAACGAGGCGGACCGTCTCTGGGTATCTCTGTACGATGGGTTTTCACGTATGTCGGTCCCGCTGTTCATAATCATATCCGCCTTCCTTCTCGTACCGATGAAAGAAGAGCAGACCGCATGGCAGTTCTACCGCCGCAGATTCACGCGCATCCTTCCCGGATTTGTCCTTTTCATGATCCTTTACAGCACGCTTCCCATGCTGTGGGGACAGATAGACTGGACTGTCGCACGGAATGACCTTTCGAGGCTGCTTCTTAATTTCCCTTCGACGGCCGGGCATCTGTGGTTCATGTATCCGCTTATAAGCATATATCTTTTCATTCCGATCATATCTCCTTGGCTCAGAAAGGCTTCCGCAAAGGAAGAGGGCCTGTTCGTGGCGCTGTTCGTCCTTTCGACCTGTATCCCGTATCTGAACAGGTGGGCAGGAGAAGTCTGGGGCCAGTGCTTCTGGAACGAGTTCCACGTGCTGTGGTATTTTTCCGGCTATCTCGGCTATGTCATCATGGCGCATTATATAAAGGTACATCTGGACTGGAACAGGGCGAAACGCCTGGCTGCCGGTTCTGTCCTCATGGTTGCAGGAGCGGCCATAACCATACTGTCATTCTATCTCCAGGCTACACCGGGGGTCATTCTTGAGACTCCGGTACTGGAAGTGGGCTGGAACATGTGTACTATCAATTGCGTGATGCTTACTGCAGGGACCTTCCTGCTGTTCACTTGCATCAGGCAGGACAATCCTCCCCGCGTGGTCGCAGACATGTCCAGGCTCAGCTACCTTGTGTATCTGATGCATATCATGTGGCTGGGGCTGTGGGTGTCCGTATTCAAGGATACGCTTGCCCTGCCTACTGCAGCGGCCATACCTGCGATATCCGTCTGCACGTTCATAAGCTGTTTCATCACGGCTAAAATCATTTCATATATACCTGGCAGCAAATGGCTGATTTGAAAAGAAAGAAAAAAGACAACTCCGCCTTGCAGCGGCGTGAGCCGTCCTGGGCCGTTTCCCTTGTACCGTTTATCGTCCTGACCCTGTCGCTGGTGGTGGTCATCAGCATTTTCGGGGCTGACGCCCTTTCCGGAGGAAGCCAGGTGTGCCTGCTTCTGGCATCTGCGGTGACTGCAGCGGTTTCCATGTTTGCATACAAGACTCCATGGGAAGTCCTTGAAGACTGTATACTGGACAATATCAGGTCGGTAGGCACTGCCATACTCATACTTCTGCTTATCGGGGCGATTGCCGGCACATGGATGGTCAGCGGGATAGTCCCGGCGATGATTTGCTACGGAATGAAGGTCATTTTCCCGGCCGTGTTCCTTGCTGCTGCATGTGCCATCAGCGCACTCGTTTCCGTTATGACGGGAAGTTCATGGACGACCATAGCCACTATCGGAGTCGCCCTGATCGGCATCGGTACGGCACAAGGCTTCGAGCCCGGCTGGACTGCCGGTGCCATTATTTCCGGCGCCTATTTCGGAGACAAGGTGTCGCCTCTTTCGGACACGACAGTCCTGGCGTCTTCTTCCAGCGGCACACCGCTTTTCACCCACATCAGATATATGATGATAACCACGATACCGTCGCTTACCGTCGCCCTGATAATATTCCTGATTGCAAGCCTTCTCCACCCGGCTGCCGAGGTGTCCCAGGCTGCGGAATTTTCACAGTCGCTCCGGTCGGCTTTCAATATCACACCGTGGCTTCTCGTCGTACCTGTAATCACAGGTGTTCTCATCGTTAAAAAGGTCCCTGCTATCCTTACCCTTTTCAGCGCAGCAGTGATGGCTGCGATTGCCGCTCTGATTTTCCAGCCGCAGGCCGTCTGGGCCGTGGCCAATCCAGGCAGCCCGCTTTCCGGATTTCCGGGACTGTCATTCATGGACGCATGTGAAGGCACTGTAGTGACATTCTACGGTTCCACAGCGATACAGACAGGCAACGAGGCCATAGATTCCCTGATTTCAACCAGAGGTATGACCGGAATGCTCAACACTATATTCCTCATCATCTGTTCCGTGACATTCGGTGGAGTCCTTGCCGGCAGCGGCATGCTCAAGAGCCTTACGGACCTGTTTGCAAGGCTTGCCCACAGGGCGGTCACTCTGGTCGGTTCGACAGTAGGCACAGGGCTTTTGTGCAATATGGTGACAGGCGACCAGTATATTTCCATTATCCTGACCAGCAACCTGTACAAGAAACTTTACGAGCAGAAAGGATATGAAAAGAGGCTGCTCAGCCGTTCTGTTGAAGATTCGGCTACGGTGACATCAGTACTTATTCCGTGGAACTCCTGCGGTATGACTCAGGCCACGGTATTGAAGGTGCCGACTCTGGAATATCTCCCTTATACATTCTTCAATATCCTGTCTCCTCTGATGTCCGTTTTCATAGCGGCGATAGGGTATAAGATATTCCGGATCCACCCTGAAAAACAAGGAGATGGTGGCTCAAAAGGGTAATTTCTTCGTTACGCTTGATTCTCAAGCCTTGAAATGCCTCCTTTTGAGCCACCATCCTCCCCCACACAAAAAAAACAGTTCGGTATATTTATTATTTCTCGGAGAAAGAATAAGGTCTGTCGGAAGGGGCTGTGCCGCGCGTCTTGTCCGGGGTCTCTGACATCACGAAGCCGATCTCTCCGCCGGAAGAGAGCTGGCCGTGGGTAAAGTAGGTCCTGCCGTATTTCTTTCCTCCGACTCTGACCTCTTTTACATAGATGTTGTCCTCTGAATTGTTTTCAGCCGAAATCACCAGGTTCTTGCCGCCTTCAAGATGCACTGTGGCTTTCTTGAAAAGTGGCGAGCCCATTATGTATTCGTCCGTACCGGGACAAACAGGGTAGAATCCGAGCGCAGAAAATACATACCATGCGGAAGTCTGTCCGTTGTCCTCGTCTCCGCAGTATCCGTCAGGGTCCGCATTGTAGAGCTTGTCCATGATTTCGCGGACACGGTACTGCGTCTTCCATGGCTGTCCGCTCCAGTTGTACATGTAGACCATGTGCTGGATAGGCTGGTTGCCGTGTGCGTACTGTCCCATGTCCATTACCTGCATCTCCCTCATTTCGTGGATCATGCCCCGGCTGTCCATTCCGAGATAGCTCGGCATGACGAAAACTGAATCCATCATCGTGTTGAACTCTTTTTCGCCTCCCATCAGGCCGATAAGTCCTGCCGGGTCATGGAATACGCAGAAACTCCAGTGCCAGCTGTTGCCTTCGCAGAAATCCCAGCTCCAGTCCGTACCTTCGAAATCAGGCCTGAACACTCCTTTGGAGTCCCTTCCTGCCATCAGTTTCTTTTCGGGATGGTAGACATTGCGGTAGTTGAGAGCATGTTTCTTGTACTGGGCGAGTTCGCTTTCAGGTTTCCCGAGCTTCTTTCCCAGAGCATATATGCACCAGTCGTTGTATGCATATTCAAGCGTTCTGGCTACATTCTTTTCTATTCCGAGATCACAAGGGATGTATCCGTATCTGTTATATTCCCTGAATCCCGTACGGCCGGCATCCGTACCTTTAAGTTCTGCATTCGCACCGTGCTTGACGGCTTCCCACAGTTTTTCTATATCATATCCGGTCATTCCTTTTATATAGGCATCAGCCACGACTGAAGCGGAGTTGTTGCCTATCATGCAGGATCTCTGTCCGGGGGAGGCCCATTCAGGAAGGAAGCCGCTCTCAAGATATGCATTCACCAGACCTTCCTGCATCTTTACGCTCATGTCCGGATAGACCAGGTTCAGGAGAGGGAAGAGGCAGCGGAATGTATCCCAGAAGCCGGTATCCGTAAACATATACCCGGGAAGCACCTTGCCGTTATAGGGACTGTAGTGGACACGTTCGCCATCTGCGTTTATTTCAGTGAAATCGCGCGGGAAAAGAACGGAGCGGTAGAGGCATGAGTAGAATGTGCGGAGGTTGTCAATATTGCCATCCTGGATTTCAATGCGGCCCAGAACCTCGTTCCAGCGGTCCCGTCCTTCGGCTTTGATCCTGTCGAAATCTCCGTCACCAAGTTCTTTGAGATTCAGTTCCGCCTGCTCTGCGCTGATGAACGATGAAGCCACCCTGAGGTTGACTTCCTGTCCGCGTCCGGTGTCGAATCCGACTATGGCTCCGGCATGGCCGCATTCTGCCTCAGACCCGTCAGAAAGCTGCCCGTCCCGGGCAATGGAGACAGAGCTGAAAGGGGTGTCCGAAATGATTACGAACCAGTTGCGGAAATTCTCCGGCACTCCGCCGGTATTTTTAGTGGTGTAGCCGACGATCTTGTTCTCCTCCGGTATCACCTTTACGTATGAGCCGTTGTCGAAGGCGTCTACCACCAGATACGAGCCGTTGACTTCAGATGACGGATAAGTGACACGGAAACTTGCAGCCCTTTCAGTAGGAGTCAGTTCCACAGTGATGTCATGGTCAGCGAGATATACGCTGTAATAGTATGGAGTGACGGTTTCCGCCTTGTGGGAAAACCAGCTTGCCCTTTCGTTCTGGTCGAATGCCGGAGTTCCGGAAACAGGCATGATGGCGAACTGTCCATAGTCGTTCATCCACGGGCTCGGCTGGTGTGTCTGCTTGAAACCGCGGATTTTGTCTGCGGTATAGGTGTACGTCCATCCGTTCCCCATTTCTCCAGTCTGCGGTGTCCAGAAGTTCATGCCCCATGGACGGGCGATGGCAGGATAGGTATTTCCTGTGGACAGTTCGAACTTCGACATAGTTCCGACCAGAGGGCTGACGTAGTCGACGTATGAAGCCTGCCCGCCCCGGGCCGACAAGGCCGGGAGCAGCAGAAGTAATGCGTAAAGTGTTTTTTTCATTGTAATATTTAACGTCTGTTCGACAAATTAATTCTAATATTATTATCTTAATATTCAATATTTTACCATTTGACGACCGGAAGACGAAGTCCGGAGCGGAGAAATCTGCCGCAGATACCTCGGTTATTCCCAGATGGATTCCAGAGTGTAGACTTCGAGGGACTTTACTGTGACATTGTTTCCCCAGAAGCTGAACCCGCTGTCATTCGACGGTCTGAACTCCATTGAATATGAATAGGCTCCGCCGTCTATGAATGCTTCCACCAGAGTCCGGTCTATGTACATGTCGAACGAAAGTTCCATGCTTGTCATGTCTTCCGGAGAATAGAACATGCCGTTGATTCTTGTGCCGTTCATGTCATAGTCAAGAAGGTTCTGTCCCCTGAAAGACAGGCCTGCGGATGTGGCATGGGAGAGGCTTATGGTAGCCTTGACCCTGAGCACGTCGGCTCCAGCATACGGTTTCATCGCCTCGTCAGCCTGCCGCTGTGTCAGGTCCTTGCCTTCGTACACTTTGGCCTGGATACTTTCGAATTCCTTTACCGGCTTGCTGTACAGACGGATACCGTCTTTCCCGGTCCTGAGCGACAGTTCGGTAGGGATCAGGAATGTCCCGTTGAACGGCATTCCGGGATGGGAAACCCTTCCCCAGGCTATCTGTATCCTGCGACCGTCGGATTCAGGGATGTTGCCGATGGTCTGGGCGGCATACAGAGTTCCTGATGTATAATAATATTTCCCATGCTCGGGAGTAAATGCCTTGCCGTCGAAATCCCCGATCATATATGTGCCGGAAGCACCGTACATCACCCATTTGACATTGTCCGGATTCCCGTCTACCGGGAGAGGAATAAGTTCTGGGCATTCCCAGAATCCTGTCACATGACTCTCGAAAGTCCAGTCCTTGAGGTTGCCGGAGCTGTAGATGGAGTGCCCGTCCCTTTCATTGAGCACCATGATCCATTTGCCTGTCGGAGCGTACCGGAATACTTTTGGGTCCCGGGTATCATGGCTGTTCCATTTCTCCTTGGAGTCTATTACCGGATTCCCGTCATATTTGGTCCAGGTGCGGCCTTTGTCCAGACTGTAGGCCAGGCACTGCACCTGTCTGTCCGGGCTGTCTGCAGTGTAGATGGCCACCATAGGAGGTGTTCCGTCCTTCCCGAAGCCGGAAGTGTTCCCGTAGTCAATGACGGCCGAGCCGGAAAATGCCGTTCCGTCTTCATCAGGGAACATGGCAAGAGGGAGTTCTTCCCAATGTACCAGGTCACGGCTTACGGCATGTCCCCAATGCATGTTGCCCCATTCGCGCTCGAACGGGTTGTGCTGATAGAAAAGGTGGTATTCACCTTCGTAGAACACCAGGCCGTTGGGGTCGTTGTTCCATCCCCGTTTCTGGGTATAATGTATCTGAGGGCGGTTGTACTCGCGGTACAGGCTGTCTGTCCCGGCGATTTCGTCATCCTGATAAATGGATGCAAGTCCGGCCCTGTCTTCAGGATAAGAGACGGTGACAGTCTTTCCTTTATAGCCGGACATATCCAGAAAAACCCAATAGTCAGGCTCGTCCGAAGCTATCCGTATATCGAAGGAATAATCCTCATGTCCCGGAGCGGAGAGGGTCATCCTGCACCGTCCGTCTCTGTGCGAGACCGGGAAATTCAGATACCTGTCCCTTATCTTAACCTCAAAGTCCCCGCCTGACGCCGATAAGGCGCCGGCGAGGACCAAAGAAAATGCGAGAATAGGTTTCAGCATATTCATTCCGGGAATTATTCTGCAAGTTTGTTTTCAAGCATTTTGATATAATAGCCGCCGACTACGGAGCGGGCCTTGAAGCCGCGGAAATTAGGCTTGTCGGTCCATATCCAGTCGGACATAGGCACGCGGTCAACCGTCTCGTTGTAGAATTTGTGGAGAGGGGAGATGAATTTCCGGAAAGTCTCCTGGTCATCGGCGAGGGTGGCTGTCCACATGATCCAGTCCGTCTTTGTGTAGGTCTCCCTGTTGTCGAGAGGAAGCCCGTAGACGTTCTGGTGGTCCAGATACCATGCGATTTCTTTCTCGTACACTTCTTTAGGGAAGAGACCGAGGCCGAGGAGTTTGTCCCATACTATGTTGTACTTCTGGCTCCATGTTCCGGGCTTGTCGAATGTCAGTCTGTAGTGGTCGCCGTCGTCTGCCATCTTCATCCACTTCTGTGCATAGTCTTTGGCGATGGCCGTATATTTCTGTGCCACATCGGTCTTGCCGAGCATTTCAGCCATTTTCCCGTATGAAGCTATGGCTACGATAGCCTTTGCCGACAGGTTCACGTTGTGCGCGAAATGGCCTGCGAAATCATCGGTACAGAGCTGGTTTGCCGGGTCAAGTCCGAACTCTACCAGATAGTCTGTCCATGTAGTGAGGGTTTCCCAGTGTCTGGCAGCGTAAGCCGTGTCGTTTTCCACCACACTGACAGCTGCCGTAAGGATGATCATGTTTCCTGATTCCTCCACCGGCATGTCCCCTCCGTATACCTGTCCGTTTGCAAGAGGATATGTCCCTATATCGTGTGCGGCGAACGGTTTTGTCCATTTCCCGCTTTCAGAGTAGTAGAAGATATGGTTCATCATCGCTTTTGCAAGCTCCGGGTTGTAGTAGAGATAAATCGGCGATGACGGGTAGGTAAGGTCCACGGTACCGATGCAGCCGTTGCTGTTGTTTTCTTTGGAAAGCCACATGAGCTCGCCTTCAGGGGACTTGACCAGTTTGTGCGCTGCGTTAATATGCCTGTAGGCAAGGGCGCAGAGGTCAGCGTACTCTTTGCCGCCGGCGGCGATTGCTTCTTTCATGAGAGAGTTATCGAAAGCATAGCACTTTTTCATCAGGGTCTTGTACTCGGCGTCTGCCTTGTGGAACATGTCCATGATGCTGGTGTTGCCGTCCGCATTCCAGTAAGGACGCAGGTTCCGGCCGAAATACTGGATGGAGTAGATGTCATCATATCCGATGAGGAATTTGCCTGAGGCTCCGGCTGTATTTCCGAGGTCGCTGACAAGTGCCATCTTGCCGTTCCCGTTTTCTCCGGAAACTGAAGCCGGCAGAGTCTCTCCTTTCACGTATGCTTCCCTTAGCTGTCCGGAGTTTCCTATGGAGGCAGAAGTGTTCCCCTTGTCTGCGGCAAGGTAGAAATATCCCCAGTCGATACGCAGGTCGTCTCCTTTCTTTGCAAGTATGTCCTGCTCTTTGCTGCCTGATTTCACGAACACCAGGTTGCCGTCCGTGAATGTCTCGCTGATGCTTTCCTGATAAGGCTGGTCAAGAGCCCATCTCGGAGAAGCCTCCATGTAGATGCTCACATCATGTTTCTGCCCGTCATTCGATCTGATGTCATAGCTGATATAGTTCACCGGGCGGCTGAGCAGTTCCAGATCCTCCAGGAACTGAGGGGCAGTGAATGTCAGGGCGAGATCCACAGGTCCGCATTTGAATGTATAGTGTGTCTGTGTGGCCTGTACGTCTGCGGAAGTCTGCTGTGCCGTCAGTTCAAGTGCCGTGTGCATCTCTTTCTGAATCAGCAGTCCGAAATCCAGAAGTCCGTTCGCTACAGGATTCTTGCACTCTGCTGCAATGATGTTCTTTCCTTTCTTGAGAGTAGCGACAGCTTCGTCAGGAACCCGTACCACTTCGTTCTTGTGGCACACTGCTCCTGTATTATGTACTTCTATTCCGTTTATATAGAAGATAGCATCGTCATCGTTGCAGAATTCGAGGTAAACCTTGTGCCGGGTCAGATCCTCATCCAGTTCGAATGTCCGCCTTACCCAGATGTTCGGCGAGGACCAGTCTGTCTTGGCGATAGGTTCGCTTTCGGTGGTGCCGAATGCCCCTTCAGCCTTTTTCCAGGACGAATCGTTGAAGTCCGGAGCCGTCCAGTTGCCTGAAGGTTTTCTTTCAGTGTAGTTTCCGTACCATTGTCCCTGCTGGGAGGTCGGCACTACAGGAAATAGTTCAATGTCTTCCGTTCCCATGAAACGGTAGACGGTCCCGTCGACACGCACCGCTCCGATGAGAGGGAAATCTTTCCCTGTCCAATGCTTGACAGATCCGTCATAAAGTTTGTCGCTCATTGACCATGCGCTTGTGTACGGGTCAATCGTTACCAGAGGCCATGCAGGAGCACGGAGGTCGTTCTTGATGACTTCCGTATGGGCAGGGGAGTTACTGCATGACGCAAGCACTCCGGCCAGAGGAACGAGTCCGAGTAAAAATCTGTTTTTCATAAATTCTATCGTATATTAATTGATGTCAGTCCGATACCGTGTTGTCCCTATTGTCCGGGAAGTTTATATTTCTGTCTACCATACGAATTTGACAGATACTCCGTCAGGGTTGTTTTCGTATGTCAGGAGATAGGTCATGCTGTCGTTGTCCCAGCCGGCCGGGTCGAACACTTCCTTGCCGTCGACAAGCACGCTTACAGGACATGCCGGGAGAAGTACCCTGGAGATACCTGTAGTCTGTATCGGGCTTTTGGCCACGTATGAATAAGAGTTCTTGCCGGTCTGCTCGTCATATATCCTGTTTGATGCCGCAAGCACCTGCGCTCCTTTATTCCTGATCCTGTCTATATCCAGGAAATATCCGCAATATCCAGGCGCGATTTCCTTTGACTTCAAGACAGGAAGTTCCGGGTCGAACAGGTCGATCATGGTACCTGTTACAGTATATGGCGCATCGCTCACGCTCTCGTTCATTACCGCTACTATGTCGTAAGGTCCTCTTTCGAGATAAAAACTGTTCTTGAATTCCACCTTGCCTGCTTTTGCCCTGTCTGAATACAGCCTGCATACGGTGTCGAGGAATTTCCTGTCTCCGCCTGCCGAAAGCACGTACTCTTTAGGATCCGCCCTCATGATGTATACGGTGCCTTTCCCGTACTTGTACTCACCTTCTTCCGCTCCTGCAGGTATTCCCATCAGCTCGAAAAGATGGTCAGAAGCTGCAGCGAAATGGTTGTCTCCCGTGTTCCACCACTCCTGCACGGTCTGGAACGGGTCGTTGTCCCTGCCGCTGTAGAGAAGCACGCCTCCTTTCCTTACCCAGGCGGCAAGATGTTCATGTGCCTCGGGGTCCAGAGGCTTCATGTTCGAGTATGACATCAGAAGGACTTTAGTGCCGGCAAGAGTCTCTTTGAACCCGAGGTTCTCGATGTGGGCGGTCTTTACCGGAACACCTCTTTTAAGGAGAGGAAGTGCCTGCCCGTAGAAATTTGAAAGCTGAGGGTCATCATATCCCTGGTGGGTAGGGAAGCGCTGGAACATCAGGGAGTTGGACATCAGTATGCTGATTCCCTCCGTTCCTGTGACCTTGTTTGAAGACTCAGGCATGAAGTTGAGAGTGTTCACCATCACCTGCATCTGGGTGGAGTAGTGTCTCGGTATGCGGTCTTTCCTGTCGCTGTCGGGACTTACCTTGTAGAGCCCTTCATATATGCGCTCCGGCCAAGGCATGATTTCGTAGTCCGCTATATTCGGGTACAGCAGCTGGGCTGTAAAGGTAGCTTCATAGTTATGTTTGTAGTCGACCCAGTCGCGAGGCCAGTCCTCGATAGGGTCCGTGAGGAAGAACATCTTCCTTCCGGTAGGAGCCGTCATTGATTCCATGGAACCGTATTCGAGATATGCAGTCTCGAACACCCTTTCCGCAGCCTTGCCGTTGAAATAGTTCGGTTCTCTGGATGTCCCGGTCCACACCTGTGCGATATATCCGTCGACGCAAGGCAGGGAAGCCAGAGATGCCTCGGGGCTTACGATCTGCCACTGGGAGTAGTTCACCAAAGAGTGGGTAGGGACGTAGCACTTGATATCCATTCCCTTGCTCTTTCCGTATTCCTTTGCGTAAGTGAACACTTCATTGAGCGCCCTGTAGTAGAGGTAATATTTGAGTTTGTTTGCCAGGTAGGTATTTTCAGGAGACTCATGCTGAGGCCTCCAGTCGAAACCGTAATATTCTTTCCATTCCCTTTTGAATGCCTCGCTGTAGCCGGCCCTGGCCCAGAATTCCGGTTCTTCCATGAAAATGGAGTTGATGCCTGCATCGATCACCCTTTTCACGTGCTTTTCTTTCATGTACTTCAGGTAATTCTCTGAAGGGACGATATACGGGACCATGTGTCCGTGCCAGATGGTGTCACCCTTTACTGTCACCTGCCCCTCGTCGAGGTGCCATTTCCCGTCCCATTTCCCGGTGAAGTAGTCCTGGTACTCGCCCCAGGCTATACCTGTCATGAAATGGGTGATATACCCCCTGTCTCTCCAGGATTTCACCCTTTCTTCGAATGTGAATCCTTTCCTGTTCTTGTCGGAAGGGTTTCCGCCCACGCCGTAGACCATCACTGCATCGGCCCTGTTGTCAATGGTAGGTCTCCATTCCCGCGAAGACTGGAAGGTCGTCTTCACACTGTCTTTCTGCGGTCCTGCGGCACCTGCATCCAATGCGGAACACAGCCCTGCCGCGCAAAGCAGAATAGAAGCAAAAGTCCGTTTCATTTTTTGATTATCAGTCTAATGTTTAAACAAAATGTAAAATTAGAAATTATTTGCTTATAAAAAGGGTGAATAAAAAGGGTCCAATGGTTTGAATCGTCTTTTTATTCACCCTTTACAGCGGGCAGATCAAATCTGCCACAAAATATAGTAACTAACCTGAGTGCTAAGGGATCAGAAACTTATTCCTACGGTATTATGACCTCAAGAGGCTCGCTGTAGTTCCAGCGCTTGTAGCCGGCTGTCTCGTAGTTGATTCTCGAAGCCGCTCTGATAAACACATGGCGTCCTGAAGGTATCCTTTCCCTGTCCACGTTTGACTTGATGGTGATTTCAGTCCCGAGAAGCGGCTCGAAATCCGCTCCGTTATATTCGATAGAACTTGACCACACTTCGTCACGTGCCCTGTATCCTACGCTTGATGAGTAGCTGACGAACAGCTGGATATCTGTGACATTGGAATATTCGTCCTTCCAGTTTCCCATAGGTTCTATCGCGGCTTTGAAATCCTCTTTGCTGACAGCTCTGCTGACTCTTACCTTGGCGGTTATCTGTCCGTCATCTACGGTAGGCAGACCGACAAATTCGACTTTCAGGAAAGGCTGGACTTTAAACTCCAGTTCTGTCACTCCTTGGATATGGACATTTTGAGAATCATCCTGCAGGACTGTACCGTCAGGAGAAAGCCGTACGATAGGGATGAACGGCCCGTCAACCCTGACATTATAATCCGCTTCGAACAGTTTGGTGTTCTGGAAAGTCCCGTCCGGCCTGCAGTTGAAGTCCTGTGGAGTCACATTACCTTCCCAGCTGGTCTCTTCAAGTCTCACACGGATACCTTCCGAGCCCTGATCTGTCAGGACAGGCTCGCCTGTTGCGGCATCAATGACTCTGCCACGCAGCGTCTCTGACGGTGCATCGTAATTGTCTATTTCGAACATAGCACAGGATGAAGCACTCATCAGTCCGAACAATATTGATGTAAAAAACAATGTCTTTTTCATGTCAATCATAGTTATATGTTACCTGTTAGGCTGCTGATCGATATATTCACTCTTTGAAACCTGTCCTGACGGAACAGCGAAGTAGTAATCGAGAGCCCTGTACGAGAATGTCTTCTGCGCAAGGTTCTGGTAGTGGGCATCAAAGAACCATTTGCCGGTGGTAGCGGAATAGAATGGATAGAGACCGCGTACACGGTAGTCATTATTGCTGCTGCATACGCTCATATCCCTCTGCTCACCCCAGAAGCCGTCCCTGTGGTCGGCATCCTGGACTCTCCATCTTCTGATATCCCACTTGGTCTTGTTTTCGAATGCAAGCTCTTTTCTGCGCTCTTTACGTACGATGTCCCTGCTTGCGTTGTCCCCGCTCAATGTGCCGGTGATAATTTGGGCTCCGGCCCTTTTCTGGATTTCCTTGATGGCATCCGTAGCTATCTGAAGCATGTCGTCTCCTGCAACAGGACATTCAGCTCCTGCAATTGCAAGTTCAACAGCAGACTCGGCAGCCGCTAACAGGACATCGGCATATCTCATCAGTATGAATGGCTGGTCGGACATTCCTTCCCCGATTTCTTCAAGGGTAAGGTCCGGATCCAGGTATTTACGCAGATGGAGCCCGGTGAGCGTTGCCTCATTGTAGCTGTAGAACGGGCCGCATGAACCGTTGGCATTCATGATTTCACCATTTACATTTACAGTCTCGATACTTGTAGGAGTCGAACTCATGTACAGGGTTTTCGGGGTTCCTGTATACTGTGGCAAAGCCTGGTAGGTCTGACCTGAAGATGTGTACGAATAGTCATCGAAGAACGGCTCTATTTCAGTCTCAGGCCCGGTATATATTCCCATTCTTGTCTCAACGGTTTCTCCTCTGAATTCATCGCCAGGGAAAATTACGTATGCCCTTAAGCGTGGCTCGGCATTGGCGAAGAAATCCATCGGATCATCGAATTGGAGATAGTGTCCGTCTCCGCAGTTGGCTCCGTCGGTCACCTTGATAGTTCCGTCGGCGTAACGTTCGAATCCATCGAACAGTTCCATGAAATCAAGTGTAGGACATGTCCCTCCGGCAAGTGGATGGTGCCAAAGGTAAGGAGAACTGTATGCATCCAGACCGTGCGTATAGGTCGGGTATGTGTATTCGCGTACGAGGATATTTTCAGGGCTTGAGAGATCCCTCCACATATCCACCATGTTTCTGTACAGGGCTTCCGGATCGTTTGAAGAAGCTTGTCTGAGTGAATAGCCGCCGTCTTTCATGACTTCGCGTGCCGCTTTGTATGCTTCTGAGAAATATTTAATTGACAGTGACGCTGCATTTGCCTGGTCAAACCCCATGATACGTACTCCTGCAGCTTTTTCACCGAGGTATGAGAGCCTGTCACTGAAATCCTCATTATATTTGGCGATGGAGCCGGCATACAGCATGGCTTCTGCCTTGAATGCGAGTGCCGCATATTTGTTCACCTGCCCACGGCTGTAGCTTGTTTTCGCAAGAAGTCCGGCAGCGCTGTCAAAATCGGAAAGAACCTGATTCCAGGTGTCTTCCTCGGAAGACCTCGGAAGGTCGGCATCATTGGACACTTCAAGCAGGATCGGGACTCCGCCGTACCGGCGTGCCATCTGGTAATATGCGAAAGCCCTTGCAAAATATGCCTGGCCGAGGTAATCGTTATAGCGGTCCTCGAGGAAGTTTTCCTTATATGAAGGAAGGTTTTCCAGAAGATAATTGGCCTCACGTACCAGAGTGTAGCATTTGTCCCACCAAGGATTGTCTTCATTTGTAAAAGCACATGAGATACCGTCTCTGTTCACGGCTTCTCCGGTACCTTCAATACCGAGAGCGCCAAGCCATGATGAATAGTTGAATCCCCACTGGGCCATGTATTTGAAATCCTCCCATGGCATCAGACTGTAGAGTCTGGCAAGATAGACGTCCATGCCGCCTTCAGACGAGAACAGCTGCTCGTCTTTTATGATGTAGCTCGGAGTCTGGTTCATGTCTACACAAGAAGTGAACATGAACAATGTGCTGAATATCGAAATAAATATCTTTTTCATTTTATCCTGATTTAGAATGAGAGATTAAGACCTAAGGTGTAAGTCTTGCTCAACGGATACAGACGACCCAACTCCTCTCCAGGGTGTTCCGGGTCAACGAATTTGACGCCTGTGATAGTGAACGGATTGTAGGCGTTGAAATAGATTCTGAGAGAGAAGTCTTTCATTGCCGGTGACTTGAACTTAGGCAGTGTATAGCCGATTTCTACGCTTTTCACACGCAGGAAAGCCGTGCTTACACGGTTGAAGTCCGAATCCCCGTCAGGATAATGGCCTGTGTAGCCGTAGTATCCGCTTACCCACTGGATATTAGGATCGTATATGTCTGTTTCACCGTTTGCAGGATGCCATCTGTCGAGATACTGGGTAAGAGTACCACCTCCGTTCTGTCCCCAGATGTTATACAGAGGCTCTTCATATTTGAGGGATCCCAGAGCAGTACCCTGAAGGAGCATGCTGAAATCAAGACCTTTCCATGCAAGCCTGAAATCGAGGCTGTAATTCAACCAAGGAGTCTGGTCGAATGCATACGGATGTTTGTCAAGGTCATTGATTTCTCCGTCCCCGTTCCAGTCTACGTATTTGTAGTCGCCAGGGAGGGTGCTGTTTTCCTTGTAGATAGGATATGTCCAGATGTCCTGCCAGCTTTCATATCGTCCGGCTCCTTCATATCCGAACTGGACTCCCTGATAACGGTTGTTCAGGTTGTCGTTGCGCCATCTGTCGTAAGAATTGCCGTAATTTCCTTTCTGTACGCTCTTCAGGTATTTCTGACGTGTGATAGTGACAATCCCTTTGAGTTCGTATGAGAAATCACCGACTTTGTTTCTGTGGGAGAGTTCAAGCTCCATACCGAAATGTCTGTCGGAATCAGCATTTTCAGTAGGGGCTGTCGCTCCTACGATTGTAGGCAGTTCATTCGTATTGGCTTTGAAGATTCCGCTTCTGGTCCTGTTGAAGTAGTCAAATGATGCACCGAGTTTCCCGTTCCATGCCTCAAAGTCGACTCCGACATTGAATGTCTTGGATGTCAGCCAGGTAATGTTTGTATTCGGAATCGGCTGCGGAGTGGCACCGTAAACGAAGCTGCCGTTGAACATATAGCCCGGTGCGTATGCGTTGTACCAGCCGTTGCCTGAAACGTTTCCTCCTTCGTAAGTATATCCGTTAAGCCACTGGTAGTTCAGATCCATTCCGTCATCACCGAGTACTCCGTAGCTTGCGCGGAACTTCAGCTGGTTTATGAAAGAGAGCGCAGGTGTGTTCTTGAAGAAAGGTTCTTCAGAAAGTCTCCATCCTATGGATGCAGACGGGAAGAAACCCCACTGGTGCCCCGGAGCGAATTTCGATGACCCGTCATAACGGAACTGGAACTCGACCAGATATCTGTCATCGAATCCGTAGTTTACGCGGCCGATAAGGGCTTCATAGCCGATATTGTAAAGCTGTTCTTTGTTTTTGTCGAGCCCTAACAGCTGGTTGTTTCCGTTCAGGGCAGTAAAATAAGGGGAACTGTATCCGAGGTCACCGTATGCATAGAAATTGTCTCCGTCGCGTTTCTGGACTTCCCATCCTATGAGACCGCCTACATGGTGTTTCTGGTTGAATGTCCTGTCGTAGTTGAGCATCACATGGGCGAGTACCTGCTGTTTGGTGTAGTTCTCTCTGCGCAGGAGGTTGGTCCAGTTAGGAAATACCTGGGAGGTATATGTTCCTGTGGTGCTGTTGTATTCATACAGGCTGTATTCTTTTCGGTATGCCTCATTGTCATCATATCGGAAATCATATCCGAAAAGTCCGCTTATCTTGAGGCCTTCAAGGTAGTGCGTGAGTGTTCCGAAGTCGAATTCCAGGGAAGCGGAACCGTTGAATGATTTCTGTCTGTATTTTTTGTATCCGGATATATCGGATGACATCATCGCTACGGTATTCTGCATAAGGTCGAGACCTGCATAGTTGAGCAATGTATTGTCCGGATCTGCGTATGCAGGATGTATCGAGCCTTGCGCCCAATAGTTCTTGATGATGTCTACCGTGCTTGTATACGGAGTGTTTCTTTCATCGGTGAACCCACTGAGATTCAGGTCGAATTTGAGACCTTTTACCAGTTCTGCCGAGATATTTGCCCTGATGTTGTATTTATCGTAGTTCAGGTCACCTGATTTGAAAAAGCCTTCCTGATAAAGATAGCCCATGCTGACATAGTACTGGTATTTTTCCGTACCTCCGCTGATGCTCAGATCATGCTGTGTCTGCGGTACCCATTTGGCGATTACCAGATCGTTCCAGTTGGCGTCTTTCTTTTCTCCGCTGAGGAAGGCGGCAAAATCCTGCTCGGTATAGATAGGGCTGCCGTCATGTATCTTATTGTTGTTTTTCTCATTCCAAAGTGTCATGGCATCCACGGCGCTGGTAAGTTCAGGCATCTTGGACGGTGTCTGGAAAGTGAAAGACCCATTGTATGATACTTTTGCCTTTCCTTCGGAACCTTTTTTGGTCGTCACGAGAACGACACCGTTACCTGCACGTACTCCGTAGATCGCTGCGGCTGCATCTTTCAGTACAGACACATTCTCTATATCAGTTGCATTGAGTCTCTGGAAATCAGCCATGTCGCGCGGAACTCCATCGATAATTACAAGAGGTGTACCCATGCCTCGGATATCGAATGCGTTGTTGTATGTACCCGGTTCGGCTGTCTTCTGCCATACTCTCAGTCCAGGAACACGGCCCGTGAGCATGTTCTGGGGGTTCTCGGACTTGGTCTTTATGATGTCATCGTTGCCGACACCTGCGACCGAACCTGTAATGGACCCTTTTTTCTGTGTGCCGTATCCGACCACGACTACACTTTCAAGGAAAGTATTGTCGGTAGGGAGGACAACATTGATTGCAGTGCGGCCGTTCACAGGTATTTCAACCGTTTTCAGACCTACGGACGAGAATTCCAGTACTGCATTGTCGGGTACTGTAATGGAATAGTTTCCATCAAGATCGGTAGGGACTCCTGTAGTGGAACCTTTTATCATTACACTGGCACCTATGACCGGCTGTTGTGTGTCATCAGATACGACACCGCTGACAGTGATCATGTCCTGTGCATACATTACGAAAGGCATCAGAATGAAGGCCAATGCCAGTGCGATACCGCGATATCGCCTGAGTTTATCGTAATTGTTCATAAATAAGTTTGTTTATTAGTTCAGTTATTGTTCTATCATGTATTTGGCAAGCACTGCATATTCGGCAGCGAAAGCGAACTGGAAGAATCCTTTTACCGTACAGCTTGATTCGCTTTTCGGCCAGCCGAGATACAGATTTCCAGGAAGGATGCCGTCCTTGACATGGTTGGTGTATCCGTAATCAAGGTTGTCCTGGAAACTTTTTATAGGGTCGTGAGTGCCTTTGTACCCTGACTCCTCAAAAACATTTACCCATCCGCGGAGCATTACCCCATTGAACCAGTTGTTGAATCCGTCGTATGCGTAGGAATAGAGCCCCGGAATATCTGCATCAGGTTTTGCAAAATACTTGAAGCAAGCATCCGTAAGTTTTTCCATATCCTGTCTGTAGGAATCATCCTTGGTTGCGCGGTACAGGTCGGCGGCTCCGGATAGCATTGTTCCGCTGTTGTACGAAAGCGGAGTGCCGTTAGGTCCGCCCGGTTCGAGGTATGCCTTATATTTAATACCGTCGACTGTTTCATAGACTTTGGCCTTGCTGGCGTCATCCATTTTATCAATGTTGGTATCGTTCATTCCTGACGGGCCTCCCAACATGTCATAATAGACGCCGTTTGTCTGGTCCATAAGATGGGTTTTCTGGAAATCATATACCTTTTTAGCATACATCATGTAATATTCGCTCTTGTCCATCTCCTTTGTGAGACGTTTCTTCGAACTGTCGATGTATCTGTATGTGGCGGTTTCCCCGCTTCCGGCATATATTTCCGAAAGCCATACGAGAGGACTGACAAACGGACCGTTGCTGCATGAGTGCTTGGTGGTATAGCCCGGACCCCAGGTTATGCCTCCGTTCTCCGTCCAGTCAGGGGCGAGGGTACAGTCCCATCCGTCTATAACGTAATCAGTCAGATACTCGGCTTTTTCGAGGTATTCCTCATTGCCGGTCAGTTTGTAGGCTTCGAGCAGTTCGCGGATGATCCACTGCTGGTCGTCATAGACGTTGTCTATTCCGGCTACGGCGGCACTTCCCGGAATATCGGACCTGTGTACACTGTAGACAGACCAGTTCCTGGTCTGGGTATATGAAATCAGTTCAAACGAGCCTTCATAATACTGGAGACCTTTGTACAGTTTGCCGAGCAATTCGGCGTATCTGCTGAAATTTTCGTCATAGAGGGTAGCATCACCCGCTTCTTTCTGGGCTGACAGAGCATGCATTATGGCATTGACTGCTTCAATGGCACTTGTATATGGCCATACATCCACGGTACCGCTTGAACTGGAGCCTGTGAACGGGTTGTAGAATTCTGTCATAGCCATTGTTGTCTGGTTGAAGTACGACTCTATGGCTTTGTCGGTAATCTGCATCGCCCTCAGGAGATTCTGTGTGGCAGGTTCCTCATGCGTGATGATATCAGGATCGGATGTATCCGGCGTACCGTTCCCGTTTGTCTTTTCGCATGATGCACAAGATACTCCACACGACAGTATCAAAACCATATAAAATATCAGTGATTTTTTCATTTTTCTTTTAATTGATGCTGATAGTGTGGAAGCAAAGTTTGTCTTCTGTGCCTGAATTCTCGCCCTTGAATACGCCGATAGTAATCATCACGTCCTGACCGTCGAATCTGCTGAGGTCATAAGTGAAGTCTGTGTAGCTTTCAACTGCTGCTTTCCAGCATTTGTCAGCCCCTTCCGAACCTACAGGTGCATTCACTGGCAGAAGATGTTCTACAGTGCAATCTTCTGTGATAGCTGTCACTTTGAAGTATGTAGGAGTACTGCTGCTGAAAGTCCGGACATTGAATGTAATCTTATCGTGCCCGGCTGCTACCGGTACCTTAAAATAGAAGTATGACGACGGTGTAGTGGTGCTGAGGTTGCCGTCATTGTTTGTCTTTATGATGAAACCTTCTGTGCGATGCGGTTCTACATCCTTGCTGACATACATGAAACTCCATTCTTGTATGATGTGGCTTTTACCGCGGAAAATGCTGTACCCTTCACTTCCTTTGTAATAGTTGTCATCACTTATATGATCACTTGGAGTGATGGCGTTGAATGAACTCTTTTCGTTCGGCATGGTCGAGCGTACCATCTGCTTGGTCATAAACCATCCGTCAAGACCTTCTACGGTATCTCCAGTAAGATGGGCTGCGCCTTGTATCCCCTCAGCGGTAAATGCAATATGCTTCAGCACAAGCTGTCTGTAATAATCGCCTGACTGCTCACGGTATGTACCGATGGCAATCACCACTTCCTTGCCTATATATTTGCTCAGGTCGAAATTGAAATCTTTATAATCCGAGCCTGCGTATGACTGGTTGCTTCCGACTTTTTCTGCTGCAGGTGTTTCGGCCGTGAGGTCTATTACCTGGACACCGAAGACTGTCGGGTTGCCCGTATCATGAGTCCGTGCGTTGATGGTGAGGGTCTTGTTGTCCTCTGTAATCAGTTTGGATCCGAACACAAATGAGTCGAACATGTCAAGACTGCCGGCATTTGACTGGTCTGCTTCAGTATTTTTGATCTGTATTGCGACACCTTCGCCCTGGTTCTGCCATGCTCCGCGGAAATCGAGAACTGACATGTAGGCTATAGACCAGTCGTTCGGATAGCCTGTATTGCCTCCTCTATACTCGTTGTAGTACCATTTGTCTGCATTTTTGAGATCATTGATAGAAAGCCCCGGAAGCAATGCGGTCTCATACATCGTAACATTGACTGAGACAGCCGGAATCCCTGATTCATCTGCTTTGAATGTACTTGCAGAGATGGTGTTGTTGACCGTAATCTTGTCAGGATGCTCCACTTTCATCGAGTAGTCCTGGACTACAAGGTTATTGAACGAGTATGTACCATCCTGTCCTGTTGTGGCGGACTGGGTCTTGCTCCCGTATGAAATGGTAATTGTAGCACCGGATAGAGGAGAGGTCCCGTTTTCGGAGTCGCCGTCATAAACTATACCGCTGAGAACGGCATCTGCACTGTTCATCACGATGTCGGCGACAGCATGTCCGTTCTCATCAAACCAGCTTGCAGGGACAGTAACGTTTGTAGTCTGGTACTTCTCTGCAGTAAAAGTCAGCAGAATACTGCTTACCGGAACATTCTCCAGTACATAACTGCCGTCTGTTCCGGTTTCTGCTGTTACGTCAAGGTCTTTTGCTGTGACAGAGACACCCGCTATCGGGTTTTCTTCCGTGTCAAGGACTGTTCCGGTAATGGTTCCAATGGAACCTTCATCACCGGTGCCTTTATCACATGACCCAATGAAAAATGCCATGCCTCCGATAGCAGACAGAAGCATGAACGATCTGAAAATCGATTTGAATTTCATTTTGATTGTGATTAGTGTTAATTTAGTTACCCTGAACGGCGACATATATGGTGTGCCGTTACATGGCGCGAAATAACTTTCATGGGGGTTAAAAAAAGGATTAAAAACCGGTTAATATTGAAAAAAGTTTATTAACCGAATTGTAATTTTTCTGCCATTTTTCTGGTTTTCAGCAAGATGGATGTTTTCTTCGATTTATGCCCCAATTGTTAAAAATTACTACATTTGTGAAAACTTTTGTTGGAAAATGAATCTCAAAGCTATATTGCCGCTTATTTTCTGTATTGCCGGTAGCATGCCTGTTTTTTCACAGGGGCTGAAATTCACCGGGCTTGAACAGCCGATTGAAAAAAGGACTTCCTATAATGTTTTCGGTACGTCGTCTCCGGAATTTGCCGGCAGGCTCGAAATAAGTTTCGATATGGCTCTCTACCATGAGTCGGAAATCGGGTATATATTCAGGATCAAGAATAAAGCGGAGCAGAAAGTCTACAATCTCTTTTATGACGGGCAGGGGGACCGGATCGTGTTCATGCTCAATGACGAAGGGTACTCTAGTCTGATACGGGCCGAAATCGGGACAGGTGCCTTGGAAAACATGAACTGGATCAGGACGTCCGTAACTTTCGACATGGACAGCGACACTGTCTTCTTTTCCGTGGCGGATTCGACATGGTCCGCCCATGTCCCGGGAATGCCGGACCGGTGGAGACCGGAGATAAACTTCGGCAAGAGCGACTATATAATAGATGTACCGTCTTTCGCCATCAAGAACCTCAGAATAGGCGGGCAGTACAGTTTCCGGATGGCCGAGAGGTTCGGGACCGAAGTCCATGACAGCCGGGGACGGTCTGTAGGGAAAGTGTCCAATCCGGAGTGGATGATGAATGATTTCTATATCTGGAAACATCTTTGTTCCATGTCGAGCGGGGCGGTCTCCGCTTCAGTCTATGATCCTGAAAGTAAAGAAGTCTACTATTTCAACAGGGATTCCATCCGCAGGTACAATGTCCGTTCGGGAGAGATGACCGTATCCGCTTTCAGAAACAGGTGTCCGGTACAGATGACCCTCGGTACATGCTTCCTCGATGCGGCCCGGAAACGTCTGTATGCCTATGAGGTCTGGTACGAGCATGAGGAGATGAAGGATTCGGCAAGCGTGGCCTGCCTGGATCTGGAGACTTTGCGGTGGCGGACTCTGAGCAGAGAGCAGCTTCCTATGCAGATGCACCACCACGGGGGCTGGTTTGACCAGGCGCGGTCGAGATATACCATCTTCGGCGGTTTCGGGAACATGCATTACAACGGGACATTCTATAGTTTCGATCTTAATTCCCGCCAGTGGCGGACATCCCCGGCAGTGACAGGGGAGAGCATCTGTCCGAGATACTTTACATCGATGGGATACGACAGTAACACATCTACTTTATACGTTTACGGAGGAATGGGGAACGAGTCCGGAGAACAGGCCGTTGGCAGAAGGTACCTGTATGATCTTTATTCTGTAGATATGGCTACCGGCAATGTTTCCAGATTGTGGTCTACGGACCTGCACAGGGAAAATGTCGTTCCGGTACGCAGCATGTATATCGACGGCGCCGGCAGTTTCTATACACTGTGCTATCCGGAAAGCATTTCCCGGTCAGCACTGACGCTCTACAGATTCTCGATAAAGGACGGTTCATTCGTGACTCTGGCCGATACCATCCCTATAATGTCGGACAAGATAACCACCAATGCCAACCTGTACTATGACTCCGGTATGGAAAAACTCTATGCCCTTGTCTATGAGTCCGATGATGATGTTTCAAACAGTCTGTCCGTATATTCCCTGTCCTTGCTCCCGGCTCTTGCCGGTGCCGGTGATTCTCCCGAAGGAATTTCATCAGCCGGGGGGGGATTGGTGTCATACTCATAGTGACAGGTACAGCTGTGGCAGCTGCTGTTCTCCTTCTACTGGCAAGGAAATCCCGGAAAAAGGTTTCGGGTCATGACGGAAAGCGGTCCGTGGCCGAAGAAGAAACTACGCCAGCCGTTGAAGACGATGTCCCTGATATCGGCATACGGTCTGAAAAAGCATCGCAAATCCACAATTCCATATATCTTTTCGGAGGGTTCACTGCGATAACCGCTGATGGCCGGAATATCACGTCCAATTTTTCTCCTATGCAGCAGAAACTCTTCTGCGTGGTACTTTATCATACTCCTTCAGGAGGTATAGCTACAGGCCGTCTCGGTACCATATTGTGGCCCGACAGGCAGGGGGAGAGCGTTAAGAACCTTAGAAACGCTACGCTTAACCACCTCAGGAAAGCCCTGTCCGATCTCAAAGGCGTGAATGTAGTATATAAAAACGGCAGCTACAGGATAGATACAGACGGCGACTTCTATTGTGACTATCTGAGATTCATGGAAATAACGGCTGCTGAGACCATGTCGGACAAGGATATTGAAGAACTTGCGGATATACTTTCCGGAGGCGGCTTTATGGAAAGTATGGAAGACATATCCCTCGATCCTATCAAGGAAAATGTCGGACAGTCGGTCATGAGGGCTCTTCCTCCTGTGGTCAAGACCGTGTATGACAGAAAGAGATATGCCGACGTCATCGCATTCTGCGAGGCATTGTACCGTATAGATCCATTCAACGATTTCGCCCTAAAATACTATGTATCCGCACTCTGTCGCATGAAACGGACAGATGAAGCCTTGCTCCGGTACTCCACATTCATTGTCGAATACCGTAAGGTCTATGAGGAGGATTACCCGTACAGGTTCGAGGACCTGCAGAAATCCTGATTCCCGTCATTACTTTACAATTTAACATATTTTCAATATATCATTAATGAACAGTTAATGTAGAAAGGAGATCTTTGCGAAGTTTTTAAACAAACGTGTACTTTCTTTTGAAAATTAATATATATATATTTACGAACCGAAATAGATACGCAGTTCTGAATATATATACTAACTAACTGTTTTATACCTTATTAACTAACTGTAATCATTTTTGGTATGAGAAACATTCCGAAATTACTCGCAATGTTCCTGATGTTTCTCCCCTGGACGGTCCAGGTGACATGGGGGGGGGATACTGATCAGGATGGTTCTGTAACCTGTTACGTTACAGACAAGTCAGGAGCCATGCCCGGTGCCAGTGTCCTGGTAGCAGGCACTACGAACGGTACTGTTACCGATTCAGACGGTAAAGCCGTTCTCTATGATGTGGCTCCGGATGCTGTCCTTCAGATTTCATTCGTAGGTTATGCGACAGTAGAAGTTCCGGTGAACAACAGGTCCGTTGTCCGCGTACTGCTTAAGGATGATGCTCTTGCGCTTGACGAGATTGTCATCGTAGGTTACGGAACACAGAAAAAGGCCAATCTTACCGGGTCAGTCGATCAGGTGGGCGCAGAGGTTTTCGAGGGCCGTCCGAATGCCAACCTGAGCCAGATGCTCCAGGGGCAGATTCCCAACCTGAATCTGAAATTCACAGACGGTCGTCCGAACAGTTCCCCTTCATACAATATCCGAGGAACCACATCGATCGGTCAGGGCGGAAGCGCACTTGTACTCATTGACGGCGTGGAAGGTGATCCGAGCCTGCTCAACCCGAACGATATAGAGTCGGTATCAGTGCTGAAAGATGCGGCTTCTTCTGCGATATACGGGTCAAGGGCCCCATACGGAGTGGTCCTGATTACGACAAAAGGCTCTACCAAAGGCCGTCCTACTGTGACATATCAGGCCAACCTGTCTTTTGAAATGCCGACCACCGTACCGCAGTATGTATCGGACGGATACACGTATGCGGACCATTTCTACAAGGCATATTACAATTACAATTTTTCCAACCCGTCCGGAATCAACAAGACCATGGAATTTTCGACGGCATGGCTTGCGGAATATAAGCGCCGTGCCGAGGCCGGAAATTATGAGACTACTGTCAGTGACGGAAGTATAGGCACCGCCGGGAGATGGCTGTACTATCCGGAAGGAACGGATTATATGGACCTGCTGTACAAGGATTTCTCATTCAGCCAGACGCATAACATTTCCCTTTCCGGCTCGGACGAAAAATTCGACTATTATGTGTCGGCCAGATATTATGACAACAACGGTATTTTCGACACTACCGTAAATCCGGAATCGTACAAGATGCTCAACGGGCGAATGAAGATGGGGTATCAGGTGACGCCTTGGCTGAAAATCTCAAACAATACCGACATCGCCTGGTCAAAGTACATAATGCCGCAGACCTATTCCGAGGGTAACGGAAATATCTGGAGGAACATCGCCGATGAAGGACATCCGTGTTCCCCTGTCTGGAATCCGGACGGTACGATGACTTATTCCGCCGTTTATTCCATCGGAGATTACCTTTACGGAAAGAGTAACCGCAGGTACATAAACAAGCAGGTGCGGACCACATTCAACGCACAGGCAAAATTCTTTGATGACAGGCTGAGGGTCAACGCCGATTTCACCTACCGGAACAAGGATTTCAACACGACCGTAAAGAAAGTCAAGAGCAACTACTCCCGTTCTGAAGGCGTGTTAGAGACCATTACAGGTACACAGTCATATCTGAGCGAGACAATCCGCAATTATGAATATATCGCTACCAACGAGTATGCTGAATTCGAGGATACTTTCGGTGCGAAACATTATTTCAAGGCATTGCTGGGATACAATTACGAGCAGCAGCGCTATAAGAATACATACGCATACAATGACGACCTGCTTACCCCGGATGTGGAGAACATCAATCTGGCGATGGGAACCGAGAACAGAAGCACTACCGGTGACTACTACCAGTGGAGGACGGCCGGTGCATTTGCCAGGATCAACTATGCATTCGATGACAGATATCTTCTGGAAGTAAACGGCAGATATGACGGCAGCTCCAAATTCCCGCACAGGCAGCGCTGGGCGTTCTTCCCGTCCGTATCGGTCGGCTGGCGCATTACTGAAGAACCTTGGTTCAAGGTAAGCAAGAACGCCATTACCAACATTAAGGTAAGGGCTTCCTACGGTGCACTCGGAAACAGCAACGTCGGCAATTATGCATACGACGAAACCTTCAGTTTCGATAACGGAAGGATCATAAACGGTCAGAAAGTGCGTTATACCAGCGCTCCGTCACCGATACCCGAGACATTGACATGGGAGACGGCACGTACATTCGACGTAGGTCTTGACCTGAGTTTCCTCGGAGGACGCCTGTCTTTCACGGGAGACTATTACATAAGGGAGACGCTGAACATGTACACCGTCGGCCCGACACTGCCCGATATCTACGGAGCAAGTTCGCCTAAAGGAAACTATGCGGAAATGACGACACGGGGCTATGAACTGATTATCAGTTGGAACGACAGCTTCAACCTTGGCGGGAAACCGTTCAATTACGGGATCAGGGCTTCTCTTGCCGACTATTATTCCATAATCGACAAATACAACAATGCCACCAGGTCCCTTTCGACAAGTGCATACAATACCAGTTATTACGAAGGTATGAGGGTAGGTGAGATCTGGGGATTCGTATCTAACGGCCTTTGGCAGACACAGGAAGAGATAGATATTGCGGAAGCCAACGCACAGGCGAACGGGCAGCAGTATTACAACCCTCTGATGCAGACTTCGAAGGACTACAAGCTCCATCCGGGAGACATCAAGTTCGAAGACCTTAACGGGAACGGCTATATCGACCGCGGCAAGAATACGGTAGATGATCCGGGAGACCGCAAGATTATCGGAAATTCCGAGCCCCGCTACATATACAGTTTCGGAATCGACCTTGAATGGAACAATATCTATGTCAGCGCATTTTTCCAGGGTGTCGGCAAGCAGGACTGGTATCCGAGCAATGAAGCATCCGTCATCTGGGGACAGTACAACCGTCCTTATAACCAGATGCCGGAATGGCATCTCGGAAACTACTGGACAGAAGACAACAGGGATGCTTACCTGCCTCGCTACACCGGTTATTATGCGCCTTTCTATAAAGGTACCAACAACGCCAATACCAGATACCTTATGGATGTGTCATACATACGTCTCAAGAATCTCCAGGTAGGGTACACGCTTCCTCAGAAGTGGACAAAGGCTGTAAAGCTGCAGAAGGTAAGCATATTCTTCTCCGGAGAAAACATCTGGTCATGGTCGCCGATGTACAGATATACGAGGGATATCGATGTTACGGCCAATATCTATGGAACCGACTCGGTCCTCTCGTCGACAGGAGACGGATACAACTATCCTACTATGCGATCATTCAGTATCGGTGTTAACTTGACATTCTAATAATTACGGACATGAAAAATATCGGATATATAATGTTGCCGGCCCTTGCTCTCATGGCGGCGGCCTGCGACCTTACTGAAATGCCACAGGCCGAGGCCGGTAGGAACATGATCTTCGGATCTGAAACCGGACTGGAGAACTATACGTACAGTTTCTACAACAACCTTCCGGATTACGGCAATGCATTCAAGATCAATACTACGATGGACAATGCCGCCAAAAACCAGACGGGAACGTACGAGGTGGGGGCATATACGACCAACACTTCCACTTCATGGAGCTGGAGTGCAATACGTAATGTGAACTATTTCATCAAGTACAATACCGACCCGGGAGTATCCGAGACGGTCAGGAACAACTACACAGGGATAGCGAGGCTTTTCCGTGCCTACCTCTATTACGACAAGCTTGTCCAGTACGGTGAAGTGCCGTGGGTGGATGTCCCTCTGGAGCCGAACAGTCCTGAACTGTACAAGACGCAGGACAGCAGGGACGTGATCATACAGCACATCATCGATGACCTGGACTACGCATACAATAATATAACGGAATCCGCGATCACTCCGAATTCCAATACCGTAAACAGGTGGACCGCCCTTTTCTATAAGGCAAGGTTCTGTCTGTTCGAAGCATCTTTCAGGAAATACCATGCAAACGGCGGCAGCGAGTTCGGTAACGACTACCTTAAGAACTGCAAGATCACGGCTGAGGAACTTTATCAGGAAGCGGCCGAGGCAGCCGGGACGATTATCAATGAAGGACCTTACAGCCTCCATACCACCGCTGATATGTACACCGGAGACGGCAGGGGAGCATACAGGGATCTGTTCATCAGCGACAATCCTGTAACCGAAGAGGTCATGCTGGCCCTTTCGCTTGACCCGGTAATGCAGCTCGGAGAGGCCAACTGGTATTATAATTCCTCAACTTACGGTCCTCACCTGTGCATGACACGCGCCTTTGCCAAGACATACCTGAACCTGGACGGATCGGTATATAATGAAAAGAAAGACAATGGCGAGTACAAGACATTCCAGGAAGAGACTACAGGAAGAGACTACCGTCTGAACCAGACCATCCGCGGAGCTGACTATACATGCAAGAATTCCGACGGAGAGTATGTCCTTACCACTGCAAACATGACAGGACACTCCCTTACAGGGTACCAGTTCACGAAATATGTGATGGATGACGTGGCCTTCGACAATGCCAGGACAAACTACAATGATGTGCCTCTTGCACGCTATGCTGAGGTGCTCCTTAACTATGCTGAGGCAAAAGCGGAGCTCGGGACACTGACTGATGAGGACTGGAGCATCACGATAGGCGCTCTCAGGCGAAGGGCGGGTATTACAGGCGGAGACCTGGACACCAAGCCAGTAACGGTTGATCCGTATATCCAGACGCTCTACCCGGATGTCACCGATCCTGTAATCCTCGAAATACGCAGGGAAAGGGAGATCGAACTCATCCTTGAAGGTCTCAGACTCAACGACCTCAAGCGCTGGGCATGCGGAGAACTGTGGGAGACGGCTCCTTGGGACGGTATCTATGTGCCTGCGCTCGATACTCCTCTCGACCTTAACGGAGACGGTACATACGACGTGTATATCACGGAAGATACCGGCTACAGCGGTTCATACAAGAGTATAGCCATGACAATGGACGGAAGCCAGCAGGCCGTGCGTCTGGATGATGATCCTAAGGGCGGATACAAGCTCAATTACGTCATCAGCCGCGAATGGAACGACAACATGTACATTTACCCTATACCGGAAGTCGTGATTCAGAAAAACACCAACCTGAAGCAGAATCCGGGATGGAATTGATAAACAGGAATATTATGAAAACAACAAAGATATTCATCAGTCTGCTGGCAGTATCCGCGATACTGTCCGGCTGTCTCAGGGATCCTGAAGTGACGGTTCATGCAAGTTTCACCACTGAAAAGGATGTCTATGAGATAAATGAGGACATATACCTTACCAATACCTCATACGCGGAAAACGCCAGAGTCGTGGCGAGCAAATGGGAGTGGGGCAGCCAGCACATGTGGGGACTGCAGCCGGAAACACCGATTTCGTTTGAAAGGGTAGGGGAATATGACATTACACTTACCGCTACTTCGGATGTCGGGAACGTATCCGATGTGTTTGTAAAGACAGTCAGGATCCAGGATACCAATATCCGCCCTGTCGCGGACTTTACCTATGAACCTCAGACCGGCCTGCGTGCCGGCGACAGTGTCAGGTTTACCGACAAGTCGACTGATGAGGACGGTGAAATCGTGGCCTGGGAATGGAAATTCGGCACCACCGTGGTTACGGAGCAGAATCCGGAGTTTACTTTCACTGAATTCGGTGACATAGAAGTCACCCTGACAGTAACCGACAACATGAAAGGAAAAGGCTCCAAGACAGTTACGATCCATGTGGACAAGAGCCAGTACAGTCTGGAGGCCCTGTGGGAGCAGCCGTACGAATCAGACAAGGAAGCGTATGTCAAGTTTACATCACCTGCGACAAATGCTGACGGAAGCGTGGTATACGCCCTTTCTTCCGGCTACAACCTTGCCGCTTTCACCAGAGACGGAGAAAAGCTGTGGAGCTTCAACGGAAATGTCCATAATGCCAATCCTCGGGACAACAACGGCACGAAGAACACTACGACTTCAACTCCTTCCGTAGATGAAAACGGTACTGTCTACATAGCCCTCGGCTATAACGAAGCCAAACCTGAAGATTCCGAATCCGGAGTATTTGCAGTGAACAGCGACGGAAGCGAGAAATGGTACTTCCCATACGGGTATAAGGGACGGTATATCGCTGTCATACCTGCTATTATCGGAGACCATATTATCCTGACTACCAAAGACAATAACGGAACTCTCGAAGGATACGGTTCTCTGGACAACGGTCACGTCATCGACAGGAATTCCGGAGCATTCGTCCAGAAACTGCTGGTCAAGAGAGGAAGCTACGGCGGAGGAATAGGATTCAGCAGCGGAATATATCTCAGCCACTGTGATGCAAAGTTCGGATCAAGGATATACTTCCGTGAAAACGGAACATGGGGCCATTATGGGGACAACGATACCCAGAAGTCGCCTAAGTCATTGGGCCGTCTCGAAGGTGTCACAGAACTTGAAACGGGAAATTCCAGCCAGATGGCGGCGTCATCCGACGGTAAGGTGTATATTGTGTATGAAAGCGTTACCGGAAGGGTTTCATCGACTTCAGTACTGTACTGCTATGATACCGGAAAATTCGTGAAAGATGACAGTACTCCGTACGAGCCGGACTGGGCTGTCGGTATCAAGGGCTCCGTTGCAAGATATGAAGGAAACGGTGTCGTATGCGGAGAAGACGGGACAATCTATGTCGCGACAAAGACTTCGGGCAGCGAAAAGGCCCGTGTAACGGCTGTTTCACCGACAGGAACAGTATTGTGGGAGTCTGAAGCCGACGGTAACATTGCCGGTTCACCTGCCGTTGACAATGAAGGTTTTGTCTACTATAATGACTATTCGCTCGGAAAGCTTGTCAAACTTGATCCTGCTACAGGAAAGAAAGTTGCTGAAATCCAGCTCGGAGACGAATTGCGCTCATCTCCTACGATAAGCTGTGACGGAACGGTATACTGCACCGGAATGAAGAACGGCCAGCCGACGCTCTTTGCTGTCAAAGGCTCTGCGACAGGTCACGCAAATTCATGGTCGCAGCTTGGAGGCAATCCTTCAAAGACATGTGTATTGTATTGATTGTATTTAGATTAAATTAACAATGAAGATATTCAGAATACTTCTTACGGCTCTTGCCGTGCTGGCTTTCTCATCCTGCAAAGCCGACCCTGTAATCAACAGGGTCCAGGGAGGGGATACCGATGAAGGAACCGAAACTGACAAGGAGGCCAATACCCTCCTTGTCGGATCCTTCAACATACGTTATTACAACACCTCCGATTCCTATCCATGGTCGGCCCGCAAGGATGCTGTGATGGCATTCATAAACGACAGGCAGCCGGATTTTCTGGGCATTCAGGAATTGCGCTCCAGTCAGGCACAGGACTTTGTCTATGAGCTGAGTGACGGGTACGGCTATTATGACATAAACCGCGATACAGGAACATCCATCAGCGGAAGCAGCGGAGAAGGAGTCGGCATCATATACAAAAAAGACAGGTTCACAGTGGCGGACAAGGGATTTTTCTGGCTTGCAGAACCGTCCGATATCCTTCCTGACAAAAACAGCGACGGCACATATTCATCATGGCACAGCGCATGCCGCCGTGTAGTCGTGTGGATAAAGGCCGTCGACAAATGGCACTCGGACCGGACGGTCTGGTTCTTTGCTACGCACTTCGATCACAAGAGCATAGACGCCAGACTGAATTCAAGTAACCTTACCGTAAGCAAAATCAAGGAGATAACTGGCATTTCTGACCTGAAAGGAAGCGATGTCCCGGTTTTCCTCGTCGCGGATTTCAACTGTACGTTCACTTCCTCCGAACTCTCACCTCTGAAGACGGCGATGAACGATGCCAGGACAACGGCTTCATCAACAGAAGAGTCCCAGCGTACGTATAACGGATTCGGCGAGAGTTCCGGTTCCATCATAGACCATATTTTCTATGTCGGGAGCGTCACGGCTGATACCTACGATGTGGTTACCGATGACTACGGCGTCGCCTATATTTCGGATCATTATCCGATCCTTATGGAATGTACGTACGATGAATAAAGAAATGCCGGGTTTTAGTTGGAATTATGATTTATTTCCTTAACTTTGCAATTATGTGTTAATTTTTAATAATTCAAAATTAGAAAATCATGAAAGAATTGAAAGGAACTAAGACCGAGGCCAATCTTCAGACTGCTTTTGCCGGTGAGTCACAGGCACGCAACAAATACACTTACTATGCTTCCAAGGCCAAGAAAGACGGCTATGTACAGATAGCTGATCTGTTCGAAGAGACAGCGAACAATGAGAAGGAGCACGCAAAGATCTGGTTCAAGCTGCTTCACGGCGGCGAGGTCCCTACTACCGAGGAGAATCTTCTTGACGCTGCAGAAGGCGAGAACTACGAGTGGACTGACATGTATGCAGGATTCGCGAAGGAAGCGCGTGAGGAAGGTTTCACTGAAATCGCCGTCCTGTTCGAGAAAGTGGCCGCTATCGAAAAGATGCATGAGGAGCGTTACCGCAAGCTGCTGGCCAATGTGAAAGAAGGACTTGTATTCTCAAGGGACGAAGACATGATCTGGGAGTGCGGTAACTGCGGACACATCGTCATCGGCAAGAAGGCTCCGGAGCTCTGCCCTGTCTGCAAGCATCCTAAGAGCTACTTCAAGATTCACGCTACCAACTATTAGCAGAAGCGGACACTGTCCGCACGACTATAATGGGTATTGCAAGAAGGCGACTCAAAAGGAGGAATTTCAAGGCTTGCGCAGATGAGAAAACCGCAGTGTACTGTCGTACATGAGGATTTTCGAATCAAGCGTAACGCAGAAAGTACCCTTTTGAGTTGCCTTCGTCTTTTATTTCGGTATTATGACAGTACGGACATCCGTCCCGTAGCCGCACCAGATGCCGAGTCCTCCGGAAATATTGCTCCTGACATTGACAGTGTTCGGGAAAAAGATGTTGTCTCCTGATGTCAGTGCATCTTCATAGTCTGACCAGAACCGGAATCCCTCCTCGGGAATCTGTGTGAATTTTACTTCAACGGTATCTCCTCTTTTGAAAAACGGCGTGTAGCCGTCCACATCAAGCTGCTTCAAGGCTCTGTTTACCGAGATTTTCCCTTTATGGTCTGAAGATATGGCTTCATCGCTGACCGTTCCCATGAAAGAGGGCAGGTAGCGCGTATCGCCCGGTGTCACACGCGTAAACACTTTGTAATAGTTCTTCTGTCCGGGGTCGTCCAGGAACGTGATGTTTACCGAATACAGTGTGTCGCTTTCTTCGCTTGTCTCTATCCCGATATCTTCAATGGGGACCGGCTCGGGAATCGTGGTTTCAGCTGTGAGCGTCCTGCCGGAATACTCGACTTTCAGAATGTACTTCCTGCCTGCTTCCCCGCGGAGTCTGGAGCCTGTATATATGAATGGAGGAAAGTACCGGCTATCCATTCTCCCGACAAGTATTTCTTCATTCTCCCCGTCGCTTACGGTTACTTTCGCCCATCTTATCGGGATATCGGCGAGTTCAACGTTGTCAGAATCGTCTTCGTAGTTGAACCTCATCGACTGGGTGAGGATAACGTTGGCGAACAGGCCTTCGTCAATCCATCCTTCCACCGCTATCTGAGGCTGGTAGACGGTCCCTTCCGCTTTCCATTTGGGTTCGCAGGAACACACAAGAAGTGAAACTGCCGTCACGGCCAGCATTATATGTCGTTGTCTTTCGGTCATATCGTTGTCAGAATTTAAGAATATAGCCTATCGAAGGTATGATAGTATAGAATGAAACTCCTTTGGCGGAAAGTCCCACGGCATCATCTCCGTCTTTGTACTTTACCCTGATGTCAAGGAAAACGGGGTTGTTGCGGGCATAGGCATTGTACAGGGACAAATTGAACGAATGCCTGCACTGTCCTTTCCGTTTGAGATGCCACGTGGCGGACAGATCCAGTCGGTGGTAGTCCGGCATGCGCCCGCTGTTTCTCGGACCGTAAACGCTCAGGACACTTTCCCCTATGATATACAATGAGGCCGGCATGGTGAAGGCCGTTCCGGTCGCATAGATGAAGACAGCGGACAGATCCAGCTGCCGGTGGGGCTTGTAGGTTACGACGGCGGCAAGGTTGTGCCTCCGGTCATGCTTTGAAGGGAAAGTCTTCCCGTCCATTATACCTGGAAAACTTCTTCTGGCCCAGCTGAGTGTGTAGCTGAGCCATCCTGTGACCGTACCTTTGTTTTTCTTGAACATGAATTCCGCGCCATAGTTCCTGCCTGACCCGGACAGGATATGGTCTTCAAGTACATACTTGTCATTGACCATTTCGAACATGCCTCCGTCAAATTCGAGCAGCCGGTACAGTTCTTTATAATAGATTTCCGCGCTGTATTCGAACATGCTTTGCCTGAATGAATGGAAGAATCCCGCCGAGACTGAATGCGAAGCCTGGGGCTTTATCCCGGCCACGGCCGGAATCCAGAAATCGGTAGGTAGACCCATGCCTGATACGGAAACCTGGTTAACGTATTGTCTTTGAAGTGAATATGCGGTGATTATCCTCATGTTGGGGCCAACGTCGAATGACAGGGACACCCGGGGTTCGGCCCCGTTGTAGAGCGGAAACTTCCCGTTCCCCGGACTCTGCAGACTGAAACTGTACCGCAGTCCGGCATCGAATGCAATGAAAGGGGTGATGTTTGCCGAATATCCTGCGTATGCCCCGAACTCATGCGTGGAATATCGGGGCCCTTTATCGGAATTCATTCCATAGAGGTTTTCAACGACAGGGTGCTGCACCATGATATCGTGATGGGTACAGTATATTCCGGCTGCAAGCTTTCCGGACGGCAGACTGACAGATATGTCACCTCTGTATCCTATATCCATTACATGAGAGGGGAGCTGCAGTGAAGCCCCGGTATGTTTTATGCCGAGATCGTTGTCGTTCATTGTGAAGAAGGCGGTATGCTTCATCTTTATGTTCTCGTCCGGCTCGGACTCCCATGACAGCGATGCGGTGCCGTTGCTCCATTTGAGTTTTCCTGTAGCCTGAAAAGACAGATAGGAGAACCGGGCATCGTCTGTTCCATAGTACATGCTGAATTTCAGCCTGTTGCTGCTGTCCGGCCGATAAATCCACGTGAGATTGCCGTCCTTGAACCCGTATCTTGGAGTAACTTTCCCTTCTTTTGAAAAAGCGGTAAGTATGTAGTTCATGTAGGTCGCCCTTCCGGACAGGTAGAGTGATGATTTCCTGCCTGTCGGGATACCCAGAGTCCCCTGGGATGCTATCATGCCGACGTTGAAAGATCCGGTGACCTTGTCAGTTGTCTCCGATCCGGACGAAACGTCTATCACGGCACCGAGCCTGCCGCCGTATTCCGGACTGACGGCCGATTTGTAAAGGGTGGTATTGTCGATGTGTTCGCCATTGAATATGGAGAAAAAGCCCATAAGGTGGCTGGGATTGTAGACCGGCGCACCGTCGAGAAGGACCAGATTGTGTCCCGGGTCTCCGCCTCTTATGTAGATTCCGGAGTCAGCTTCCCCCGAAGCCTGGATGCCGGGCATGAGCTGGAGTGTCTTCAGGACATCGTTCACTCCGAGGAGTCCGGGAAGCCCTTCCAGCCTGTCAAGGTCGAAAGACAGATTTCCTGCCATAAGTCCGGAAATACGTTTTTCCGACTGTGAGGCTGTCACTACGGCTGCCGTATCGATGCTTTCTTCTACAGGAGGCTCCTGTGCTGCGGCTCCTATGCTGCAGACGGTCAGGGACAGCAAGGATGCAGCGGCTTTTGATCTATAGTCCATTATCGCTATACACACTTGGAAGAGAGGGTGCAAAAATAAGTATTCCATTTTTAATAAAAAAGGCTTACATTTGCGGCGTGTGTATGTGATTGACAAATTCTTATTTTTAATTCAATAAGTATGAACACATCTAGATTATTGACTTTGGCAGCCTTAGCGGCTGTTGCCGTTTCTTGTGACAATGGAAACGGGGGGGGTACACCACTGACTCCTGAAGAAAACAAAGAAAGGCTCGAAAGGGTCGGCATGGATGTCATAAACATGATCAATCCTGCAAACCATCAGGATTTCTGCGAAGCCGTCGACCATTTCGTTGAGTTTTCCGATGAAGGCTATCTCGGCGACACATTCCATGATCCCAACGCCTACAGCCTGATGGCATCCACTATGAAAGCCCTGGAGGATGCCTGCACGAAAGGTGATGTTCACGGCCTGATAACCAAAGCCGAAGTCACCGACTACATTTACAGGGCGAAGGATTATTACGGAGTGTATGAGTACAGCAGCAGGGACAATGAATGGAAATACACTTCCGATGAAGGAAAACTCGAGTTCCGCTACAGCTTCGACGGAAAGGATGTTGTCGCTACGGCTGTGGCTTCAGGAAACGAGTCCCTTGTTTCATATACCGACAAATACGGTGATCGGGGAGATGAATATGAAGACAACTATAAAATCTATGTCCCGGAAAAGGTCGAGGTCAATATTACGATGGACGGGAAAAGTCTTGCTTCCCTGACCGTGACTACCGACTGCCAGATGAATGACCATGTAAAGATCAATACCGGCTTTGCAGTTGCCGATATGGACGGGAATGTCAATATAAGTCTCGACAATTCGAACGGTGCCGTTACCTATTCTCTCAACATGTCCGGACGCAGTATCGTGAAAGGTACGGCTTCATTTGCCGGTTCTGACATGGTGGATCCGGATGAGGTCGTGAACGACACTGAAAATGCTGTCAGAGGCGCCGAGGCCGAAGTCATCATCCTGGACGAGGTCAAGGTGTACGGGAAATGCACCAATGTAGCGGGCTATATCGGCAAGATGGACGATCTGGACAACGAATACAGGCACATGGCGGGCTCCTACTATTACTGGACGAAAGATTACAACGAGGAGAATGCCGAACTGTTCAACGAGTATTTTACATTCGAACTCTCCTATATCCCGGACAATACGAGGGTGGCTTCTCTGTTCTCACAGATGTATTTTGATGAAGACCTGTACTATTGGGATTCTGAAATCCAGGACTATACAAATGGCGGGTACAGTACGGAGCCTATCATAAAATTCGACATAGACGCTTCGGAGTTCAGTATAGAAAGCTATTTCTCCGAGTCCAATTTCGGCTCTATAGTGGATTCGGTAGAGGATCTGGGGGATATCTACGAGGGATACTTCCCGTATTGCTTCGGATATTAGAATCCGACAGACATAAAAAAAAGCTGGAAAGTTTCCGGAACATACCGGGCTTTCCAGCTTTTTTTCTTTAAAGATAATCCTCAAAAAACATCGTCACCTTGTCCATCAGGTGGATGCGGTCGCGGCCCATGACATTGTGCTGGGCGCACGGGTAAGGGAAATAGTCCACCTGGACATTGTTCTTGATACACTCGCGGATAAAGCTGAGGCTGTGTTCCCAGACAACTACATTGTCCACGGCCCCCTGGCAGATGAGGAGCTTTCCTTTCAGGTCTTTGGCCTTGTTGATCAGGCTTACCTTGGCATAGCCTTCAGGGTTGCTGTCAGGATGTCCCATATAGCGCTCCCCGTACATGACTTCATACCATTTCCAGTCGATTACCGGGCCGCCGGCCACAGCTACTTTGAATACATCAGGATAGTTGGTAATCAATGATATGGTCATGAATCCGCCGTAGCTCCACCCGTGGACTCCGATGCGGTCCTTATCCACGAAAGGAAGGTCCATAAGCATCTTTATCCCTTCCATCTGGTCGGCCATCTCCGCCTGGCCGCACTGTCCGTGAATGGCCTTTTCATACTCTGCACCCCGGTTAAGTGTGCCTCTGTTGTCCTGTACATACACCAGATAGCCCCTCTGAGCCATATACATTTCCCACGGACGCAGCTCGGCGAGCCATGTGTCCTTGACCAGCTGCGAGTGAGGCCCGCCATATACGTAAAGGATTACAGGGTACTTCTTCGAAGGGTCGAAATCCTTCGGCTTGATGAGACGGTACCAGTTGTCGTATTTCCCGTCCGCGCTCTTGACGGTCCCGAAATCCATCTGGCAGTATGCATACCCTTCAGTCGGGTCTGCGGCGGTATAAAGCCCGGTGGCGGATTTCCCGTCAGTGGATTTGAGCGATACTACGTATGGAGTGGTGAGGTTGCTGTAGCTGTCGATGAAATATCTGCAGTCCGGACTGAGGGTGACGTCGTGCCATCCTTCTTCAAAGGTAAGCCTGGCCGTTTTCCCGTTTCTGACGTTTACCTTGAACAGGTGGTTCTGGACGGGGGAGACTTCTGCAGAGGTGTAGAATACGAACTTGCCGTCGTTCCCGACATACTCCACATCGGCATCCGTGCATGTAAGCCTGCTGATATTGCCTTCGATATCACATAGATACAGGTTCTTGTACCCGTCCCTGTTGTCTGTCTTGTAGATAAAGTCCGACGTGCTCCCTTTCAGGAACCATACCGGGTTCTGGGGCTCGACAAACCTGTCATTGTCCTCGGTGAGGAGTGTCCTTACAAATGCGCCTGTAGCAGCATCGTACATGTTCAGTCTGCAGTGCTTCTGGCTTCGGTCAAGCACCTGGATAAGTATGTATCTGTCATCCGGAGACCAGGAAATGTTGGTCAGATACTGTTCCCTGCCGAAATCGTCGGCCTGGACATATACGGTCTCTCCGGAGGCCGTGTCATAGATACCGACCTGCACATTCTCTGAATCCATTCCTGCCATCGGATATTTTATCTCGAAAAGCGACCCTGTACGTGTGGTTATGTCCAGAAGAGGGAAAGTCCCCACTTTCGACTCGTCTTTTCTGTAGAATGCCATGCGCCTGCCGCTGTCCGACCAGAATATCCCGCCGGTGATCCCGAACTCGTTCCTGCTGACGAACTGCCCGTAGATGATGTTCTTGTCTCCGCTGGCGGCCACAGTGTCGATATTTCCCGAAAGGTCGCTGACATACAGCCCGTTGCCTACCGTGAAGGCGTAGCCGGTACCGTCCGGTGAGGCTGTCACGTTCCCGGTCTCTTCAGGTAAGTCGGGAGTACATCCTTCTTGAAATGAGCCGTTGAAAGGAACGGTCGTGTCTTTCCCGGCGAACAGGTCCTTTACCGCCGCCACTTTAAGGGAATTGCGGCCGGCATCTGAAAATATCAGGCTGTCTGAAGTGCTGTTCCAGAAGCAGCTGCATTTCTTTACCTTGGTCTCTGAAGGGAGTACCGCTTCTTCCATAGTAAGCAGTTTTCCGTCAGACGGGTTTGCCGGACGGGTCTTGACAACGCCTTCCTGGGCGGCTGCTGAAATGCCTGCAAGGCAGGCGATGGTGCATAGAATGGTTGTTTTCATGTTTCTGACGTCAGTTCGACGAATTTATTTAATTATAAAACAGATCCCTCGGCTCCGCTCGGGATGACAGTTGTCTTTTCGACCGGAGGGCGGAGCCCGGAGCGGAGAAATCTGCGGCAAATTTATCCCAATATTTCCTTCCATTCAAGGTTTTCCCGAATTTATTCCTTATCTTTCATGGATGTATGGTCATATCCATACCAATACGATTATGAAAAATATCAAAACGGGGACTCTGTTCCTCTGCTGTGCGGCCCTTCTGGCCACAGCAACTCCATCTGAAGCCTGTACAGGCATATCATTGAAATCCAAAGACGGGAGTATCGTACTTGCCCGTACCTGCGAATGGGGAGGGAGCAACCTCGAAAGCAGGTACGTCATCGTCCCGAGGAACCATACCGTCACATCTACCACACCTTCCGGGCAGAACGGACTGGTATACACATCTAAGTACGGCTATGCCGGAATATCCGTCGTACAGGACAGTTTCGTCACCGAAGGCCTTAATGAAGCAGGATTGTCCGCCGGGCTGTTCTTCTTCCCGGGTTACGGACAGTACGAGACCTACGACAGCGGAAAGAATGCTTCGACCCTCGTGGACGTAGAACTTGTGGGATGGATTCTGGCCAACTTCTCTACCGTCGACCAGGTCAGGGAAGCCATATCGGATGTACATATAGTCGCTACCAGCCCGCAGGCCGGAACTGCACACTGGAGGATAGCCGACGCTTCAGGAAAACAGGTGGTGCTCGAGATAACCGGAGGCGAGCCGCATTTCTTTGACAACAAGCTGGGTGTACTGACCAACGCTCCGGGGTTTGAATGGCAGATGACCAACCTGAATAATTACGTGAACCTCTTCCCGGGACAGACGAAGCCGAACAAGCTCACCGATGAAGTGACACTCAGCCAGTTCGGTGCAGGTGCCGGATTTCTGGGGATACCGGGAGACGTGACCCCGCCTTCACGCTTTGTCCGCGCTGCATTCTACAAGGCTACCGCCCCTCAATACGGGACTTCTTTCGAGACAGTCAAGGAGACTTTCCAGATACTGAACAATTTCGATATACCTATCGGAGTAGAGCATGAAATCGGACAGGCGCCGGCCGATATTCCGAGTGCTACCCAGTGGACCACCTCGTCGGACCAGTCTGCCCTCAGGTTCTACTACCGCACGGCATGGAACTCCACGATCCGATGCATAGACCTGAATGCCATCAATTTCGATAAGGTCGCATACCAGGTGCATCCTCTCGACAAGGTCCAGGACCAGCCGGTAGAAATGATCAAGGTAAAGTGATGCCTGACGGCAGGAACAGGAGAACGGACCCTATCTGACAGCCAGGATATCGTCCACGATGTATTTCTGCTGTCCCCTCCAAGGAAGGGCTCCGAGATACTCCTTGTAGTGCAGCTCCACGGTCTTTCCGCTGCAGCGCATCAGTGAATCAGCCAGTGCCTTATCGGTTATCGAGAACTCGAACTCGTATGACTGGATAGTGGTGCTGGCATTTTTTGCGCCCTTGGTGAATCCTGCCTGGATGGCCTTTCCTTCGTATGTCTTGAAGACATATCCTTTATATACGACAAAATTCAGTTCTCCGGCCTTGACGCCTTCTCCGAAAACGAAATAGAACTTGAAATATATGAACAGGCTCAGAATGATGATGACACCGGCGCTTGCGATGGTTATGATTTTCCCTTTGGTGGTCATGGCTACAAGGTATTAAGTTTTCTAAATGATTATTCCTGCACAGTGCAGCAGGCCTATGAACGGAGTCTGCTGCCTTTTTATATATGGTTTGACGATGGAAGTGCTGATTTCCGGGAAGTCTTTTACTGCATCGTATGCCGCGATGAAATCCTTTCCGGTCAGATATTCGCCTTTCTCGGCCCTTTGTGACCCCGGCTTTCCGCCTTTGACGAAAATGCAGCTGCCGACAAAGGTGGCGCTGTATCTGATGCCTGTCACAGATGTGAATGACGGGTGTTCCTTGACGTAGGAGACGATGATTTCCCAGATGTCTTTCCCGTCTATCCTTCTGTATATTTCCTTGATTTTCATATAAGTCCGTTTTTGCAGCGCCTAATTTAGCAATTATTTGCATATCCGGCAAAGAAATGCGGTTTTATGCCGGGATTTGGCCAAATTTTTATAAATTTGTCGGCAGTAGCACTTTAACCCTATGACAGAGAATAAAATAAGGATAAACGTAGACTCCGAGATAGGCCGCCTTGAGGCCGTTCTTCTGCATCCTCCCGGAGCGGAAGTGGAAAACATGACTCCAAGAAATGTCCAGAGAGCCCTCTACAGCGACATCCTTAATCTCTCCATAGCCCGCCAGGAATACCGCCAGCTGCATGGTGTGCTTTCCAAAGTGGCTGACGTGTATCTGGTCGATGAGCTTTTGGTGAAAGTGCTCGATGACAGGGAAGCCCGTACCGGTCTGCTCCAGCGGATATGTGTAAGCGAAGATGTTACGGATTATTACGGCCTGCTTCTTGACATGCCGTCCGACAGGCTTGCAAAAGTGCTTGTCGAAGGACTTCCCGCAAAGATCGATACGCTTACTGCTTTCCTGAAGAACGAATATTACGCACTTTATCCCCTGTACAACTTTTATTTCACCCGTGATGCCGCCGTGACTATCGGCGGCAATGCTCTGGTATGCAGGATGGCCAACAAGGTGCGCATGCGGGAGTCCTACATTATGGACGCCATATTCCGCTCCAGCGGAGTGTTTGACTGCAATGTGGTGGATGCCAATGATTTCCAGCCGCACAATTCTCCGATAATGATGGAGGGAGGTGACATCATAGTAGCGAGGGAAGATATCCTTATCCTTGGAAACGGATGCCGTACAAGCTCCCAGGGAATCGATTTCATGGTGGAGAGGTTCCGTCGGGAACATGACAGAGGTGTCTTCCATGTCATCGTACAGCAGCTTCCGTCCGAGCCGGAGTCGTTCATACATCTTGATATGGTGTTTACGTTTCTGGACAGGGACAAGTGCATGATTTTCGAGCCCCTTGTCCTCGGGGACAACCAGTACCAGACCGTCCATATCACCATCTGCGACGGGAAGGTCTCCAGAATCAGTTCTGCTCCGGATATCCTTTCAGTGCTCAGGAAACTGGGTATGGATCTGGAGCCGGTAATATGCGGAGGGGCGGACGAGTGGGATCAGGAGAGAGAGCAGTGGCACAGCGGGGCGAACTGTTTCGCTTTTGCCCCCGGTAAAGTCCTTACTTACGCCAGGAACGTACATACTCTTGAGGAACTCGACCGGAAAGGATTCGATGTGGTAGCGGCAGATGACGTGATTTCCGGCAGGGTTTCCATAGACGGGAACGGCCTTTATGCCGTGACAGTCGCCGGCTCCGAACTTCCACGGGGCGGAGGAGGAGCCAGATGCATGACCATGCCGCTTGCACGGAAACCGGTCAAATGGTAGGTCCGACGATAATAAAATTATGATATATAGATTATGAAAACCTTGAAACATTCATTACTGTATCTTTCAGCAGCAGTTGCGCTGATTGCTGCGGCAGGGTGCAACGGAACTGTAGATTCTATCGACCTGTTCAGTGAAGAATCCTATTTTCTGGATGCGAACAGCACTACATTGGAGATAGAATTTTCAACGGAGACCCCATGGGAAGCGGCTGTAGCATATTTCGGCTACGAAGAAGACTGGCTTTCACTCGACAGCCGTACAGGTGATGCCGGTTCATCGGTCATTTCCGTATACGTCGAGCCGAATTATTCAGGATATTCCAGGAAAGCTGCAGTGACAATCGCGGATGAGGACGGAGCCACACTTTCCGTTTCCATAGAACAGTCATCGGAATACGGCGGCGGGGAACTTGAACCTGACGAGCCGACTGTAGGCCGGGACGGTTTTGTCAGAAGTGTCAGAGTCAATTATAACGATGAAGAAGAAATGATGTACTCGTTCGGATACAACGAGTCTGGCAGGTTGGGCGACATAGAAATATCTTTTGACGGAGAAGGTGTGAGCGAGAGCTATTCCATCTATTGGGACAGTTACCCGATACAGGTAAGATACGGATATGACGGCTCGAGCATTTTCATTTATGACATTGAATCGGACGGTATTGCGGAAAGGATAGAGGCAGAATCAGAACCCGGCTACGTGGACTACAGGGCTGAAATAGAATATGCAGGAGGAAGGCTCCATGCCATCAAAGCGGAATACGGCGATTCTTCCGGTTTCCTGTGGGAAAACGGTTCCATGGTGGAGAGCACATACGGCTATTATACTTCGGACTATGCCTATTCTGAATATGAGAACAATGCCAACATAGATCTCAACTGGATACTTTCCGACGGGTACAATACTGATTTTGCCGTTTTTGCCGGCCTTGTTGACATGCTGGGCCACCGCAGTGCGACCTATGTGATTCCGGACTTGTGGGGTGCTTTGGAAGATGGGAACAGACAGCTTGAGCCGATACCGAGTGACGGCGAGTACACTTTCACCGGTACCGGGACATATTTCGCGACCGAAGAGACGGAAACTGAATTCGATTTCGACGGACGCCTGAATGAAATAAGGGTATCCGCTCCTGTCTATACGGTTGAGAAGGAGTACACGGTCTACAGGACCATTACAGACTATGGCAAATATGATGTACTTGAAGACGGTACGAAGGTGTACTATGAATATGACGAGGAAATCATCAGTGAACGTGTAGTTTCCAGAAATCTTGACCGATGGGAATCAAAGACCTTTACCGTTTCATACTATTAGTCTGACCGGGAAACAGGTTCTTCCGGACCGGCCGGAAATAGAGAAAGGGGCTGACTTTTATATGGTCAGTCCCTTTCTCTTGATTTGTAATATACTTTCCTTCGGCTATGCCTGGGATGGAGTGCTCTGCTACTTTCCGAACAGAGGTCTTGAAAGCAGGTTCATGACGATGTACGCTACAAAGGAGAGCAGTACGATCATCGACCAGTTCAGACCGAGAGTCATCACCAGAACCGCTGCCACTACGACTGTGCCGGCAAAAGATATCCGCTGACGGTAGAGAGGAGAGTCCTTGCTTATGCCTTTCTTGAATTTCATTGAGAACATAGGTATCTCACTTACCATCAGTGCAGAAAGGACTATGCTCAACACCGGGATGAAGACATGCCCCTGAGCCCATGCCACCATGTAGCTGTCTGTCTGGTGCAGCAGGTAATATGTCAGCGAACCGCATATCATGGCGCTGGCAGGAGTGGCCAGCCCTATGAAATTTTCGCTCTGGCGCTCATCGATGTTGAATTTGGCAAGCCTGAGCACGGAGAACAGTGCGATAGACAGCGGTATATAGCACCATACCGACGTTTCTCCCGACAGGACAATCATAAGCCTGTGCAGCATCAGTGAAGGCAGAAGACCGAAACTTACTGAATCCGCCAGCGAATCGAGTTCTTTTCCCATAGGGGAGTATGCCCCGAGAGCCCTTGCCGCAAATCCGTCGAAAAAATCAAACACGGCGGCTGCAAGCATCAGCAGGAAAGACACATCCAGTCTGCCAGAGAAAGCGCAGAGAATGCCTGCAATTCCGCTCAGCAGATTCAGCGAAGTGATGGTGTTCGGAATATTTTTGACAATTATGTTCATTTAATGCCGAGTTTCTTCTTGATGTCCTTCGGAAGAGCATCCTTGTGGACAAGGAAGTTCATGGTCTTGTATTTTACGAAATTGTCTGATATGTACCAGATGCCGTCGTATTTGCCTGTTACTCCCCAGGAGTTCTTCACCATGAAGAAATCGTTTCCGTTCTGGTCTTTGGCAAGTCCGTAGATCTGCATTCCGTGGTCATCGGTCGTGGTCTTGCGGTCATATCCGTCCTGCCTCATCTCTACCGTGATTTCCGGTTCGTCGGATGATACCGTTTCAGCAGGCTTTTCCTCTGATTTTCCTACCCAGCGCTCCTGGTCGGAACCCGCAGCCTTCTTCTTTTCCATTTTCACTACGCCCAGGCCGTCGCGTGTGAAGCCTTTCTCGCTTACGTCAGCCCCCCATGCGATGGTGTAGCCGTTCTCGATGGCACTGTAGATGATTTCCATCATCTCGTCCAGAGGGACGTTGTAAGAAGCGTCCCATCTCCAGTTGTCACCCACTTCCAGAACGAACTGGCTGTAGTACGGATGGTGCGTGAAAGATGTGATGGACACATAATCGTCAGGATTGATGCCGAGATAGTCCCTGTATGATTCAGGAGTATATTCAGTGCCGTTTACCTCGAATGTCTGCGGAACCTCGCCAAGATATGCATCCAGGATGCCGTCGAAGCCGCCAAGCCAGGCGGTAGTGAGTGTCTTGTTCGGGTTTGAAGCCACAGCCTTTACGTATGCTGCAAGTACGGCGTCGAGTTCTGACTGCTCCGGGAGTTCAGTGCCGTAGTTCATGCCTGAATAAACGCTGTCAGGCACTATTCCGTACTCTTTGATGACTGTAAGTACGTCTTCGCATGAGCTTCCGGGACCGAATCTGAGATCCCCGTCGAGCCTTACATATTTTACGGCGCGGTCATGATAGGAATTACGCACTATGAACATCTCCGACAGGTCCACGTCCTTGTATCCTTTGATCCTCATGATTTCGGATTCTATGAAACCGATGCCCGAATAGCTCCAGCATGTGCCGGAACGGTACTGGTTCTTGATGGAGGAGATAGGGTTCTCTTTCACGGTAGTGAACACATACTCAGGTTCTTTCTGTTCATTGTCCTTGTCCTGGGCAAGTGCCTGGAAAGAAGGCAGTACCATAGCTATGGCCGCTGCAAGAATGAATTTGTTCGAGTTCATGTCTTATATGAATTTGGTTTGTAATATCTGTTCCGTTCACTGCGAAAACGCACAAAGATAGATATTCTGACGCTTTTTTGGAAAAATCAGGACAGTTTTTACTACTTTAGCCGAAATTATGAATTTTCCAGGATGAAAAATCTGACTGTATTGTATATACATGGTATGGGAGGAGGAGGAGACAGCAGGATTCCTTCTATATTGAAAGAAAACATCAACCGGATGCTTCCCGACGGATGTCCCTTCCGCCTCAATGTCGTGGTGCGGACATACAGTTTCGATCCCCGGGAGGCCTGGGGGCAGATTTCATCATGGCTTGAAGAACTGCATCCGGTGTTGATAGCAGGGGAGTCCCTCGGCTCGCTCAACGCCATAAGAATCAAAGGACTGCCGCATGTCCTGGTTTCACCTTCGCTGAATGCGCCGCTTTATCTCGGATACCTGGCTCCTCTGACCTTGATTCCTGGTGTCACCTGGCTGTTCGACCGCATATACCGGCCTAAAGAAGGGGACAGGCAGAAACTGCATTTCACGTACCGTACGCTGAAAAAATACCTGAAGTTGAGAAAGACAGCCCTTGCCAATTCCCCTGCCTGCGGAGGCAAAGACAGCTTCTACGCCTTTTTCGGCACGCATGACCACTACCGCCGCAGCGGCATCGTGAGCATAAGGACCTACAGAAAATATTTCGGTGACAGCTACTCCGTCTACGACGGTACACATTTCATGGAAGAAGAATTCGTCCTCACCATGCTTGCCCCCAAGATCATCGGGACCGTAGCTGCTCTGGTATCCCGTTGAATATCATACATTATCGTATAATGTTCTGATCATTGTTTCAAATTCTCCAAAGCAGCCGGCCAGTTCTTCTGGTGAAAAGTTTTCTCCTTTTACTTGTATAGGCACATGATCAGAGTTTCCCTACGCTCAACAAGGCTTTTTTCGTTCAGATTGAAAACATCTATCGTATGCAGTCCTTTGCCATTGTTGTCAATGGCATTTACCTTCCCGGTGAATGTAAATTCGATATAATCTGACGGAGAGTCTTTTACAGGGTCAATGATCAGATTGTATTCATTTCTGGTTTTGACCATTTTGTCTTTATATTTCCCGCCATATTTTTCAGAATTGCAAGAAACCAGAAAATTATTGTATTCAAAGCGTAATTCCGGGAACAGATCCTGTTTTCTGAAATGGTCGATATGACAGTCGTTTCCACCGGAACCGGATATCCTTGTTTCAGTGTATGCGCACAGACTGCTCTGTTCGTTGTTCAGAATGTGATTCCTCAGGGTTTCTCTGATTTCTGAAATATCATTCCATTCTTCCGGATTGTTTTTCCGTATATAATCCGTGTAGAATGCAGGGACCTTATCTTTGTTTATCTGTCTCATTTTCAGATTTTATTTTACGTAATCTTTCCATACGTATAAGAATAAGGTCTTTGTCAGAATAGCCAAGAATGGTTTCCAAAGATGCAAGTTCATTTTCAAATTCTTCGGTTCTGAACTCGCCTCTGTCCAGTTTGTCCCGCAAGACTTCCAGTCTGTTTTCAATTTCAGGGTCGCGGTTGAAGCGGACACCCTGGACTTCAAGCAATATTTTTTCTATTGTCCATCCGTATGGCCCCTCTCCGCATGTTTCAGCCTTGATATGCCCGTTTTCATCTTTGGTCATTATTCGAAGTTCGTCGCTATGGGCAGAAGAAATTATCTGTGGTGAGTGAGTGGCAAGTATAATCTGACATCCTTTTCGCTCTGAACATTTTCGAAGCAAAGGCAGCAACACAGCCTGCCATGAAGGATGGAGCGATTCTTCCGGCTCATCCAGAATTATCACTTTTCCTTCAATATCGTTAAAGAACAACGGGAATATTTTGGAGAGCAGCTGTCTTTCTCCATCAGATAGAGCGTCAATACCAAATGTATTGCCTTTAATATCCTGGAAAACGAGATTCTTATCTGCATCAATTCCTTTAAACCGTACTGCAAGACTGAATTCATTGAAAATATCGTCCAACATGGCCTGGATATTTCCATATGCTTCATAACTTGTCTTTCCGTCAACATAGACTATTTTATCGACATATTTCAGAATTTGTCGAGTGAGTTCGTCCGAATTGCCTGAGCCTGTCTTTATTTCCGGTCTTATGATGGAATCCAATACCGGGCGGTATGTAGACTCTATCATATTACCTGGAAACGAAAATATAATAGAATCTGAATCAGAGTCGCTTATGCATACATGGCCGGAAGGTTCTTCTTTCGGGAAATTTGACTGACAAACAAAATCCAGAAGCGTACTTTTACCGCTTCCGTTGATTCCTGCAAGGACAACGATATCCAATATTTTCTGGTCTTTTCCGCAAAAACTGATTGTAAAATCTTTAAATACTTTATAATCAGCTATATGGATTTGTTTTATTTTCATCTGTATTTTCCTGTTGTTCGGATAGCGCAAAAGTACTAAAGTTTATCTGAAATACAGCTATTATATATTCATCTTACATGAATTTCTGCAGTTCGGAGTAGAGTCTGTGTGCGGGGAGTCCCATGATGGTGTAGTACGAGCCGTCGATTTTGGTAATGCCGGTGTAGCCGATCCATTCCTGGATAGCGTAGGCTCCGGCCTTGTCGTACGGCCTGCAGGTATCTACATAATACTCTATCTCGCTGTCGGACAGCTCCTTGAAATGCACGTATGAGGTGTCGCTGAATGTCGTTTCCCTGACAGAATCCCGGATAGTCACAGCCGTAATCACCCTGTGCAGGCATCCGGACAGCAGCCGGAGCATCCTTATGGCGTCCTCCCTGTCTTTCGGCTTGCCCAGGATTTCCCTACGGCACATGACCATGGTGTCGGAAGTTATGAGTATCTCATTTTCAGCCAGCGGTCTGTGGAAGCCGTGCGATTTTCCCTGTGACATCAGCTCCGGAATCTTTTCATGCGGCGTATCGGGAGAGTACTCCTCTTTGAAGCTGTTTTCCGTATCGACTTCGAAAACCAGCCCCATCCCTTCCATGATTTCCTTTCTTCTGGGAGATCCGCTTGCGAGGATTATTTTCTTTTGTCCTGGTAATATCATAATGAAATGGCAATAAAGGATCAGAATTTCTTTTTGTATTCTGTCACGTCAAGTGTCCATGTCCCCTGGGACTTCATCACCATTTCGATGGCGAAACGGCAGCATCCTTTCCCTCCGGGGTACGGGGAAACAT
>JADILV010000074.1 GCA_017695115.1 Candidatus Cryptobacteroides avicola | reverse complement strand
GTCGCATCCGTCCACGCCTCCGGTCTTGAAAATCAGATTCTTGCCGTACATGTCAGGCAATGGAAGGGTCTGAGGCCTGTCGTACATGGCAACGATTGTGACAATAGCATTCGGACGTGCGCATTCCCATGCCAGCCTGAATGTCTCTTCTGTGCCTGCGACTTCCAATACGACATCCGCACCTCCGTGTCTGCTGTGCTCCATGACAAATTCTTTGCAGGTATCGGGGCCTGTAACCAATACGTCCGGATAATGCTTCCGTATGAAATCCGAGCGTGCCGGATCCTTCTCGCATACGATAATCCGTTCCGGCCGCTTAAGCATTGCACAGAGCAATGTACATACTCCGGTAGGCCCTGCCCCGATGATAAGTACTGTGTCTTCTTCCGTTATTCCGGAGATTCTTGATGCCCAGAACCCGGTGGCGAGTATGTCTCCGGTAAAGAGGGCCTGTCTGTCGCTGACATTGTCCGGAATCAGGCTCAGCCCCTGGTCCGCATGCGGGACTCTGACCAGTGCGGCCTGCCCTCCGTCTATCCTGCATCCGAGAGCCCAGCCGCCATCGGGGTCGGTACAGTTGTTCACATATCCGTGCCGGCAGAAAAAGCATTCCCCGCAGAAGGTCTCCACATTTACGGCTACCCTGTCTCCTGGCTTGACTTTATGTACATCACTGCCGACTTTCTCGACTATCCCGACCATTTCATGTCCTACAGTAATACCCGGAACTGCACGGGGAACACTGCCGTGCTTGATGTGTATGTCACTTGTGCAGATGCTTCCGAGAGTTATCCTTACTATGGCATCCCTGGGGTCTGCAAGTTCAGGTTCCGGCTTTTCCCTCAGTTCGAAAAGCCCTTTCTTCACATAAGTATATGCAAGCATGTCTTCTATATCTTCAGTGTATCATTATCTGCATTGATGATTACGGCCTCGTCATCGACGCCACCATGACAGGCATCGACGGTGTGGGATTTCCGCTGATGAAGTTTGCGACATCTTCCCATACCTGCCTTTTCCCGGTCTCATTGAGTATTTCGTGCCGCATACCCTGGTACAGTTTGGCTCTGACATTGGTATATCCGGCTTTCCCGATGGCATGTACTGCCTGACGGAACTTGCGCCCTGATACCAGGCACGGGTCTTCTGCACCCGAAATAAAAAGTATCGGCATTTCAGGATTGTGGACCTCCCAGCCGTCCGTGGCATAGGCATCCTCCATCAGAGAGAAGAGGTTGATGAAGCCGTCGTTTGTAAACTGGAAATTGCATAATGGGTCACGGTCATATTCCCTTACGATTTCCGGATCGGAGCAGACCCATGCATTGTGTGAATCTACTTTTCCGAACCTCCTGTTGAATGACCCGAAGGCAAGTCTCTGTATCAGATCGGGACGGTGCCTCTCTCCGGCAATGACGGAATATACCTTTGTTATCCATTTGGCGAGTCCGGCCGCCTTGTTGAAACTTGGACTGCCGCATACTATCAGGGCCTGGACGGTATCTTCATATCGCTTCAGATATGAGCGGACGGCCATGGAGCCCATGCTGTGTCCCATCAGGACGACAGGCAGTCCGGGATTCTCTTTTCCTGCAATGCTGTTCACTGCCTTTATATCGTCGATGAGAGCAATGTAGCCGCCTTCATAGAAATAGCCGAGATCCTCGGATGACCTTACGGATTCCCCGTGTCCCCTGTGGTCGTGGATTATGCTTGCATAGCCTTCCTCTGCAAGAAATTCCATGAACGGTATATACCGCTCCTTATGCTCGCACATTCCGTGTACGAGTTGCACGATGCCTCTGGCCCCCTTTTGCGGAGTGCATGTGAGTACACTGATTTCCAGCCCGTCCGACGGGGATACCAGTGTGACTTTTTTCATTATATTTTCCATACTATCCGGCCGTTCCATGATTGGAATCTGATTCCGCAGAACAAATATAGAAAGAAGCCGAGAGTAATGAAAATGAACTTGTTCAATTTTCATTGCCGAGGCGTGAACCGTATATATGGCCGACAGGCCAAATTACGCAGAAGCCGAGCACATAGCAAATGTATTTGCTATGCCGAGAGGGCTAGGCGGAATTGTCCTGACGGTACGCACCTTTGGCGCTATCCCTCCCGGCAAGCCGGGCCTCGACCCGTTCACGAGGCCACGGGCGGCCACGCCGTCAGAACAATTCCGCCTAGCCAAGACGTCAGAGTTATGAATCAAAATGTGATTCGTTGCTATGCAGAGGCGCAACAGTATATGTGGCCGTAAGGCCAAATTGCGCAATCATATTGATTTATTTTATGGAGCGGTACGGTACAGTGCCGGATGGACTTTGCAGGTACGGCAGCCATTATCCTGCTGTTCATTGTCGCTGTGGTTGCCGTATCCATTATTCCTGCAGTCAGCAATATCGCCGCTACAGGTCTTTTCAATGTGGCAGACAACGCAAGACCGTCACGGCTGTCATACAGGGACATACGCTGGATGTTCTCTATCCAGTATGCCATAGTGATTTCAGTTGTCATCCTTTCGGCAGGCATGTGCAGGCAGATGCATAATCCCGTTACTTGCAGGAAAGGGCTTTTCTCCGTTGTCTTACGGTCTTGAAGATGAGGTCTCGATGATAATGGATTATGGCGGAAGTAGAACGGTTTCCGGACGGAGTGAGGAATATGTCGTCAATCATAGTGCGATGGCCGCCTTGGGGTTTTCCTCTCCTGAGGAGGCTGTCGGACAGCCGCTTGAAATACGCCATGGTTCGCTCGGCTATATTGACAGGGGAGTGATAGCCGGTGTGACTGATGATTACAATTATACGGGGGTGTATGAGCAGAATATCCCTCTGGTCATGATGCACCGGAATCTCTTTCAGTTTGTCCTGATGGTACGTCTGGATTCCGGCCGTATGGAAGAGGCATCCGGGGCATTGGATGAAATCTGGAAAGAAGTCTATCCTGACAGGGAGAGCGATTTCGTCCTGTTGAGCGGGATTTTTCATGACCAGTATCGCAATGAGTATAATGCAAGAAATATCATGATGATATTCACTGCGTTATGTCTAATAGTCACAATGCTTGGGCTGATTGTCTTCATGGATTTCATAATCCGGTGCCGTACCAGGGAAATCGCCATCAGGAAAGTCAATGGAGCTTCGGCATTCGACATAGCATGGATTCTGAATATCAATTTCATCCGCTATATCGCCATTGCCTTCATTGCGGCTGCTCCTGTATCATGGCTGATACTTCACACATGGTTGCAGCGGTTTGCCTATAAGGCCGGTCCCGACTGGTGGCTGTTTGCCGGCGCAGGCGTCCTTGTCCTCCTGCTCTCGTTGCTGTCCGTCTCGCTCCAGAGCTGGCACGCCGCCAGTCTCAGTCCGGCAGGAAGCATGCGGAAATGAGGGGGGGGATTTACAGACAATAAGGATCTGTATCCGCATTCACGCTTTCTTGATTTTCGGCAGGTTGTTGATGAAGGTCGTTTCATCTTTTATTCCGGGATATATCACTTTGAGGCGATAGTATTCCTGTGTGGCTCTGTATGATTCTTTACAGAAGATAAATCCGAATTTCTCTTTATGGAAATAAAAATTCCTCTGGTATTTGGATATGGTTTCGATATTTCCGCCGGCAGCTATGGATTCAAGATAGTCAAGATACCTTGCCCTGGCTTTTTCAATCGCCTCGGCGGAGTGTTTATTCATCAGGCTCCTGTATTCATTAGAAAGCCTGAGATAATCATTGTAGCAGCTCATGAGCTTTGCCGTGTCATCCTTAAATGTCTCCATTAGATTCATAGCCCATACCCCGACTGTATCCTTATTCATATTGCCGGCAGATAATATCAACAGAGAATACACAAAGAAGTTCCTGTGCATCTCTTCCAGTTTCATGTATGTGTAATCATTTGTCACGGGATATCCAGCCCTGTATATCATCATGAAGCGGCCTGTCAGTTCTGTGCAATATCTTATATACCTGATGCTGTTTTCATCTCCTTTGACAGGATATGCCAATCTATGGAAGATAAGCATCAGGGCAATCAGGATGTATGAATAGTCATTGCATGTGATTTGATTCCTGAAATACACTCCTTTAGATTGCAACCGGTAGAATTCATCCTGATTGTCGAAGTCTTTGGCAAGCCTATCGTAATGGCATTTCAGTCTTTTCAGATAGCCCATGATTTCAGTCCTGTCTGAGTATGTCCTGTTGATTTGCCTTTCCTGGCTGCAATCTTGAGCATTGCCGCTCACGATATCTTTCCGGCTGGAAGTCTCGTCGATTTCGTCATAATTCTCTTGCTGATTGGAGACAAAGAACTGTATCTGGTCAAGGATATGCATATTCAAGGAATATGGACCTGTATAGGGACTCTTGGTGAAAACAGTGTTGTCGAACTGTTCCTTGCCGATTACGGTTCCTGTCCTGTCCCTTGAATGAATGGCGCTGTCATGTACACTTGCATGGCGGTTCATATCGTCAATGTCAAGATTCACATAGGAAAGCACTTTTGCAATGTTGTTATCCCAACCGTTATTGTTATCTGAACGGAACAGGCTTTCGATCTTTGACAACCTGGAGTCCGGGTCACGTTTCGCTAAATCTGCGTAATCCAGTACAAGGGCCTTATTGGAAATCTCCATGTTGTCCGATACTGCCGCCACATACCGGATTTTCCATGACTCATCGGTTTCGATTCCGTCTTCTGAAAAATCAAGGTCTTTATACCCTTCATCAAAGTGCACCCGTATCTTAATGTCTGGAATATCGTTGTCAAATGATATATGAAGTTTGCCATCGTATTTTTCACACAGAGTTATATGGCATGGGAATGATTCATTTGCAGTCCTGGCAGGAAATTTCCTGCCGGAGTGGAAGTCGGTTATAGCTTTTTTAAGGTCATCATTGAAATTGATTCCGAGTCTCTCAAAGAAATCATCTTCCGAAGAATGGATAATGATGTCAGCTTCATCATTGTAGCAATGTCTGTTCAATCCGAAACCGGCGCCGGTAGCATTGGAGCTGCCGAGCAGAAGATAATTGCCGGCAGATGTCTCGAACTGAATGGCTTTTGCATGCAGTTTCTTGGCGGATTCAAATTGATTCTCGCTACAGAAGACATCATGCCAATGGAAGAATCGGATATTATTGTCATACTTCATCTTTGCCGGGACATATCCATAGCTTTCATCAATTGCACATTTTATCATATCAGGATTATACCTGTTCTTCAATGCATTTATCAATGAGCCCTCTGAATCATAATATGGTGCGATTATCTTTATTGTCCTTACATCGGTGTCTATCATATACATAATCTGGTCAAAGACTGTTTTTCCAGGTCTCGGAAACAGGAATCTGGGTTTATATCCTTCCCGGTATCCCATTGATTCAAAATCCTTTATTGCATCAGAACAGGATCTGCACCATTCCAATTGCTGCGTTGCGATTTTTGAACCTGAGGATACGATGATATCCGACAGATAATTCCATACATCACTTATAATGGAAGCCTCATCTGTATCTTTGCTTTTTGCGCAGAAGGCACCCCATAATTCTTTGTTGTGAGCCATGCCGCTGTATGTGAGATTTCCGGAACCGACCAGTGCCAATGCCTGCCTTTCGCCGATAAAAAGAGACACTTTCGGGTGGAATACCCCATTGGTCCTGTTCTGCACACGTAGCAATGCAAAATCATTGCGAAATCCTCCGGGACTCTCCTTGTCCTCCATGATTGTATCATACTGGGTGGAATCTATCAGTACCACAATATTCCTTATGCCCCTGCTCCTCATCTGTGGCATATAATAATTGGCAAAGAAATAAAGGTCAAATGTATATGACGTAATGATTGCTGAATGGTACGATGTACTTCCGTTACCAAGCAGATCAAAGATATTTTCCTCTAATGTCTGCACATTTCCTCCTCCTTAAGTCTTTTCAGGACCTTTTCGCCCTTTTCTGTTATTCCTTTCCCGTCGATAAGTTCAAGGTCGGACAGGAATTCAAATAAAGTATCCGTCCTTGGGGCAGTATGTGTGGCTTCACTCCAATTCAGGAATCTTATCATGCCGTTCTCATAGATGAATTTTTGTGAGGCAATGCCAGTCTGCAGATACTTTCTCAGCGCCACCTTATAATGGCAATGGATAATCCCGGTCAGAATAAAATCCTTGAGCCATTCCTGAAAGCCGGTTTCAAGGCAATTGTCTATTTCATCCATAAATGTGAAGAAATCATGATTCATAGCCCTGGGAAAGGCTTCCCTGTAATCCGGTCTTATGTCCCTGAGATCTTTATTACTATTGTACATCCCGAGCAGATTGACAACTGCAGGGGCGGCTGCCGTATCAAGATTTCCATGTTGGGCCGGTGTCACAATCCTGTCATGCCCGATACTGCTGCAGACTTCCCCTAATGTAGACTTTCCGTATTCACTGCCCAGATCAGTCAGGATTGATGAAGCAAGTTCCTCGGCTGCGACTGATGCCTCCTGCCAGTCCGGATTCCCGGCCAGCTGATTCAAAAACGCAACAAGGATTACGGAGCACTGGTATTGCCAGTTATCGTTTACGTGATATCTGTACCATCCGAGGATGCAATTGTCATCATAGTGTCCGCTGATGAACTCATCATACATATACCGTGTAAAATCATCTTTTGTCCCATGCCGGGAAAAATGCCTGAGAAAATGACAGATGGTGGACTTCCTGTAACAGGACTCGGATTCTGTAGCCGGATAGTCCTTCTGCAGCAGCATCTCTATCATCAGGTCCCTTTCATCTGATTGTGTGGGGAACTTCCTCATGTTGAACGATGGCTCAAGTGAATCCAACTCATCGGATGTGACAGTTCCACGTCTGATTATTTCCATGAATTTCTGCCCGTCTTTCCCGACATTCCTGGCAAAGGCTTCAGCGAGCATATGGCCGTTGACCAGACCTTTTTCTTTCGATATGTTCATGACAGACGATCTGCCGGTATTTTCCTTAAGTAACGCAATATCTTTGAGAGAGGAGGCGTAGTACTGTTTGAATATGCCGCCGGCATTGGCCCAGTATGTGTCTCTTTTCGTATTTCCCTGGGAATTATATGTCCCTGATTGCAGATTGAACTCATGGCTTTTGGGACGGACGTTCAGTGCATAGGTAATGCCCGGGATACCATCAATTCCATCTGTTCCGGAATGTATCAGAGCCAGCAGATACTCTGCATACCGGATAAACCTGTAGAACTCCTTATCAGTAAATCCTTCATCCCTCTTGTAGAATTCGCCGATAATCCAGCAATAGAATGAATAATAGCGTATTCTTTCTGATACATTGTTCAATCCAGGCAATAACGATGTAAACAATGCTTCTGCGGCATTTCTGAGACCTAACTGATTCAGTCCAACCTTAAGGTTCAGTGTCTTATTGAAAAACGGCACTTTATGGCTATCGGCTTGCATGGGCTATTCAATCGTTCTTATATTTTCCTTGCCATAAAATTAATAAAAACATGCAATGTTCAATCCTCTGAAATTCATGATTCGCATTTTGTCCGTACACTTAGATGATTCGGGCTTAATTATGAGGATGCGTTGCTGATTTTTTGCTAAATTGCAAATGGATGTTCCTTTTGAACTTTTCTGTGATTATGCAATTATGGATGCAAGACGATATATGATTGTCGATCTGGAGCGATGCGGAGAGAAACGGATGTTTATTACCGAACAGGTCGCTTCGATAAATGCAGGCAGGAACGGCCTTTGGAGGGTACGTTTCTCATCGTCTTCGCGTGTATTCAATTACAATCATTCAAGGTTGCTTTATCTTAAAGATCCTGAGACGATAGATCTTGGGGAAAAGGGTCTGTATATCAAAAACCGACATATTACGAATGTTAGTGAACTGCTTCGCTTTACGGATGGCTGGAATGTTTTTTATCGCGTAACATATGCAAATGGTTATTCTGAGAGTCTTGAAAATACGGATGTTTATGTTACCCGGACTCCGATTGATAAGAATGGCGGTTCTGTATGGGAGTATCTCCGGAAATTGGCTGATGAAACAGGTCTGCTTACCGAGGATGATGATAGTATTCTTTCCAGACAGTATGATTTGGTGGATGTAAGACGAGATAATGTCCCATTGGCGCAATATCTCGGTGGAAAAGCCGGGTTGAATGTATATTACGGGCCATCACAGATATATTATCCTTTCGGATGCAATGCCAGTCAGAAGGCAGCTGTTGAAGCAGCCCTGACGCATCAGGTCAGCATCATACAAGGTCCGCCTGGGACAGGTAAGACACAGACAATCCTGAATATCATCTCGAATTTGCTGATGGCAGATAAAACAGTACTGGTTGTATCCAATAATAATTCAGCGGTACAAAATGTCTTGGAGAAACTGGAAGGGGAGGGGTTGGGTTTCATCGTGGCCAAGCTGGGCAGCGTACAGAATAAGGAGGAATTCATAGCCGGTCAGCCAGAATATCCGGACATGACCGGATGGATGATTGATGAATGTCCTGTAAGGCAAAAGGCAATGGACCTGCTCCGTACAGTGTCGCAGGGATTTGATGCCCAGATGCGTCATGCCCGGCTGAAGGCTGAATATGATGCGTTATTAAAAGAAATGAAGTATAATGATATGCTTCAGGAAGGATATGCCGCTTATGAATGGCTGAATGGCAAAAGATCTTCATTGCTCATGAGGGTTCTCGACTCTTATAAGAGAAGAATCGAAAGAGCGTCCCGGCCAGGTCTGTGGTTCCGGTTGAGATGGGCGTTCAGGCTGGATATGAAGATGTTTTCTTTCCTCAATCTGCCGCCTTCGTCTGTGATTTCATGCCTTGAATCCGCCTGTTATTCTTCCAGAAAGACGGAAGTTCAGCAGGAATTGGACTCTATTGCTGCTATCCTGCAGACAATTGATATTGCTCAGAAAACAAAAGAATTGCGCTCATCCTCGCTTCTGTTATTGAAGAGCAGGATTGCAAAACGCTATAAAGACTGCAGGCGACAGAAATTCACGCTCAGAAATATCAAATCGAGAAGCGTAGATTTCCTGAGGGAATATCCTGTCGTACTCAGTACCACCTATTCAGCCAAAAGCTGTATCAGCCCGGATATGGTTTTCGATTATGTGATTATGGATGAGGCGTCCCAGGTGGACATAAAGACAGGAGCGCTGGCCTTGTCATGTGCCATGAATGCCGTAATTGCAGGCGATGACAAGCAGCTTCCCAATGTTGTCAGCAGAGAAGAGGAACAGGCGTTGACAGCCATTCAATCAGCCTATGGAGTTGATGACAGATACAATGCCGCCACGCACAGTTTCCTGCAATCCTGTGTGGAAATATTCAGGGATGCTCCTGTAACATTGTTGAGAGAGCATTACCGTTGTCATCCTAAAATCATAGAGTTTTGCAATGAAAGGTTTTATGATGGCGAACTGGTAGCCATGACTGCTGACCATGACGAGGAAAAAGTGCTGCAGGTAGTGCGGACCGTAAAAGGTAATCATGCAAGAGGACATTTCAATCAACGGGAAATAGATGTCATAGCACAGGAAGTAATGCCCGAATACGCAGGAAAAGGCAGTGTCGGCATCATTACTCCGTACCGGATACAGGCAGGGGAAATCAATAAGGCTTTGGGCAAGGATATAGCCAGTACCGTGCACAAATATCAGGGCCGGGAATGCGATACAATCATCTTAAGTACAGTTGATAATTCTCCTACCGAGTTCTCGGATGACCCCAATCTGCTTAATGTGGCTATTTCCAGGGCGAAAACCCATTTATGCATAGTTACAAACGGCAACGATATGCCGCAGGACTCGAATCTGGCCCAGCTTATCGCATATATCCGCTATAACAATTTTGAAGTCAAAGACAGCAAGCTGCATTCGGTGTTTGATCTGCTTTACAGCCAATATACTGAAGAAAGGCTGGCATATGGAAAGTCTCATCCGGCCGTGTCGGAATATTTGTCCGAAAACATCATGTATGATACGATTATTGCTGCCATTGCGAAGCTCGGGAAGACAAACACATGCGTCTTATGCCATTATCCATTGGCAAGGCTGATTGCTGACTGGTCGCTTTTGGATGAGCAGGAAAAGGCATTCGCGTCAAATCCTCTCACACATGTTGACTTCCTGATTTACAACACTCTTACCAAGCAGCCTCTTCAGGCAATCGAGGTCGATGGCTGGCACTTCCATAAAGAGAATAAAGTGCAGCAGTCGCGCGATACTCTCAAAGGCTTAATACTCACAAAATTCGGATTATGCCCGCGTCGTATTTCAACGACAGCTACCGTGAATGTGGATACGATAATGAATCTGATAGGAAAGGCTGGCGGTTGCAGTTGATCTGATCCGGATGGAATGTGGATTGCCGGCAGTATCCCGTATCGCATAGTAAAAGACGGAATCCCTGAGTGTCTGCCATCGGCCGATTTGTCCTGCAAGTTCATCCGTGGAAAGACTGTCCCGTCCTTTGATTTCGGTCAGAAACTTTCCGTATGTACCGACAGGGTCATCTTGTATTGACACTTTTCCGCTGCCGTTGCTCTTGCTGCACGATACGGACATTGATACGGCTACCGAGGCGGCAACAAATCCGGCAAAAAGATGTGCCGTTTTTGAATATGATTTTAAAAAATTCATACTATGATTTCAAACTAAAACGACGCAAAACTATATAATATTTGCTACAATCCAGCACATAAAATCATAATTTGACAATTATTTTCTTTCGCGCATAATAGTTTGATTTACAATGAAAACAAGTGAAAGAAAAACATACTGTTATAGTGCGATTTCTTAAATAATTCCGACTGAGTTCGATTTCATACAGATAAAATACTATCTTTGCACCGGATATTATTTTCATGCTTAAGGCAATGGCAAAAATCGGATACATATACAAGGCTAATCATTATGACTCATTCGAGGCAGACAAAGAATGGATGCTGAAGTTCGGATGTGTACAGGTAATCGAAGAGGGCACCGACCACGAAGTGATGCGGCCTCAGTGGAAACAGCTCATGTACACCCTTGACAGGGGCGATGTGCTCGTGGTATCTAAATTCAGCAATGCAGTCCGTGGCGTGCGCGAGCTTTCCGCCTGTTTGGAGATGTGCAGGATCAAGGTAGTCCGACTGATTTCCATTCAGGACAGGATTGATACGAAAAATGAACTGTTCAAAGACACCACAGCCGCCGATGTGCTTGCGATGGTAGGTTCCCTTCCGGAAGAGGCTGCCGCCCTGAGAAGGTCCTCCTTGCATGTAATGCAATTCCAGCAGAATATCATGAAACCCGCAAAAACTACCAAGTCTTTGTCCCGGGCCGAACGGGAAAAGACAATAGTAGATATGTACAACAGCGGCTATACCATTGACGACATAATGTGGGTAACCCATTACTCCAGCAGAAGTACCATTTTCCGAATACTCGACAAGTACAATGTCGAGCTTAACAGAGGTCGGATGAAAGGACCGAGGCGGAAAAAGGGAACAGGAGAAGCGGAGTGAAATTAAAGTCGGACTTTCAAATACATTTGAACTTGCATCATGAATAAAGAAATAGTTACAGAACGGCTTGTGTTGCGTCCTTGGCAAGAGTCTGATGCAGAATCCTTATATAAATATGCTCAAGATCCTGCAATCGGGCCTATTTCGGGCTGGCCACCTCACACGTCCGTAGAAGACAGCCTGAATGTGATTCGCACGATATTTTCAGCCCCGGAAACCTATGCCGTGGTCCTGAAAGAGACCGGAGAGCCTGTCGGAAGTGCGGGTATAATGTCCGGAGAAGGGCTGCATAGTGCGGAAATGAAGGCGGACGAGGGTGAGATCGGCTACTGGATAGGCAGGCCCTACTGGGGACAAGGACTGATACCTGAAGCGGTGCGGTGTCTATTGCAGCGTTGTTTCGAAGATTTGGGCATGTCGGCTGTCTGGTGCGGCTACTATGACGGAAACACGAAGTCCCGTCGCGTGATGGACAAATGCGGCTTCCGCTTCCACCACACAGAAGAGGGCAATACCTCCCCTTTGGGCGACATCCGCACCGAACATTTCATGAAGATCACGAAAGAAGAATGGGAACTGCAGAAAACAGGAAATGCGCGGAACTGAGTATGGAGAAGAAAACGCTGCAGACGGAAAAAGGCAGGATAGTATACTGGACGTCCGGTCCGGATCGGTCTGGCGGGGATAAGGATACCGGAACCCGGATTG